>CAIRCM010000068.1 GCA_903877125.1 uncultured Acetobacteraceae bacterium | reverse complement strand
GGTATCTTCAGCGTCGGCGGGCATGGCAGATTCTGTCCGGGCATCGGGTATGGCGTCGAGAACCAAACCTTATGCGATTCCAGACGGTTGTGCCGTGCCTGCCAGCGAATCCCTGCTATGCGGTGAATAAGAGGGGCTAGCCCAGGCTTCGAAACGTGAGAACACCTGCTGCGTGATTGCCTCGCCCGGGCGCAACGGATAGCCGTGGTGCTGGTTCTGGGATATGTTCGTAACAGTCAGCTCGTAAATCCACCCGTTGTCGTCGATGGTCCAGATGAAATTCCCGACCAGCGATGCGGATTGGGCGCGACCGAGAAGTCTCATGATGCGGGCACGGTCGTCCGGACCGAATCCGGCGTGGGTGTCGCACAATGTTCTGTCATCCCTTTCGCCCCGAAACGGCGTGAGGCCGAAAAGATGGGGGTGGCGCTTGTGCTTGGGCGACCCCTCATACTTCATTCCGTCGAACAGTGCAGCCAGTTGGCTGCTTTCCATGATGTCGTAAAGCCGGCGCTTGGTGTTCTCGTTGGATCGAGGCGGAACCTCGCGCCGGGGTTGCGGCTTCTTCACGCCGACCTCAGGCCGTCGTTTTAGGAATCCGCCCCATCATCACCGAAACATCCCGCGCCATCTCCAGCGCCTGTTCCATGGTCATCGACGTCGCCCGCTGGAACGTCCGCTTGGTCTGCCAGAGAAATTCCTTGTTCCATCCTGCGAGCTTGTTCGCCATCGCGAAGGCTTCGTCCATCAGCTTGTCGTCGGGCACGACCTTGTTCACGAGGCCCAACTCGTAAGCCCGTTGCGGGGTCATGTTATCGCAGAGGGTGAGCAGCTCGAACGCGATCTTGCGACCCATCAGGTGCACCGCCTGGGCAGTCACGGTGGTCGCGGTCAGGCCGGCCTTCAGTTCGGGGTAGCCGAATTTGGTGCTCTCCGCCGCGATGGTCAGATCGCTGCCAAACGCCAGACCGCAGCCCGCGCCCAACGCGTAGCCGTGCACGGCGGCGATGATTGGCTTGTCGATGCGGCCGAGCAGCTTTGTCAGTGCGATGTTGGTGTCGCCGTGTTTGATGACGTTGGGCCGGGTTTCAACGGTCAGCGGGCGGGGAGTCGAGGTATCGGCCCCGGCGCTGAAGGCGCGGCCGGCGCCGGCGAGGACGATCACGACGATGTCGTTGTCGGCCTGGGCGGCGTGCAGGGCGTCGGTCAGCGCATGTACCAGATCGGAATTGATCGCGTTCAGTTTGCTCGGGCGATTCAGGGTCAGCAGCCTGACCGGGCCGCGGGTTTCGATCAGCAATACGTCATCCATGGTTTCGTCCCTTTGAAAGTTGGAAACAGGACAGCTTCCTTGGCGGACGACGTCAAGCCGGGCGAGGGGATTGGCCTGCGTCAGAGCGTGACCGCCAGAGGTGCAACCACACGGTGGCGTGAATCACGCGATCAGACAGGGGTGCACTCATACCCCCGGAATCGAACATTTGGCCGCGATTGTCGCACGCGCCGTCGCATCCGCGGGGGCCTTCAATACCAACGGCGGAGACCCCAATGTATCGGCTTTGCCCCATGTCATGCCGGACCTCCGAAGGAGTCCTGGCCTACTGGGTCCAGGGACGACATGGTGGCGCGATGACGCCCGGAAGGAGAGAGCGTGCCCGTCACCGACAATGACAAGTCGCAGAAAGCCATCGCCTGCCGCTACGAACAGATCGCGGTCGCCCTGGAACCCTTGGACGTCGATGAGCGGACAGGGGGCGTGGAGCTGGGCATCGATGTTTCATTCAAGGGCGCCTGCCAATCGCTTCATTGGGCTCACCGAACCTGGGTGTTGTATTCCGCGCTGAACGCGTTCGAAGAAGCGCTGCGCGCGCGACGACCGGCGATTCTGATCGATATGAGCCGTTATCCCATCCTGCAAGTGATGGCCGCCAGCGGGCGTGTATCGCTGGTTCTGAATCCGACCTCCGGGTCCCAGTCGGCCGATGGCGAACGCTTGACGGTTCAACTCGGTGCCGAACCGGGTTTAGTCGCGGCGCTTGCCGATGCCTTCCGAACGTTCCCCAAGTGGTGGTGAAAGCGGCGCCATGGATGTGGTCCGCACCGGGTCCCGCCCGGTTACGGCGCGGCGGAGAAGGTTGGTGAACTGCCGCCCGTTGATCCTGCCGGTTGCAACCAGACGCGTAAGACGATCCAGTATCGGGGTTGGTTGTAAATTTGTATCAATTATACAAATCCCGATTGCCCCACGCCATTCTGCCAGCCGTTGTTCGGCTTCCGCGCCGGTGTAGCGCGGCGGCTGGGCTTCCAGCGCATCGAGCTTCTGCCTCAGGTGCACCGCCGACGAGCAGTTTCGTGAGCGCGATGTTGGTGTCACCGTGCTTGATCACGTTGGGTCGGGTTTCCACGGTCAGCGGGCGGGGAGTCGAGGTGTCGGCTCCGGCGCTGAAGGCCCGCCCGGCACCCGCGAGAATCACCACCGCGATGTCGTTGTCGACCAGCGCGGCGTGCAACGCATCGGTCAGCGCATGGACCAAATCGGAATTGATCGCGTTCAGTTTGCTCGGGCGGTTCAAGGGTCAGCAGCCTGACCGGGCCGCGGGTTTCGGTCAGCAATACGTCGTCCATGGTTTCGTCCCTTTGAAAGTCGGGAGCAGGACAGCGTCCTTGGGGGATGACGTCAAGCTGGGCGGGCGGATTGGCTGCGCCAGTGCTGCGCTTCGGGCCAGAAGGTAGCGGCCATGACCGGATCGAACAATCAGGGGCAAACGTCCGGAAACGCGCTTTCCGGGAGAGCCGTCTCATCGGCGGCGATGATCGCGTCGCCATAGGGCCGCGCCACGGCCTCGGCCAAACGGCCCGCCAAGGCGCGACGTTCGGGCTGGATTTGCCACTGCAACAAATGCAGCAACAGGACGGTTTCCCGGCACTCGGCAATCGGGCCTTATAGCCCCTCGACGACCCCGCGGATAATGCCGGCAGTGATGCCCCCGACCGTGCGGAACACTGCCGCGACCAGGTCGAAGACGCTGCGTACCAGACCGGGCCGGTCCGGCTCGCGCGCGAAAGTAGCCTCGGTCCGATGCACCGCCTGGCCCCAGGTTTCGACGAAGGTTCCGAACGAGGTTTCATCGTAGTTGGACCCGTCCAGCCCCAACAGATGCAATCCCGAACTGTCGGCAATGACCATCGCCAGGAACGGGCCGCGGCCGGACAGGCTGCCCGTCTGCGCCTTGACCGATCGGATCAATCTTTGAGCCCGGGCGTAATCGTAGGTGCCGACGAGGTAATCGCAGTTGCCGGCCTTATCGGCCGGCACATCGGACATCTGCACCAGCCAGCGCGTCAGGATCAGGTTCGGCGCCACGGTGCTGCCGGCAAGGGCCTGCTGCGCCGTGGGCAGCCGCGACATCAACGTCTGGCAGAATGCCCGGTTGCGATTCAGATCGTCGGGCTTCAGCACCACGATCGCGGTCGGCATGGGCGCCAGGAACGTCGACGGGCCGGCGAGCTGGGTGGCGAATGTCTGATTCGGCGCTGCCGAGGGGGAGGTCGGAACCGCCGCCTGCATGTTCGCCGCACAGCCCCCGAGCAGGAGCGCACCAAACAATGAAATTCTCACCGCCCATTCCCCCGTTACCCAACGGTTCGGTAGCGCAAAAATCTGACGGCGTCTACAAAAAGCCGATGCTCAACCACGGCACCGCCGCGACCACCACCAGCCCGGCCAGCACTGCCAGCAAGTAGGGCCAAATTCGGCGCATCGCGGCGTCGGGGGATACGCGGCCGATGGCGCAGGCGGAGTAATACCCCACCCCGAATGGCGGGGCGAACAGGCCGATGCCCATCGCCAGGATCACCACCATGGCGTAATGAACCTCGTGAATCCCGACTGCGCGGGCGGACGGGAACAGCAACGGTCCGAACAGCACGATGGCAGGAATTCCCTCCAGGACGCTGCCCAGCACGACGAACGCCAGAATCGACACCGCCATGAAGCCGATTGCGCCGCCTGGCATCGCACCCATCGCCTGCGCCAACTGGCGGGAAAACCCGGACTGCGTCAGCGCCCAGGCCATGCCGGTGGCGGTGCCGATGATCAGCAGGATCGCGCCGGACAGGGCCGCGGTCTCGATCAGCATCGGATAGACGCGGCGCCAGGGGAACTGCCGGTAGATCAACAGGCCCGCGAGGATGGAGTAAACGATACCGATGGTGGAAACCTCGGTCGCCGTGGCAATGCCCTCGATGACCGCCGAGCGGATCAGGAACGGCAGTGCGAGGGCGGGCACGGCGATGACGAAGGTGCGCAGCACCTGCGTTGGCGAGGGCCTGGTGACACCGTCCATGCTTTCGTTCCGGCCGCGCCAGCGCGCGATACCGGCCAGCGCCAGCGCCAACACCGCCGCCGGCACCAGACCGCCGGTAAACAGCGCTGATATCGAAACCCCGGTGACCGATCCGATGGTGATCAGAACAAGGGAAGGGGGGATCGTCTCGCTCATCGCGCCGGAAGCGGCGAGCAGGGACACCAGTTCGCCCTCGTTCGCGCCACGGCGTTTCATTTCCGGAAACAGGGCCGGCGCCACCGCGGCCATGTCCGCCGCCTTCGATCCGGAAATGCCGGACACCAGATACATCGCGCCCAACAGCACATAGGCGAGGCCGCCGCGCACATGCCCCAGCAGCGCCGCGAGGAAATTGACCATCGCGCGCGCCATGCCCGTCATCTCGATCAGCAGGCCAAGGAAGACGAACAAAGGCACCGCCAGCAGGATCAGGCTGCTCATGCCCTCATCCATGCGCGATACGACGACGGTCAGCGGCGTGCGGGTCAGCGTCGCCAGATAGCCCAACGTTGCCAGTCCGAACGCGAACCCGATCGGCACCGACACCAGCACACCCGCGCCCATCAGCACGACGAAGAACAGCACGAGGTTCCAGTTGCCCAGCGCCCGCAGGCTGGGACCGCCATAGTGGCTCGCCAGCGCCAGCACCGCGAACACCGCGACCCCAACCAGCGCATCGCGCCAGGACAGGCGCAGCAGCCGTGTCAGCGCGGTAATCGCCATCAGAACCGCGCCCACAGGGATCGCCATCGCTCGGAATGTGTTATGAATATTGAGCGCGGGCGTCTGGATGAACCACTCGTCGTCCGCGTAATCCCAGGCCGATGGCAGCAGCACCAGCAGGAAGATGGCGATGGCGATGGACACCACCGCCTCGGCCCGGGCGCTGCCGGCCGGGGACATGCCCCGGATCACCGCTGTCAGCCGCATATGCTCGCCGCGCTGCAGCGCCAACACGCTGCCGAGCATCGCAAGCCACAGGAACAGGATCGATGCGAGTTCGTCGGTCCAGACCAGCGGCGCGTGGAAGCCGTAGCGGGCGACAACGCCGGTGAACAGCACCCCGATCTCCGCCACCACCAGGATGGCGGCGGGAATTTCCACAATGCGGCGAAGCAGAATTTCGAGACGAGCGGACCAGTTTGTCACGATGACGCCCCGACCTCGGTCGCCGAAACGGCGCCGGTGTGGTGGGTACGGCGGGGAGGGGCGGACATGGGCGTTCCTGTTATGACGGCTTTTCAGCCGCGCCACTATCCGACCCACCCGCGCGTGACAAGGGCGGGACCGCCGCCCTTACGCTGGACATTACCCCCCGACGATGAACTGCCTGGCGTGGTCGTCGTAGTCGCCATAGCCGAGCGTCGCCCGCAGCTCCGCGCCCGGCATCGCGCTGGACGCCTGGTTGCCTCCGGCCAGCAGCGCATCGAGTCCGGCTTTGATTCCAGCCGCGGCCGGCGCGAGCATACCCGTCGGATAGGTGCCGATCTTGAAGCCCAACGCCTCGGCTTCGGTTTTGGAAGGGGTGGCGCGCGGCGCCCCAGGGGACAGCACGGCGAATGACGGTCGGCCTTTCGCGGCGGCGACGGCGCGGCGGATTTCCGCGTCGTCGGCCGGGGAGTCCAGGAACAGGATGTCGGCGCCTTCCTCGACATACATTTCGATGCGCGCGACGGCCTCATCGATGCCTTGGGTCGGGCGGCAATCCGTGCGGGCCAGAATCAGGATGCCGGAGTCCTTGGCGGCCTGCACGGCGGCACGGATCTTCATCCGGGCTTCTTCGCGCGGCATGCACGGTTTGCCGGCGGCAGTCAGCGCGCGGGGGGTGATCTTGTCCTCGATCAGGATCGCCGCCGCGCCGGCCCGGCCATACGCGCGGACGGTGCGCTGCACGTTCATCGCGTTTCCGTAGCCATGGTCGCCATCCGCCAGGATCAGCAAATCCGGGGCCGCGCCGCGCACCATGTTAAAGGAGTCAAACATCTCGGCGAACGAGATCAGGTCGAGGTCCGGCCCGCCCAGTCGGCTTGCCGCGACGCAGGAGCCCGACAGAAACGCGGTCTTGAAGCCGGCGGCGGCGGTCATCTTGGCGGTCAGGCCGTCCCATACGGCGGGCATGGTCACAAGGCCGGGTTCGGCGAGCAGCGCGCGCAGGCGTTCGGGGGCAGTCATGGCGTTTCCTTCCGGTTATTCGTCTGCTGTCAGGATAGAGCCGGCGGGCGCGGCGTCTAGACCACGACAGGGCCGGCTCCGGCGATCAGGTTCTAAAGTGCCTCGAATGCCATCACCGGATCGGGAAAGCCGCTGGGCTGAACCATGCCCATGTGCCGGAACGTGAAAGCATCGCCGGCAAGCCGCCGCGTCGCCTCGCACACGATCACCGAATCTGGCTTGCCAAAGGCCTGAAGCCGCGACGCGAGATGCGGTGTCTCCCCCAGGATGCCGTTGCCATGGGCTTTGACGTCGCCGACCACCACCCAACTGCTGACCACGCCGATCCGGCTGCGCAGCGTGACGTCCGCCGGCAAGGCCAGCCGCCCCAACGCATCGCGCAGTTGCCTGGCGGCGCGAACGGCATTGGCGGCGTCGGTATCGGCCGGACGGGCATAGCCGAAATAAGCCAGTACCCCATCCCCCATATATTGCATCACCTCACCGCCATGGGCGCTGACGATGTTGTCGCAGGCCGCCAGATACAGGTCGAAGACCCGATTCAGGTCCTCGGGGTCGAGCCGCACGGTCAGCGTCACCGAATCCACGAGATCGCAGAACAGCGCCGTTACCTGCCGCCGTTCGGTCAGGTAGGCGCGTCGTTCAGCGGGCGGTGTCGACATGGATATCGGACCAGCTCCATCCCAGCCTGAATTGCCAATCGATTCCCGATATTATCATCCGATCGCGGGCAAGTGCGAGTCATGCGCCACCGCGGCCTCCCGCGCGAAGCGGCGGGCCCCCTGGGCTTCGGCGATGGCAATCGCTTCGGCGCGCACGGCGCCGATCGCGGCAGGATCCGGGGTGGGCATCCGAACCAGAACCTCGGCCTTGCGGCGATACAACGGCGAGAGGAAATAGTGCTCTCCGGACTCGCGCGCCCGCGCGATCGCCGCGTCGATCGTCGCCGCGGCCGACAGCATGTCGCCAAGTTCGGCATTCAGCCGGGCGATTTCGCCGAGATAGAGCGCGCGCCAGTGCAGATCACCGATGCGGTCGAGTTCGATCAACCCGGCCTCGGCCTGTTCGAGCCCTTCCGCTGGCTTGCCCAGATAGCCCAGCCCGAACCCGCGGAACACGCCGCCGACGATCCGCCAGTGCTCGTACCCGTTTTCCGAGCAAACGCGGATCATTTCGTCTCGCAGCCGCATGGCGGGACCGGGGCGGCCGATCTGTTGCTGGTAATGGGACTGGAACGTCAGCGCCCACACCAGATCGAATGTCCGCCCCAGCGCTGGGGCATGTGCGGTCAGCGTGTCGTTGACGCGGTCGGCGGCCTGCGTCTCATCCATCGCATGCAAGACGTGCAGCAGGGATGACAAAGCGACGATCAGCGGATCCTGCGGAGAGGGGAAAACGCGGCCGATACCATCGTTTTCGGTGTAGAGTCGGGCCGCACGCTCAAGGTGAAAGCGGGCGGTCGCGAGCTCGCCTTTGACGTAGAGAATATAGCCGAGGGTCGCGTCGCTTTCGATCCGGTGCTCGACGTCGCCGGTCTCGTCGGCAATGGCGACGCAATGCCTTGCTGTTGTCTCGGCAACTGCGATGTCGCTGGCCACGATGGCGAAACTGCAGATGCCGCGCAGGGCGGCGAACAGGCCGGAGACGTTGCCCAGCGCGTCGCAGATGCCGCGGGCCTCGGCCAGCACCCGGCCGACATCGGGATTGGTATAGCCGCGCGACGCCGACAGACTCACGGCGAGGCCCAGCAGCAGCTGCAATTCCAGACCGACCCGCTGGGCATCGTTCGGCTGTTCGCGCAGCAGCTTTAGCGCGGTTTGCAGGTGGCCAACCGCTTCCACATGCGCGGCGCGGGAGGACGCACGCTGGCCGGCACTGGCCCAGAGCGGGATCGCCTCGTCGAAGGCGCCGCTTTCCGTCAAATGGTATGCGATCAGTTCCGGTTCGCTGTCGCGTGTTTCCGGAAAACGGTCCCGCAACTCGGCCGCGATCTGCCCGTGCAGGGGTTCGCGTTCCGACCGCAGCAGCGAATCGTAGGCCGCGTCGCGGATCAGGGCATGTTTGAACAGATACGAGCTGGCGGGCGGGACGCCATGACGTTCGACGAGACCGGACAGTGAGAGTTCGCGCAAATCCTCCCGCAACGTCGCCTCGGGCATGGCGGCGACGGCGGCGAGCAGGCCATAGCCGAACCGCCGGCCGATCGCCGCGCCCAGGCAGGCGACCCGCTTGGCGCTGCCGAGGCGATCGAGACGCGCCATGAGCGAATCCCGCACCGAAGCGGGAATTGGGGCGACAGCGGAACCGTCGGCGGTGGCTTCGAGGACGGATTTCGTCATTTCCTCCACGAACAGGGGAATCCCGTCGCAGCGCTCGACAATTTGGCGGACGGATTCGGCTGGCAGCAGCCCATCCGTGCCCAGCAGCCGGCAAATCTGTTCCGCGGCGCCGCGATCCAGCCGGCCCAGTTCGATGGTCGAAATATCGTCGGTTTCCGGCCAGGGGCCCGCGTAATCGGGGCGGGTGCTGCACAGGATCATCCAAGGATGGTCAGCGGTGCAGGCAAGGGCGTGTTCCAGCAGTTCGAGCGTCGTGGAATCGCACCAATGCAGGTCTTCCAGGACAAACAAGGCGGGGCGTGTGCTGGCGATGAAGCGCATCATGCTCAGCATGGTATCGAGGGTCACCGCCTTGCGGCGGTCGGGCGTCAGCGCGGCGATCGGGTTATCCGACGCGGGCGGCAGGCCCATCAGATCGGCGATGGCGGCCTGGCCCAGGGGATCGGTGGTGCCGAAGCCAACGAATATTCTTTGCAGGTTGGCGCGGCGCGTCTCCGGCGTATCGCCGGGTTCGAACCGAGCCGTGCGGGCGATCTGCTCGATCACCGGGTGGAGCGCGCTGTCGGTGGTGTTTGGCCCGCAGAACCAGGCGAACTGCACATGCGGGGTATCGGCGACCGTGCGGCGCAGTTCATCGACCAGGCGCGATTTGCCGATCCCTGGTTCGCCCTTCAGGAGAACGGCCTTCCCATGGCCTTGCCGCGCCGCATCCCACAGTTCGCGCAGCCGGTTCAACTCCCCGCCGCGCCCGACCATCGGCGTTGCGTTGCCATGCGTGCGGGCGAGAAAGCGACTGGCGATGGGCGGTGCCTCGACCGCCTCGAAGGCGGGCAACGGGTCGGGGAAACCCTTGAGGGCGATCCGACCGAGGTCGCGGTAGACGAACGAACCCTCGGCGATACGACGTGTGGCATCGGCGACCACGACGGTGTCCGGCAGCGCCGCGGCCTGTAGCCGGGCTGCGAGGTTGGGTGCGCCGCCGACCAGCCCGCCGCCACGCCCTTCCCGCCGGCGGACCAGTTCGCTGACAACGATCAGGCCGGTGGCGATGCCGATTCGACAGCGCAGTTTGACCCCGGTCGGCAGATCGAGATGGCCGATGGTATCGCGCAACTTGATCGCCGCCCGCACGGCGTTGGCCGGATCGTCCTCATTGGCGCGGGGGTAGCCGAAATAGGCGACCATGCCCTCCGCCATGTCCTGCATGACGTGGCCGCCGAATTCGGAAACGATGTCGTCGCAGGCCGCGAGGTAGGTGTCCTTGACCCGCAGTTGATCGCCAGGGGAAAGCCGTAAGGTCTGATCGACGAAATCGACAATCGCGAAGGACAGGGCGGTGACCTGCCGCCGCTCCGCATGTGTGGGCGCGGCGGGCGACATCGATCCGCAGGCGTCGCACCGTGTCGCGCTGTCCGCGCATTCCTGTCCGCATTGCGCGCAAAAACTGGCCAAACCCCGACTCCCGGCCGCTTATTACATGCGGCTTTCGCAATACCGATACGTGGGTGAGGCAAGATAGCGGCGGCTGACAAGTCTTGTACCGCGCAAACCACCGGCCCGCCTCACCAATAGTTGATTAGATTTGTAATCCGTTTGCCGGCCCCGGTCGAGGCGTCAACGCGGTCGGGAAATCCCGTACCGACCAGGTGCCGGCGTGCCGTCCAGGACGAACCGAGCGCCAAAGACGCGCAGATTTTCAGATGTTATCCGGCACGCACCCAGTTGTCCGCGAACCGCCCAACGCTTTGCTTTTGTATTGCCCGGGTCAATATATCTCGATTCGACAATAAC
Source organism: uncultured Acetobacteraceae bacterium (assembly GCA_903877125.1). GTDB lineage: Bacteria > Pseudomonadota > Alphaproteobacteria > Acetobacterales > Acetobacteraceae > Rhodopila. The sequence continues at coordinate 37,595 of CAIRCM010000068.1, read as the reverse complement.
CAGGTTGATTTTTCGGGACGAACATCAAGATCTGGGCCTGCCGTCCGCGGGTCGTTTACGGCGTGTAAGCCAGAGGCTCAAAATCACTGATACCAGCGTCAGGGCAAGAAACAGAACGACAAAATGCCAGTCCGGAAGTTCGAACGGCTGGCCATGGCCCGCGCGGCGTCTGGTGCCGCCGGAATCACCGTTGGCCGCGATGAAGACCACGACCGGCCAAGCCAAGGTGCCGAGAAGACCGGCGCGGCCGAACCCTGCCCGGTGGCCACCGATGACGGTCAGAAACTGACCTCCCAGTATCATCAGGATTACCGTGGTTCTGAGCCCGAAGGTCACACGCCGGCCCAGTTCATTGGACTCGGGGACAGTCGAGTTGTTCGTCGACACCAGGAGATTGCGTTCGGCCAACGGGAAGGCAATCTTGATTGCGTCCGTGAAAGCCGCGAGATCCGAGCGGGCCTTTTCCGGGGTGTCGGCGGTGACGGAGAGGTAGTAGGTCGCGCCATGACCGTCGGGGCTCCCGCCGGGTTCGAATGTAGCCTCCACCGCGGCGGCCTGCGTCCGCGCCGCGATCAAAGCCCCCCGGAGTTGAGCCTCGCTGGCGTCATGCAAGGTATAGCATATGGCGGTTGCCACGACGCGTTTCGCTGTCAGGCTGGGGACGAAATGGTCCGTGCCCCACCATAGGGGGAGCGCCAGGAGAAGCACCCCCAAACCGACGATGACCTGCCGGTTTCCGGAGAGCACCCGTCTGCCTTCGGCGGATACGTCGGGCATTTTCATTGTTCCAATCGGCTATGCCGGCTTCCGAATGTTTTGCTGTTCGGCTGTGGCGCGTATCGCTATCCACGATTTGTCTCGCGCGGGTCGCGACAACGATACCGGCACGCGGCTTCCAATCCAATTGGAAAGCGACCTTGGCGAGGTTTGCGTTCGGTGGAAAACCTGGAACAGAACGGGAAACAACCAGGCAGCAGACCGGTTTGGATCGTCCTCCGTCAGTCCGGTCCGACAGGGCCGACCATGACGGAATGAAAATATTCGCGCCGCATCAGGCGAAGGGGAACAGCAGGCGCCCCAGATCCTTGAAGTAGGGCCTCCAGAACCCGTGCCAGGTGCCGCAAAGTCCGTCAGGCTCCGCCGCCGCCCCTTGCGGGCTGACATAGGCATCGACGACGTGGTCCAGAGTCATGTCGAGGGTCATGGAAAACGCCGCGAGCGCCGGCAACTTCTTCCCGCCGATCTTGGCCAGTTCGGCGCCGTTGATGCCGCAGGTCATGCTGGCATCGGCATGGAACATGAAGGTCGGGTTCTCGTAGAACACCGGCGCGGTCATGTTCGCGAAACTCATGCGGCTTTGCACCAATGCCTGATAGACCGCCGTCTTGGGATTCTGGCCGCCGCGCATCTGCTTGAGGTTGATGACCTCCAGCAGGCCGGGGACGAGATCCTCCAGCAGGTGCATGGCTGTGTTCTCGATATAATCCATGCTCTGGCTGTGACCCAGCAGGTTCCAGGGGAATGTGCCGTCCAGGGCCTGGATTGCAGGGTTCGGTGGGCCGGTCCAGACGCTGACGACAGGTTCGTATTTCTGCTCGACGTCATGCCCAGTGGTCTGAAAAACCGGCAGGGAGACGGTGGCTTCGAACGACTTGTCCGGTTTTTCCGGGAGGTCGATGGCGCCGAAAATCTTCTGAAACCCCAGCACGGTACGGCCGGTGATGGCCGAGGTCGCGTTGTTCACCGCGATAAACGGCATCGCCCAGGACAGGTCGGTCGGCAGAAAGATATTGCCCACTGCTCGGCCAAGCCGAACGGCGGGGAAGGTGAAAAACACCTCCTTTTGCGGCACATAGCCCCAGTCGCCGTAGCCCGGTGCGTCGCAGTAAAGGCGCGGGTAATCCAGGATGCAGAGGTAGCCGACCGGGGTCAGCGGACGGTAGCGCGCATCGGGGTCGATGTTGAGGTAAGTGTCGCACCAGGTGTTGAGGCCGGGCAGACCGTGTTCGAGGCCGAGGTCGATCGCGAAGGTGGTCATGCTGACCCCGGGGAAGCGAAAGGGCGGCGGCAGTTCCTGTGGGTCGAAGGATTCGATGAAGTCGGCCATGTCGGCGGCTCCTATGCGTTTCGATATTGGTCAGGTCCGTTCGAAGACCCAAGGGATCAGGCCGGCAATGAAATCCTTGTCCTGGGATGGCGGCAGATGTCCGTAGGCGCGGCCGAATTCATGCTCCGCCGCCCCGGCCAGGGCACCCGCCACCGTGCGGGCGTATTCGATCGATCCCTGGCGATCCATCAGATCGGCCAGCCAACGGACCTTGTCCTGCGACCGGTCGCGCCGTTGCAGCTTCAGGAACGCGTCGAGCGTCGTGCGTTCGTCCTCGGTGCAGGTCTCCCGCGCGTGGATGAGCATCAGCGTGCGTTTGGCCTCGAACAGGTCACCGTTCAACTCCTTGCCGTACGACCGGTCGGCGATCAAATTCAGCAGATCGTCCTGGATCTGGAAGGCAGCGCCGAGGAAGAAGCCGAAGCGCACGACGCTGGTGGGATCGGCCATGCCGTTGGAACCGATCAGAAGACCAACCTGGGCCGGCCAGATCGTCGCCATCCAGGCGGTCTTTTTCAACACCATCGTGAGGTAGTCCGCTTCCGTGACGTCGGTGCGGTTGGTGTCGCGCCAACCCAGTTCCAACGCCTGGCCTTCGGCGGTTTCGCGGGCCATGGCCATGGTCTCTTCCAGAATGCGGGCCGCGACGTGGGGACCGAGTGTGCGGATGTTTGACAGTAAGGGCCGCATGGCGAGGAGGAGCATGGCGTCGCCGGCGTTGATCGCCAGCGGCACGCCATGCTGTTCATGCAAGGTCGGCAGGCCGCGGCGGACCTCGCTCTCATCCTGGATGTCGTCGTGGATGAGCAGGGCATTGTGAAGGATCTCGATCGCCGCGGCGCTCTGCAGCGCGTCCTCCATGCTGGCGCCGAACGCTCGGGCATTGGCGATGCAGATGCAGGGACGCATCATCTTGCCGCCGCGGCGCGGGTAGTCGATGAGCAAATCGTGCAGATAAGGCGCCGGCCGGTCGGTCGCGAGGTAGTGTTCGACCACGCGGCGTGTCGCGCCGCCGTACTCCCGCAGCAGCTTCGGTACGATGCTTGGCGTGTCCGGACGCGTTGCCAGGGCGGGCCAGTCGCGTGTCACGGCATGACCTGGACCGTCAGGGTGCCAAGGGTCTGGTGCGTCGCGCTATCGCAGATCACGCCGCTGTAGTTGCCGGCGGGCTGGCTGTCCGGCACATCGACGATGGCGGCGATACCCTGGCCGCCGGGGGCGGGGACGAACTTGATCCCCTTCAGCGACGGCAGTGCCGGGTTCGGCGAAAAGAGCCCGGCGATCGACAGCGCGGCCGCCTGTTCGGGGTGTTGCAGCATGCTGGGCATGCCGAAGGCCTTCGGATTGCCGCGGACCACGCAGGTCAGCGTCACGGCGGCGGTTGGCGGGGCGGCGGCTGGCGGGGCGGCGGCTGGCTTGCCTGACACAGCCGGCGTGAGCGACGGCGCCAGCCCCTTGATCGCATTTTGCAGATTCGGGTCGCGCAGCACCGCACCGATCAAATCGAAGGTCGTCGCGCTCATGTCGCGGGTCAGTTGCAGAAGACGCAGGCTGAGCTGGGTCAACTCGTCCGGCAGATCCTTGACCGCGTAGTCGCCCGCGGTGATGCGGTCGGCGGCGGTCTTGCCCTGGCGGATATTGTCGCCGATCACCTCGTAGCCAACGCGAACAGCGTGGGCCACGACCTCATGCACCGCGGGGTCCGAAGGAACACCGCGGTTCGGCGCCTCGCGTTCCGGGGCCGGGCGGCTCATTCTTTCACCTGTCGTCATGGCGTGGTCCTTTTTGCAGGGGTCATTCGTGTTGCCGCTCAGGGATGGTCGTAGCCGTCGATGTCCTTCAACGCGGGCAGTCCCGACAAGGCATGGGCGGCGAGCAGCCCGGACATCACCGCGGCCTCCACACAGCCTTCGTTAAAACCGCAACTCGTCCAGTCTCCGGCAATGGTCAGATTGTCGTATGTGTTGTCCAGCGGGGAAATACGATGACGCGACGATCCCGGCACGTTGAGCACGTAGCGATCCGATGGGTTGACGTTGGCACGCCAGTATTGGGTCGCGAAGCGTTCCGGTCCACTGGGGGGAGGCGTCTGACCGGTCGCATCCGCCAGCAGATCCCAGCGGAACTTTCCGCCGGCGTCATAGGCATTCGGCCACAGATGCCGCGCTGTCTCGGCGAGGAAACCGGCGGCGCGATCGCGAACCTCCAGCCGCCGGCGTTCGGGGTACTGCGCATCGCTGTCGGCCGGCAATTCGGCGGGATCGGGCAGGACGCCGCAAAAATAAACCGACGTCGCGGGCGGGGTGGCCCATTCTTCCTCGGGCACGACATGCGCCATGTCGCACCAGGTATCGAACGGCTTGACGAACGCGGACACGATATCCGGCGGGCTTGGCCAGCCGAGCCGCGCGAGGTCCTCGGTCAGCCAGAGTTGGAATGCCTGGGAGGCAACGGTCTTCACGTTCTCGGTCATCCGTCGCCAGCGCGGGTCGTGGGCGACAATTTCCCGGCCGACATGCGGAATGGCGCCGACGCTGACAGCGAGGACGACGAAGTCGAAGTCGCGCGTGACGTGCAGGGTTTCAGTGCGGATGCAGTGGCGGTCCCAGTGGGATTCGAGGTCGTGCCCGGTGTCGCCACCCGTCAGTTGCGCCCAGTCCGGACGCGACGGCCAGCAGGGGCGGCCCTGGACATCCCGCAGCGGGACGTAGTCGCGCCCATCGGTCGTTTCGGCCTGGACATCGAACGTCAGACTGGCGACGTGGTCCGCCGGCCCCTTCCCGGGCAGGCCGACATTGGTCAGCCGGTGGAAGAAACGGAAGCGCACGCCGCGGCGGCGCAGAACCTCGTAAATCGGGGCGAAGACGACGTCGCCCATGCCGGATCGCATGCGCCAGTACAGTGCTCCGCGATAGCCGAAGAACATGCGTAACGCACCACGCAACGCCTGCCCGGCGGCAAGGCGGGGCTTGTCACGGTCCCCGTCTTCATAAGCCAGCGCGAGATCGTAAAGACCGTTGATGAAGGGCGATTTCAGCGACCGTTCCGACGCACCGTTCAGGCGCAGCCAGTCGCGGCATTCGTATTCCTCGATCGCGTCGAGACCTTGCGGGTTCGTCAGCAGGCCGAAACGGACGGTGCCGACGAGGATGGCGAGCACGAGATCGATGATTTCCCACACATGGCGGTGGCGATCCTCGGCCAGGACGTTCGTTTCCAGCCACAGCCGCAGCCCGGCCGCCACTTTGCCCGCGAGTTGCAGGATCGCGGCGTCGAACGGGGCGGCGAGCATGCCGATGGCGGTGCCCAGCAGGCCGATGGCTTCCGCGAGGGCAGCCGCGGTGGTGAAGACGCCGCGCCCCAGAAGCGTCTGGGCGGCCGCGAGCAGTTTGTTCGGATCGCGCAGATCGTCGGCCGGCCGATGTGTGCCGCCGTGCCGATGCACATCGGTTTCGATGAGCAGCGCGCGCAGCAGCCGCAGCGCCTTGGCGATGTAGCGCGGCAGGCTGTGCATCTCCCCCGGCGTTTGCGGATCGCCCGGCAGACCGGACCGGGGCGGGAAATGTCCCACCCATTTCTGCCAACCCTGCTGTTCGGTGGTCGCGAACAGGCCCATGACGGATTGCGGCACGAACGCCTCCCGCCAGTCGCCGTAAGGAGAACTGCCGGTCGCAGCCAGTTCATCGTAACAGGCGCGCATCATCCGGAAGGCGTTGTCGTAAAAGCCCAGCCAAACATGCAACCCGTGTTCCTCGACCCTGCCGGAGGGGCCACGGCCGGAGGCGCCCTTGCCGCCGAGGCGCCAGCCTTCCTGGTAGACGGTGACGGTGAACCGCCCCCCGTGCTTGGGATGGGACAGTTCAAGCGCCGCGGTCATGCCGGCGCACCCCCCACCGATTACCGCGACTTCGATGGGTCGTTGCACGCTCTGGCTTCCTTGCGTCATGGCCGCTCGGCCGGTTTAATGCGGACGCCGAGTAGAGCAAGCGAAAACTGTGGGCTGGCGACGGTTGCAGCGCCATTGGTGCCGAAGCAGTATATGTTCATGCGGCGCCGGCCGGCTTGCCGCTGAACAGTTCCGCTTTGCCCGGACGTCCGTTCCAGGCGTCGGCATCGTTAATCGGGGCACCCTTGCGGGCGATCTTCGGCCAGATCGCGGCGTGGGATGCGTTGATCGACTGCCATTCCTGCGTACGCGGATCGGTTTCATGGAAAATGGCATTGGCGGGGCAGGCGGGTTCGCACAGACCGCAATCGATACACTCGGTGGGATCGATGACGAGCATGACTTCACCGGCCGCGAAACATGCCACCGGACAAATTTCCACGCATTCCATGTACTTGCAGCGTATGCACGCTTCCGTCACGACATAGGCCATCACGATCCATCCCAGCCCATCGGCACGGGGGATTTTTATGCCAAGTCAAAGCGTTCTGGCAAGTGGGGCCAATCACGTTTCAGTAGAGATAGATCAACCGGACGGTCGAACCGAAGGCCTCCCTGAACCCGCCGGAGACAGCGATGTCGCGCTGTAAAACGACCGCCACCTGGAACGAGGCGGACAAGAATCGTTGATAGGAAACCCGGACCGACTGCGATTCGGTTTTCAGGCCATTCGGGATACCGCCGATCTGCTGAAGTCCGCCGGTTTGCGCGGCGTAGCCAACCGAAAGAAGCGACGCAGGGTCGGGAAGCCAGCCGATCCAGAGCTGCAACTGGCCGGTTGGACGTTGCGTCAGCGACCGACGGTTCGCACCGGTATTGTTGTTGGGCGTATAGAAGATGCCGTCGATCGCGGCATCGAACCAGAATTTGTCGCCGATGGCCTGGCTGTAGCCGATCTGGGTATCAAAGCTGAAACGGTTGGCCCCAAGGTTCAGGGTCCGGTTGGACTGGTAGTCGCCGGTGGGAAGCGATGTGTACAGTACGATCCCGACATTATACCTGGGGTCCGGATGCGGCAAAAATGACAGCCCAGCCGAGACCACGACATCGCCGATCCCGCTGCTGCCGGGCAGTCGGGTGCCGGCGATCTGCCCGCCGGTCGCCCCGAACGGCACCACCAGCTGCAGCGACCAGGCCCGGCCATCGAAGTCGCCGTAACGGATCTGGCGGAAGATGCCGATGTTGTTCTCCAGGCCGGTGCCGCTCTTGAAGGTGCCGACGCCCGAGAGGTTAAGATTGTCGTAATTCCCGTAGACGTAATACAGCCCGCTGAGGTTGGTGCCCGACGGCAGCGGAACGTAGTCGCGCGGAATGATGTCGATGGCCCATACCTTGACCGGGAACAGCAGCGCGGCAAGCAGAACAAGCGCCCGCCGGCCAATGGATGGTTTGGTCTGAAACATTGTCGCCTGGCGCATGGTCGGTGTCCGGATGTCACGGGAATTTCACGTTTTCGTGATCCGGTGTTAGCAGCGACGGACTGCCTTTGCCAGGGTCGATCAGACCCTGGGCCGGTCAGCCTCGGTCGCCGCGATCACCCCGCGCCACAGCTTTCGTTCATACGGATAATAGTCGGACACCGGATAATGCAGGGTGTGGCTGTTCTCCCAGACCACGACGGTATCCCGCTGCCAGTTCAGGCGGAAATGAAATTCCGGCCGTTGGACATGGCGGTACAGCTTACGCAACAGCGCATCGCCCTCCGGCGTCGGCATTTCGGCGATGCCGCGGCAATAGATCGGCACATTGACGAACAGATACCGTCGCCCGTCGCCGGGATCGCGGGGCACCAGCGGATGGACGATCGGCGGAGCATGCTCCATCGCCTCCGCCTGTTCTTTCGTATAACGACGCTTGGTGTTCTGCGTGGCCGTTACCTTGTGGTTGCAATGCAGCCCGTCGATCCGTTCCTTCATTTCTTCGGATAGCGCGTCGTAGGCGGCGGCGAGGCTGGCAAACAGCGTATCCCCGCCCAGCGGTGGCAGCAGCTTCGCGTAAAGCGAAAGAACGCGGGTCGGCAATTCGCGGAACGAATGGTCCATATGCCAGAAATTGATCTGTTGCTGTTCGTGGGGCTGGGTATGGATGGCGCCGACCTCCGGCGGATGGTCAGGATCGACCACCATGTCCTCCTTCACCGGGGTGCCGAAAATCCGCAGGAACGCGGCATATTGGTGCGGCGAGAGGTCCTGATCACGAAACACCAGAACCTTGCGATGGGCCAGCAGGTCCCGCAGTTCCGCCTGCGCCTCAGCGCTCGGCGCGCGCAGGTCGACTCCGGCAACCTCGGCACCAAGCGCGGGGACGATCGGGCGGTGGGCAATGTGGGCGTAGGTTTTGGTTTCGGTCCCGCCTACCGGGCGAAGCGTCTCGTAGCCGCGATGCATGCGCTCCCCCGGTATCTCGGTCACCCCGGGTTTCGCCAATGTGTCGGTCTGTGACATGCCCGTCTCCCTGATCCGGCGTCAGCGTATAGCACTGGGGAAGGGGCCCCAAGCCCCTTGACCCCGCGTGGAGGCGAATGATAGCGCCAGGGAACGTCGACCCAAACCGACAGGAAACGCCATGGACCGCCTCGCATTCGAAACCGCCGCCCGGGCCGACGGGTTTTCCATCGTCCACAGCAGCCTAAAACCCCACACCAACGCCCCCAACCATTGCCATGACTTCGACGCTCGGCTGTTCGTCCTGGCGGGCGAAATCACCATCACGCGCGACAATGCGCCCACCACCTTCCGCGCCGGCGCGTGCTGCGAGGTGCCGTGCGGCATCATGCACACCGAACAGACCGGCGCCGAAGGTGTCGCGTTCGTCTCTGCTCGGCGGCGTCCGAACGGGCCGCTCTCGGCCGAGGCGTTCGAGAGCGATTTGCGGCGGGAGGGGTTCACGGTCACCTACAGCGGCCAGAAGCCCAACACGGTCTTCCCGCCGCATACCCATGGCGAGGACGAACTGCGCATCATGGTTCTGGCCGGTTCCGTGACCGTCGTGCGCGGAAACGAGGCCGAGACCTTCACCGCGGGACAGCATTGCTCTGTGGCGGCGGGGTGCCTGCATTCGGACATCATCGGCCCGGACGGGGCGGCCTATATCGTGGGACGCCGGCGCGTCGCGGGGTAGATCCGCGAAACAGTGGTGTCCCCGGCGGGATTCGAACCCACGGCCCCAGGATTAGGAATCCTGTGCTCTATCCTGCTGAGCTACGGAGACTGACCGACGGCGTTGTAGCAAAAGCGGATGGTGGCGGGGAAGAGCGTATCCGGTTGCAATGCACGCCCCATTCACATCCGCAACGGACGTCCCTCGATCGGATACGACGGGTCGTTATACCCTGGTGTCGACGGATGCCCTGGGGACACAAGCCGGTCCACCAAAGCCTCATCCTCCGCGGTCAGTTGGCACCCCAGCGACGCCATATAAGCGTCCCAATGCTCCTCGGTCCGCGGCCCCGCCACCGCGCCCGTGATCAACCGGTTGTTCAGCACCCACGCCAAGGCGAACTGCCCCGTTGTCATCCCCCGCTTCGCCGCGTGCGCCGTCAGTTCGGCGGCGATGTGCAGGCTTTCCGGGCGCCATTCGGACTCCAGCATCCGACGGTCCTGCCGCCCCGCGCGCGTGCCGGGCGGCGGCGGCACATCGGGTTTATACTTCCCGGTCAGCACCCCCCGCGCCAGAGGGCTGTAAGGCACCACCCCCAACCCAAAATACCCGCATGCCGGCAGATGCTCGGTTTCCACCTCCCGGTTCAGTGCGTTGTAGAGCGGCTGACTGACGATCGGTCGGTCGATGCCGATGTCGTCGCACAGCCGGCAAATCTCCGCGATCCGCCAGCTGCGGTAATTCGATACCCCGAAATACCGGATTTTCCCCGCGCGAACGAGATCGGCCAACGCATGCACCGTCTCGGACAGCGGGGTCGAATGGTCTTCCTTGTGCAAGTACAGCACATCGATCTCCGAAACGCCCAGCCGGCGCAACGAACCCTCCACCGCGTGATTGACCTGCCGGCGGGACAGGCCACGGGCGTTGGGGCCTTTGCCGGTGGGGTTGGCGATCTTGGTCGCCAGAACCCACCAGGACCGCTGCGCTCGGATGGCGCGCCCCACCACCTCCTCCGATTTCCCGCCGTTGTAGCCATCCGCCGTATCGATGAAGTTGATGGCCTGATCGCGCGCCTTGTCGACGATGCGCGAAGCGGTCGGCTCATCCGTCACCCCCCCGAACATCATCGCGCCGAGGCATAGCGGCGAGACCTTCAATCCGCTTTTTCCGAGGGGCCTGTAGTCCATCTGCGTCTGCTCCCGTATGACGTTGCCGGTAAGAGGTTGGTGGACCGCAGCCTAGGGGCCAGAATGACCAGATGGCGAATCGTGAAGCTGTAAGACCGACCCTGCTGTCGCTGTTCCTGGGATTTGCCCATATCGGCATGATGAGCTTCGGCGGCGGGCTCGCGGCCTGGACAAGGCGGGAAGTGGTGCAGACCAGGGGGTGGCTGACCGAACAGCAGTTTCTGTCCGGCTACGCGTTGTCGCAGTTGGTGCCCGGTGCCACGAACGTCAATCTCGCGGTCTTCATCGGCACGCAGATGCGCGGCGTGCCCGGGGCGCTCGCCTGTTTCCTCGGGTTGACGACGCTGCCGGTGTTGATCGTGCTGGGCGCGGGCGCGCTGTACATGGGGTCGAACGGCGGCAGCGTCTGGCTCAGCGTGGCCCTGGCCGGCATGGGCGCGGTGGCGCTCGGGATGAACCTGGGGCTGGGCGTGCGGCTGGCCTTCGACAATCTGCGCCGGATCGGCCCGGCCCTCGTCACGCTCTGCATCGCCGTGGGCATCGGCATATTGCGCCTGCCGCTGCCGATGGTGCTGGCGGTGATGATGCCGATCAGTCTGGCGATCGCCTGGTGGGGGCGAAAGGCATGATCGCCACGCTGCTGAAACTGTTCTGGCTGTTCGCGATCCTGTCGATGCTCGCCTTCGGTGGCGGTGCCGGTGTGATGCCGGACATCCAGCGCGCGGCGGTGGAAACCTATCATTGGATGACGCCTCAGGAGTTTCTGGGCATGTTCGCGATTTCCCGAGCAGCGCCGGGCCCGGGATCGTTGATTGTATTGCTGATCGGGCAAAAGGCGGCCGGCCTGCCCGGCGCGGCGGTGTCGTTCGTGGCGATGTTCCTGCCATCCTGCCTCCTGGTGCACGCGCTTGCCCGCTTCTGGCACCGCGCCGGGCAGGCGGCATGGCGGGAGGTCGTGGAACGGGCCCTGGCCCCGGTTGCCATCGGCCTGACGTTCGCCTCCGGTCTGGCCCTCATGCGCGCGACGGAGAGCGAGCTACCCCAATACGCGATCACCATCGTCGGCGCGGCGGTATTCGCTTTCACCCGGATCGGCCCGCTTTACATGCTGGCGGCCGGGGCCAGCGCGATGCTGCTGGCGCGACTGATCGCCTGAGGGGAACGGGCCGTGGCGCGCATCGGGATCGGGATCGTCACCTACAACCGGCTCGGCGTGTTGAAATCCACGATCGAGAGGGTGCGCGATCTCACGTTGTCGCCGTCGGTCGATTGGGTGGTGGCCGACGACGGATCTTCGGACGGCACGATCGCCTGGCTGCGGGCGAACCACGTGCCGATGGTCGGTGGTGTCAACATGGGGATCGCCTGGAACAAGAACCGGGCGCTGTTTTTGCTGTCCAAAATATTGGTGTGCGAAACAATTATTCTGCTGGAAGACGATACGTGTCCCGCCGAGCCCGGATGGGAGGCGGCATGGGTCGAGGCAGTACGCCGGTGGGGCCATATCAATCTCGCGGTGCCTTGGATCGAGGACCGGTTCCAATCCGGCGCAGGCACCCCGGAAGACCCGTTCCTGTGCCCCGTCGCCACCGGGCAGTGCACCGCGTTCTCGCGCGATTCTCTGCTTTTCGGCGGATATCTCGATTCACGCTTCAAGGGATACGGTTACGAGCATGGCGAGCACTCCAGGCGGTTGGTTCGGGCGGGTTACGGCGGGATCGACGAAACGCCGTACATGACGCAGCGGGTCGCCTATCGGTTGATCCACGGTGCGCTGGCGATGGTCGATACCGATAGCTATTCCGATACCGAACAGGTGGACCGTAATTTGACGCTCGCGGCCGATATTCAAAACGAACAAACTCCACGCGCGCCCTGGCGCACAGACGCCGAACTGCGGCAATTCCGCGTGGAAATGCGCAACGCCGCCGAATCTGCGCGGCACGGCTTCGCACTCCGCCGCGACCCCGCCGAGGGCGCGGCGGAACCGTTCTGGGGGTGGCGCCGATGGCCGCGGGTCTAGCGATCATGCAGATCGGGGTGGCGGTCCTGGCGTGCAACCAACGCGCGTCGTTGCCCGGCATCGTCGAGGCAGTGCGCCGTTTCACCGCTCATCCCCGCGTCGATTTCGTCGTGGCCGATGACGGCTCCACCGACGGCACGTTGGGCTGGCTGCGGGACAATGACGTGCCGCTGGTGACCGGACCCGCCATGGGCCCGGCCTGGAACCGAAACCGGGCGTTGTTTCTGCTGGGCGAGATGCTCGGTTGCGAGGCGATCGTCGTCCTGACCGCCGATGTCCGGCCGGACACAGCCGCATGGGAAAACCGATGGATCACGGCGGCACAACGATGGGGATACGCGGACGACCCCACGGGCTGTGCCGTGTATACAAGGGACACGCTGCTCTACGGCGGATATCTGGTCATGGATGAAGACGACGCAACAGCCGAACACGGCAAGCGCCTGCGCCGCCTTGGTTTCGGGTCAAGCACAGCGACGGACGCGGCGAACCACACGGAGCTCTATTGCGCCCCCTGGCGAAACGATGCCGAAATGCGGCAATTTCGCCTGGACGTTCGCGGCGCGCGTAACAACCGGCCGCGGGGTTTCTCCCTGTCCGATATCGGCGGGCGCCGCTGATGGCAAACGATCCAGAGCTTCCGCCGCTGGAATCCGCGTCGGAAGTGGCGCTGCGCCAAGCCTTGTCGGGCCTGTTCGATGCACCATGGTATGTCGCGCGCTATCCGGACGTGGTGCGTTCCGGGATCGATCTGATACGGCATTTCATCCTGCATGGGGCGCTGGAGAAGCGCGATCCCAACCCCTGGTTCGACAGCGCCTGGTACGCCGCCAGGTATCCCGATGTCGGAACCTCCGGTGTCGTTCCGTTGCTGCACTACCTGCAGATCGGCGCGATGGAACGGCGCAATCCGCATCCACGGTTCGATGCGGTCTGGTATGTCGACCAGCACCCGGACGCTGCGGGAAACCCGCTGCTGTTCCATCTGCGCGTCGGGGCTGCCCACCGGTTCCCCACCGAGAAGCCAATCCAAATCGCGGATTATTTCCCCTCCACCGCGCCGCCGCTCCCGGTGCCGTCGCGGGTGGTCGTCGATGTCATCGTCCCCGTCTACAGGGGGCTTGAAGAAACCCGGCGCTGCCTGGAATCGCTGCTGACCGATCCGGATCGCCTGCCTGGGCGGGTCATCGTCATCGACGACCGATCGCCGGAGCCCGCGCTTTCATCCTGGCTGACCGGATTGGCGGCCACACAGCGCATCGTTCTGCTGCGAAATGAAGAAAATCTGGGCTTCGTCGCCTCCGTCAACCGCGGCATGCGGGAGGCCGGACGCAATGACGTCGTGCTGCTGAACAGCGACACCGAGGTTCCGAAGGGCTGGTTGCCCCGCCTCGCCGCGCAGGCCTACCGAACACCGCGGATCGCCAGCGTATCGCCCTTCTCCAACAACGCGACCATCTGCGGCTACCCCACCATCCCCGGTGGCGACATGCCGTTCGGCCAGTCGGTGGCCGAAATCGACGCGGTGTGCCGGCGGGTCAATGCCGGCCGCTGGGTGGATGTGCCGACCACCGTTGGTTTCTGCATGTACGTCAGGCGGGCCGCGCTGGACGATGTCGGCGGATTCGATGAGGCCACGTTCGGCCGCGGCTACGGCGAGGAAAACGACTTCTGCCTCCGCGCCGCCGCCAGGGGATGGCACCACAGCCTGGCCTGCGATGTGTTCGTCTATCACGAGGGCGCCGTCAGCTTCGGCGACGAGTTGGCCAGGCGCGGCAGCACTGTGATGGATACGCTGCTCGCCCGCTATCCCAACTACCTCGACCAGGTCGCCCGCCATGCTCGGCAGGACGATGCCGGCCCCTGCCGGATGGCGGTCACCGCGACCTTGTTTGCCGAATCCAGCCTGCCGGTCATTCTGCTGGTGTGCCATGCGTTGGGCGGCGGCGTGCGCCGGCACCTCGAACAACTGGTCCACCGCCTGGCCGGCCGCGCGCACTGCCTGTTGCTGTCCACGACGCCGCGTGGATCGGCGTTGTCGGTGCCGGCGATCCCAGGACATGCCGAGCTGACCCTGACCGCCGACCGGCTGGACGACCTGACGGATTTTCTCCGGTTCATGCGGGTGGAGCGGGTACATATCCACCATCTCGCGGGCATGGAGATGGACGTGCGCGCGCTGATCGACCGCCTGAACGTGGGGTTCGATCTGACAGTACACGACTATTTCAGCATCTGCCCGCAGGTGAATTTACTGCCCTGGCTCGATGGGCTGTACTGCGGGGAGCCGGACGTCGCCGCCTGCAACGCCTGCATCGCCGACCGCCCGACCCATGGCGCGCGCGACATTCTGTCCTGGCGGATGCAGCACGCTTGGCTGTTCCGGGAGGCCGACCGCGTCATCTGCCCCAGCAACGATGTGCGAGACCGGCTGACCAGGTTCGGCCTGGGCGCACGCGCGATCGTCGCCGCACATGAACCGGTGGTGGGCGGACCATGGGCGCTGCGCCCGAGGAAGCCGCGCGGCCGCGTGCTGCGCGTCGCGCTGATCGGCACCCTCGCGGCCCTGAAAGGCGCCGCGGCGGTTGAGGCCGTGCTCAGTGCCGCACCCAACGAATCCTTCGCCTTCCAACTGATCGGGGATGTCGAGCCTGAGGCGCTGGAAGCGATGCGGGACCGGCTGACCGTCACCGGCCGATATGACGAAGAGGCGCTGCCCGACCTGATCCGTACGGCACAGCCGCATGTGCTGTGGTTTCCCTCCACGGCACCGGAGACCTACGGCTACACGCTCTCCGCCGCGATCGATACCGGTTTGCCGATCGTGGCCAGCGATCTCGGCGCCTTTCCCGAACGCCTCGCCGGCCGGTCGCTGACCTGGCTGGTGCCGCCCACCCTGAACGCCGCACCTTGGATTGAGGCGTTCGAAGCGGCTCGGGCAGCGCTGGGCGCACCGGTGCCGGCGACTGCGATGCGGGCGCCGGTCGCGGATTTTTACGCCAGTGCCTACGTCGCGGCACCGGCGGTGCGCCGGGCGGGGCCGGTCGATCTGCGCCGTCCCGGCCGGACCAGCGTACTGGTCGTCCCCGAACGTTTCGCCAACGGGGCACTGACACCGTGTGCCTATATCCGGCTGATCCTGCCGCTGGATCACGCGGCCGAGCCCTGTGCGCTGGACATCCAACTCGCGGATGCCGAATCGGCGCACCGCTATCGGGCCGACATCGTCGCCACTCAACGCTATGCGGTGCCGGACATCGACGCCGCCGACAGGCTGGCCGCGCATGCCCGGCAGACCGGCGCAATGCTTTACTACGACCTCGACGACGATCTGCTGCACATCCCTCGCGACCATCCGGACGCCGGCGACCTCCGGCCCAAGGCCAAAATCGTGCGGCGCATGCTGACCCATGCGGACCGGGTGCTGGTTTCGACCCCGGCGCTGCGAGGGCTGCGGGCGGATGCGAGGGTGGTTGGCAATGCGCTCGACCAGCGCCTGTGGGGGAAGGTGCCGCCACCGCGCCCAGCCGGTTGGCACAGCGGTCCGGTCCGCATTCTGTGCATGGGCACCGCCACCCACGATGCCGATTTCGCCATGATCGAACCGGCGTTGTCGCGGGTGGTCGATACCTTCGGGGACCGTGTCCGGATCGACATGATCGGGTTCAGCGGCCGAGGCCGCCTGCCGTCCTGGGTCCATCGCCTCGCCCTGTCGCCAACCGCGGCGGCATCCTATCCAGCCTTCGTCAACAGCATGATCCGCCAGCCGGCCTGGGACATCGGGCTCGTGCCACTGGTCGACAGCCCGTTCAACCGAGCGAAATCGGCGTTGAAGACCTTGGATTACGCGGCGTTGGGGCTGGCGCTGTTGGCATCGGATGTACCGGTCTATCGCGGTTCGCTGGCAGACGGGGCAGGTGGGATGCTGGTCCCGAACACCGGGGACGCCTGGTACGGCGCCGTGGCTCGGCTGGTGCGCGACACAACGCTGCGGCGAACACTCGGGCAGGGCGCTTGGGACGGGTATCGGACACGCGGCACGCTGGCGGCCTGCCTGGACGACTGGCGATCGGGGTGGCTTTCACCTTCGGGATGATCGGATATGGCGGGTTATCGACACTTTCCGGATCGGTAAACCGGTTGCTGCCCCGCGCGACAGGCCACCGATATGTCGGCCCGACGCAGCGGCGGCCGTTTTTTGAACTGAAAGACACGATGCCGCGAAGGTGATTGATCATCGCCAACCATGGCGGATGCAGGCTGCCTTCTGGATGTAGCACCGAGAACCACGCCGTATGTACCAGGGAAGTTCCGGTCATTATAGATTATTACGATATTATCATTTCTTTGCGGGCACCGTCAAAAGAACCTCAGTGAAGCCTTCGTGAAGGCCTGGCGGCCCACGTGGTTAAAAAGGGCGGTCTCCCGATCCGGTCTGTCGGTGCCGCCGGTATTTGCCAATCCCGCCCTGACCACGATTTTCGAGCGGATTTGGTGGTTTGGCGCAGGCTTTGTAGGATTGTCCCAACGCCTACGGGCCAGGCCTCTCCACCCGGGAACCACGATGAACGATCAAGCGACGCTCGCTCCCCAAACCATTATCGACCAATTGGAGGCGCAATCCACCCGCCATGAAACCCCCTGCGGAACCGGCCGCATGGTCTGGCACCTCTGGGACCGTTCGGGCGGTACCGCGCCGGTCGTGGTACTGTGCCATGGTGGCGCCGGGTCGTGGCGCCACTGGATCAAGACCATCCCGGCGCTGGTCGAAACCTATCGCGTGCTGGTGCCGGACCTGCCCGGCCTGGGCGAATCGGATTTTCCCCCGGATGGCGACGATGCCTTTTCCATCGCCGCGATCGTGGCCAACGGGATCGAAGCGATTGTTGGCGAGGGCACCACGTTCGACGTGATCGGCTTCTCCTTCGGCGGCACCATGGCGAGTTGCATCGGCGCGCTGCGTGGCAAGCAGGTGCGTTCGGTCACGATCATCGGATCCTCGGGCGTCGGCGCGCTGGGATCGTCCGTGCGGCTGGAAAAGGTGCGGCATCTGGAAGGCCAGGCTCGGCGGGACACGCATCGCGCCAATCTCGGTCAGCTCATGATCGCCGATCCCGCGAAGATCGACGACCTCGCCATCGAAATCCAGGATTGGAACACCATCCGCTCCCGCCTGAAAACCCCGGCGATCTCGCGCAGCGGCGCGATCCTGACCGCGATCGACCAATTGCAGTCGCCGCTGAACGGCATGTGGGGGGAACTGGACGCGCCCGGCAACCCGAAAGGGCCGGAACGCGTCGCGACCCTGCGGGCACGCAAGCCCGAAGCCGACATCCGCCTGATCCCGAAAACCGGCCACTGGGCCGCCTATGAATCGCCTGAGATCGTCAACCCGTGGCTGCTGGAAATGCTGGCGCGCACACGGCCCTGATTTCGGCAGCCTGAGAGGAAACGAAAATGACAACGACGAATATCGGATCGGGACCCGGCCCGATGATGGGCAATGCCGGTCCTGGAATGCTCGCCGGCCTGCGGGTGATCGAGGTCGCCGACGAACGCGCCGAATATACCGGCCTGCTGCTGGCCGGGCTGGGTGCCGAGGTCATCAAGGTCGAACCGCCCGGGGGCAATGCCACCCGTCGCATCGGCCCTTACCTGAACGATGAACCGGGCCTCGAACGGTCGTTATTTTACTGGAATTACAACCGCGGCAAGCAATCCGTGGTGCTGGATTTGCAAACGCCGGACGGCGCGTTCCAGATGCGCAAACTGCTGGAAGGCGCCGATATTCTGCTGGATTCGTCCTGCGGCGCGCTGAACACCGCGATCGGCCTGGATCGCGTGGCCCTCGCGCACCGCTTCCCCAAGCTGATTGTCGCTCGGATGACTCCCTTCGGCGACGACGGGCCTTGGGCGCATCTTCATGGATCCGATCTGATTCATCTGGCGCTTGGCGGCATCATGATGAATTGCGGCTACGATCCCGATCCGAATTTCGAATACGACACACCGCCTATCGCGCCGCAGGTCTGGCATGCCTATCACATCGCCGGGGAACAGCTGGCGACCGGCATCATCGCCGCCGCGATCAACCGGCACCGTAACGGGCTGGGCCAGGACGTGTCGGTCGCGATTCATGAGGCAGTGTCGAAAAACCCGGAACTGGACATCATGTCCTGGGTGATGCGGCGGGTGCCGCTGTGGCGCATGACGTCGCGTCATGCCGGGGAGCATCCCAATCATTCCCCCAGCATCGTCCACACCAAGGACGGACGGTTCTTCATCTCGCACGGCATGGGCGCCCGCGATCTGAAAAATCTCGTGCCGCTGCTGTCGAAATACAACATGCAGGCGGATTTGCAGCCGCCCGGCCCGGACGTCGATCTGAAAGCCCGCGCCGTGCCCGGCACGGCGTCGTCCGACGAAGCCCGAGCGCATATGCTTGACGTGGTGCAGCGCTTCGTGCGGGCGTGGACTTATAAGGACATGCCGTGGCTGGAAGCGCAGGAAGCCGGTCTGCTCTGGGCGCCATTGCGCAAACCGCATGAGAATGCCTTGGACGAGCACTGGCTGAAGCGATACTCCTTCGCCGACGTCCACCATCCCGAACACGGCCGGTCGTTCCGCTACCCGACGAGCAAGTGGCTGGCCACGGGCACCAGCTGGCAGGTCGGGCGACGCGCGCCGCTGCTGGGCGAGGACAACGCCGTTGTGCTCGGGTCCTTGGACCGCCAGCCCTTCGTGCCGGCGCAGCCGAAGATGGACGTCAATCCGAAGCTCTCGGCACTGCACGGCAAGCCCTTCCCGCTGCAGGGCGTGAAAATCCTGGATTTCGCCTGGTTCCTGGCATCGGCCGGCGGCACCCGCTTCCTCGCGGCGATGGGCGCGGAAAGCTACAAGGTGGAATGGAAGGACAATCCCGATACGCGCTTGGCGGCGATGGCGCCGGTCGGCGGGCGGGCGGCACGCGACGCGGCCACCGGGCCGTTGAAGGGTGTCAACGACCTCAACATGGGCGGCCAATTCAACAACAAGAACGCGGGCAAGCGCGGGATTTCGTTGAACATCCGCCATCCCAAGGGTCTCGCGATCGCCAAGGACCTGGTGCGGATTTGCGATGTGGTGGCCGAAGGGTTCTCGCCCGGCGTGTTGCAGCGCCTGGGCCTGGGCTACGATGTGATGAAATCGATCCGCCCGGATATCATTTATATCCAGCAGGCCGGCATGGGCGCGCATGGCGTGTATGGTCGGATGCGCACCGTCGGCCCCGTGGCCGCGGCGTTCGGCGGGCAGGCGGATATGTCCGGTCTGCCGGAACCGGCGATGCCGGTGAGCTGGGGATATTCCTACCTCGACTGGATGGGCGCCTACGGCTACGCGCTGGCACTGCTCGGCGCCCTGTATCACCGGGAGAAGACTGGGGAAGGGCAGTGGATCGATGCCTCGCAATGCGAATCCGGGCTGTTCCTGACGGGTACGTCCATCCTGGATTGGTCGGCCAACGACCGGCAGTGGAAGCGCTACGGCAATCGTTCCCCTTACAAGCCGGCCGCGCCGCATGGGGCGTATAAATGCCACGGCAAGGACCGTTGGGTGGCGATCGCCTGCTTCGACGAAACGCACTGGCAGGCCCTGTGCTCGGTCGCCGAACGCGGGGATTGGCGCGCGGATAAGCGGTTCGCGACGCTGGCGGACCGGTTGCAGCATCAGGATGCGCTGGATGAAGCCGTGGGTGCCTGGACTGCGGGCAAGACCGCCGAGGACGTCATGATGGCGCTGCAAAATGCCGGTGTGCCGGCGGGTGTGTGCCAGAACGCCGAGGACCGCGTCGACAAGGACCCGCAGTTGCGTCACCTGAAATGGCTGACCGAGGTCACCGGCACGAAGATCGGCACTTGGCCGGTGTACGAACTGCCGATGAAATTCTCCCGCACGCCCGCCTATATCGGCGGCCCGATCGACCGGGGCGCCCCCGGCTATGGCGAAGACAACGAATGGCTGTTGACCTCGATGCTCGGCATGACCAAATCCGATGTCGAGAAACTGGCGGAAGAAGGCGTGATATGACCGAGGAGAAACCCACGAAACCGTCGGAAACCCTGGACCCGGCGCAGGCGTCCGGCCTGCAGGACGGGGTGGCCGACGCAATCGTGGATTTCGAGCTTGTGGAGCCGGGGCAGACCGTGCGGATTCCGCAGCCGAAGCGGAAGAAGCGGGTGTTGTTCAAATATTGACCGCGGGCTGATATCAATCCTCATCGATCGTGCGGCGCAGACCACGGTCGCTACCCAATCAACGAAACGAAGGGCGGAAAACATGGGCAGGCTCGAAGGCAAGGTCGCGGCGATCACCGGCGGCGCATCCGGAATCGGTGAGGCAACGGTCCGACGCTTCGCCGCCGAGGGCGCGAGCGTCGCGTTCGGCGACCGTGACGGCGAACGCGGCACGCGGATCGAGGCCGAATTGAAAGCCGCCGGCTACAAGGTTGCCTTCACCCAGGTCGATGTCGGGACCGAAGCCGCCTGCCTCGATTTCGTCAACGGTGCGGCGGCCACGTTCGGGAAGCTCGATATCCTCGTGAACAACGCGGGTATCCGGAAATACGAGAAGGCCGAGGAAGCCAGCGCGGCCGCCTGGAACGAAATTCTCGACGTCAATCTGAAAAGCTTCGCCTTCTGCGCCAAAGCGGCAGTGCCCTTGATGCGCAAGAACGGCAGCGGCGCGATCGTCAATCTCGCGTCCGTCCGTTCGGTCGTCGCCGGCGGCGGCAACCTGCTGTACGACACCACCAAGGCCGCGATCGCCGGCTTCACGCGGGGTTTGGCGGCGGACCACTCGGCCGAGGGCATTCGCGTCAACGCCGTCGGCCCCGGCCCGATTTTCACGCCCTTCCATGCCCGCCGCATCGCCGCGGCCGGCGAAACCGTCGAGCAATATAATGCCAAGGCCGCCCAGGGCACGATGATGAAACGTCCCGGCCGCGCCGAAGAAGTCGCCAATGCGATCCTGTTCCTCGCCTCCGATGAGGCATCCTACGTGACCGGCGCGCTGTTGTTCGTCGATGGCGGCATGACCGCGATGTAGCCGGGCTGGCCGGGCCATTCATTCCCCTCTATGCTGGCGGATAATAAAGTATTGGGGGGAACGGGAGCATATGCGGGCCTGGATCATATCGACCGTCGTTGCCGCGCTGCTCGCCTGCGGCCAGGTGCGGGCCGCCGAGCAGACGCTGCGGGTCATCGCGCATGCGGACCTCAAAGTGTTGGATACCACCGCCAACACCACCTACATCACCAATCGCTACGGCTATCTTGTCTATGACACGCTGTTCGGCCTCGACAGCCATTTCGTGCCGCGCCCGCAGATGGTCGATACCTGGACCATCAGCGACGATCGGCTGACCTGGACCTTCACCCTACGGCCAGGTCTCACATTTCACGACGGCGCGGCGGTGACCTCGGACGATTGCATCGCCTCGCTCAAGCGCTGGATGGCGCGCGATGCCATGGGCCAGCAGTTGGCGACGCGGATCGCGGTGTTTGAGGCGGTGAATCCATCCACCTTCAAGCTGGTGCTGACCGAACCCTACGCGCTGGTGCTGGAAACGTTCGGCCGTTGGGGTGCTCCGCCCTTCATCATGCCGGCGAAAGTGGCGAGCGCGCCGATGTCGGAGGTCGTGACATCGTCGATCGGGTCCGGCCCGTTCATCATGAAGCGCGACGAATGGCGGCCGGGCAGCACCGTCGTCTATGTTCGTAATCCGAATTACGTGCCGCGCAAGGAACCGCCGGATTACATGTCCGGCGGTAAGGTCGCGAAACTCGACCGGGTCGAGTGGCACTATATCCCCGACGCCAATACCGCGCTCAGCGCGCTGACCACCGGCGAGATGGATTACTACGAGCTGCCGCCATTGGATTTCATCGCGCTGCTGAAGGACAATCCCGAAATCGAAGTCAAGGTGATCGACAAATTGGGCGTGCAGCAATTCATGCGCCCCAATAGCCTTTTTCCGCCCTTCGACAATTTCAAGGCGCGGCAGGCGCTGTTGTATCTGGCGAGCCAGGAGGAATTCAACCAGGCGGTCGTCGGCAATCCCGACCTCTATTTGAAATTCTGCGGCGCGCTGTTCATGTGCGGATCGGACAACGAAACCGATGCCGGTTCGGTGAAGGCCCCCGACCTCGCCAAGGCCAAGGCATTGCTGGCGGAGGCCGGTTACAAGGGCGAAAAACTGGTCGTGCTGCAGCCGACCGACCGACCGCCCTACAACGCGGCGACGCTGGTGATGGTGGACAAGCTGCGCGCCATCGGCGTGAACGTCGACCTGCAACCGGCGGACTGGTCCACCATTTCGATCCGTCGTGCTCGGCGCGATCCGCCGGACAAAGGCGGCTGGAATATCGTGATCACCGGCCATGGCGGGCCGGATGCGGCCAACCCCGTCAGCAATTACTGGATCGGCGCGAACTGCGAGAAGGCCAATATCGGTTGGCCCTGCGATCCGAAACTACAGGCGATGATCGCCGCGTGGTCGCATGAACCCGACCGCGACAAACGCCGCGCGATGATCCCGGCGTTGCAGGAACAGGCCTATACCTCGGTGTCCTATGCGCCGATGGGCCAGTTCTTCCAGCCGATCGCCTACCGCAAGAACGTGACCGGGGTGCTGGAAGCCGGCATGCCGGTCTATTGGAACATCGAGAAGAAATGATGAAAATCCGTCACATCCTGCTGGCCGCCGCGATGACATTGTCCTCGGCGACCGGTGTTTTGGCCGCCGACAAGACCCTGCGCGCGGTGGTCCACGCGGATATCAAGGTGCTCGATCCCACGTGGACCGCGACCTATATCACCACGCGTTTCGCGTTCGTCGTCTACGACACGCTGTTCGCCTACGATTCGAAATTCCAGCCGCAACCGCAGATGGTCGATACCTGGACGACCAGCGACGACAAGCTCACCTGGACCTTCACCCTGCGGCCGGGCCTGGCGTTTCATGACGGCGCGCCGGTGACATCGAACGATGTGCTGGCATCGCTGAAGCGCTGGATGATCAAGATCGGGGCAGGGCAGGCCTTCGCGAAATTCGTCGCGCACATGGATGTTGTGGATGCAAAAACGTTCCGGATCGTCCTGAAGGAACCGTTCGGCCTCGTGCTCGATTCCCTCGGCAGCCCGGCAACCGCCTATATCATGCCGGAACGGGAGGCGGGGAAACCGCCGAACGAGCAGATCACCGCCGCGATCGGGTCGGGCGCCTTCAAATTCGTGCGCGAAGAATGGCGCCCCGGCAACAAAGTGGTGTTCGCCCGCAACCAGGCCTATGTACCGCGCAAGGAAGCGCCGGACATGATGGCGGGCGCGCATCTTGCCAAGCTCGACCGGCTGGAATGGCTGTATATCCCCGACGCCAATACCGCACTGAGCGCGATGATGACCGGCGAGGTGGATTACTATGAGATGCCGCCGCTGGATTTCGTCCGGGTGCTGAAGGAAAGCCCGGACATCACGGTGCGCAATATCGACCCGTTGGGCTCGCAGATATTGCTCCGCCCCAATTCGCTGTTTCCGCCGTTCGACAACTACAAGGCGCGGCAGGCGCTGCTGTATATTATCGATCAGGCGGAGTTCATGCAGGCCGTTGCGGGCGATGAATCGCTCTATCTGAAATTCTGCGGCGCCTACTTCCTGTGCCATTCGGCCGCCGAAACCGATGTCGGATCCGAACCGCTGCGCAAGCCGGATTTCGCCAAGGCGCGGGCGCTTCTGAAGGAAGCCGGCTACGACGGCAAGCCGCTGGTGGTGCTGCAACCGACGGATCGACCGCAATACAACGCCGCGACGGCTGTGCTGATCGAATCGCTGCGCCGCGCCGGCATTCCCGTGGATGTGCAAAGCGCGGACTGGTCGACGATCTCGGTCCGGCGGATGCGGCGGGATCCACCGGACAAGGGCGGCTGGAACCTGTTCATCACCAGCCAGGGCGGGCCGGACGTGTCCAGCCCGATCTCCAATATCTGGTTCAATTCGCGCTGTGCGGAGGCCAATCCGGGTTGGGCCTGTGACCTCGACCTCGACAAGCTGGTGGGCACCTGGACGCGGGAGTCGGACGCTGCGAAGCGCCATGCGCTGATTCCGGACATTCAGGCCCGGGCCTACGTCTCCGTCCCCTACGTGCCGCTCGGGCAATACTTTCAACCCATCGCCTACCGCAACAACGTGACCGGCGTGCTGGACGCTCCAATGCCGATCTACTGGAATATCGACAAGAAGTAACATGGCCGGCTTCATCCTGCGGCGCATCCTGATGACCATCCCGGTGATGCTGGTGGTGGCCATCGTGGTGTTCCTGCTGCTCCACCTCAGCCCCGGCGACCCCGCGGCGATCATCGCCGGCGACAACGCCACCACCGCGGATGTGGAGGCGATCCGCATCAGCCTGGGCCTGGACAAGCCGCTGATCGAGCAGTTCCTGCTGTGGATCGGCGCGCTGTTGCAGGGCGATTTCGGGGTGTCGGTGTTCAACAAGGTCTCGGTCTGGACCCTGATCACCCAGCGGATGGAGCCGACCTTGGCGCTGGCCACGGTGACCATGAGTTTCGCGGTCTGCATCGCCATCCCCGTGGGTGTGCTGGCAGCGTGGAAGGCGGGGACCTGGATCGATCATCTGGCGATGGGCATCGCGGTGCTCGCGTTTTCCTCTCCGGTATTCCTGATCGGATACGGGCTGGTGTTCGAGTTCGCTCGCACCCTACGTTGGCTGCCGGTGCAGGGCTACACGCCGATGGCGCAGGGGTTCACCGGCTTCTGGCAGCATCTGGTGCTGCCCGCGATCAGTCTCGGTCTTGTGTTCGCGGCCCTGCTGGCGCGCATGACCCGCAGCACGATGCTGGATGTGCTGAATGAGGATTATATCCGCACCGCCCGAGCGAAAGGCCTCGCGCCGGGGCCGGTGCTGATCCGGCATGCGCTGAAAAATGCCGCCGTGCCCATCGTCACCACCATCGGTCTGGGGATCGCACTGCTGATCGGCGGCGTCGTTGTGACCGAGAGTGTCTTCGCCATCCCCGGCATCGGTCGCCTGACCATCGAGGCCGTCACCCAGCGCGATTACCCCGTGATCCAAGGCGTGATCCTGATCGCGTCCTTCGTCTATGTGCTCATCAACCTCGGCATCGACGTCGCCTACGCGCTGCTGGACCCGAGGATCCGGTATTGAGGGTCTTTCTGCGCCGCTATCCCCGCGTGGCCATCGGCGGGACGTTGTTGTTGGTGCTGGTGGCGCTGTCGCTGCTGGCACCGTGGATCGCGCCCTTTGACCCGATCAAGCTGAACGTCGCGCAACGCCTGCGCCCGCCGTCCGGCGTGCATTGGTTCGGGACCGATGCTTACGGGCGGGACGTACTGTCGCGCACGCTGTGGGGTGGCCAGATTTCGCTGCTGATCGCCGCCTCCGTGGCGTGTCTGAGCACCATCGTCGGCACCCTGGTCGGTCTCGTCGCGGGATATTTCAGGGCGATGGATACGGTGGTGATGCGGGTGATGGACGGGCTGATGGCCATTCCCGGCATTCTGCTCGCTGTCGCGATGCTGTCTTTGACCCGGGCGAGCGTGCAGACCGTCATCATCGCGATCACCATCCCCGAAATTCCCCGCGTCGTGCGGCTCGTGCGTGCGGTGGTGCTGTCGATCCGCGAACAGACCTTCGTGCAGGGCGCGGTGGCCTCGGGCACGCGGACCTGGGCGATCCTGCTGCGGCATATCCTGCCGAATGCCCTGACCCCGATCATCGTGCAGGCGACCTACATCGCGGCCTCGGCGGTGCTGATCGAGGCCTATCTGGGGTTCCTCGGTGTCGGCACGCCGCCGGAGGTGCCATCCTGGGGCAACATCATCGCTGAAGGCCGGAACTTCATCGTGCTGGCGATCTGGAGCGTGCTGTTTCCCGGGCTATTTTTGGGCACGATGGTATTGTCGATCAATATTCTGGGCGACGGGGTGCGGGATATGCTGGATCCGAGGATCGCGAAGCGGATTTGACGAGGCCCACCATGAACCACCTCGAACGGCTGTTGTCGCTATGGGACCACCTTGGGCTGGAAGCCGCGCATGTCGCGGTGCAGTTGCCGGTGGATATCGCCGTCCTCACCCAGGCGCAACCCGACCGGATCGCCGGCCTGGCAATATGCGAGGCCCCGGGAATCAATCCGGCGGCGCTGCGGCCGGTCGCTGCCCGGACAGTGTTGATCGCCGGCGACAGGGGTCATTCCACCCGCATCGCCGACACCGCCGCCGCGGCGCTCCCGGGGGCCCGGCGCGCTTTTCTGGCGGATTACAGCGCGCAGGTGTGGAACGACTGCGTGTCGGACCGGACCGATGCCGTGATGGCGGCGTTGTTGAGCTTGCCGGGTGAGGCCACCTGCCTGCCGCCCAACCCCCGCACCGGCATGCATGAGGGAATATCCTACGATATTCAGGGCAGCGGTCCGACCTTGGTCCTGTTCCCGCTGATGCTGTCCGCCGCGCAATGGGATGCTGCCTTGCCGTTCCTGACCGAACACTACACCGTGATCCGGTTGGGCGGACGGCACCTGAGCGGCGTTGCGGTGCTGGAGGGACGCGGCGAAAGTCCAACCTATATGGGCATGCTGCACCAAATGCTGGAAACTATCGCTCCGGCGCCCGGTGCCTCGATTCTGGAGGTCGGCTGCGGCTGCGGCGCCCTGATCCGCCGCGTCGCCCGCCGCCTCGGCCCCGATCATGCGCTGACCGGCCTGGATCTCAATCCGTTCATGCTGCGCGAAGCCGCTGCTCTGGCCGAGCAGGACGGGCTGGGCGGGTACCTGACCTTCCGACAGGGCAACGCGGAGACGTTGCCGTTCCCGGACGCCAGCTTCGACCACGCCTACAGCGTCACGGTGCTGGAGGAATGCGACGCCGACAAGGCCCTGCGCGAATTGCGCCGCGTGGTCAGACCGGGCGGCGGCGTGGGGGTGATCGTGCGCGCCATCGATATACACCAGTCCTGGAACATGGACCTGCCGAATCCGATTCGCCGCAAAATCGAAATTCCCCCGCAGTCAATCGGCAAAGGCGGCGTCGCAGATGCCAGCCTCTACCGCCGGTTCGCGGCGGCCGGGTTACAGGTGCTGTCGTGTTCGCCCGCTTTGGCGTCATTCGCCTGGGACGATTCATCGTTTATACGTTACCGGGAGGAAGCCATGCTGGCGCGCCTGACGTCCGAGGAAGCCGCCGTTTGGGATGCCGCCAAACGAGCCTCCCTGGCGGCGGGCGTGCTGTTCACGACCAATCCCTTCCACTGCGTCGCAGGACGTAACCCATGATACTCGTCACCAACAACGAAGGCACCCTCGGCGTCCCCACCAGCGCGCGCATGCTCGCCGATGGGGCAGGGGCCTTGGACGCCATCGAGGCGGGAATCCGTCCGATCGAGGCCGATCCCTCGGTCCGCACAGTCGGCCGCGGCGGTTGGCCGAATATCCTGGGCGAGGTCGAACTCGACGCCTGCCTGATGGACGGCACCACCCTGCGCACAGGCGCCGTCGGTGCGCTGAAAGGCTTTCTTCACCCTGTCAGCGTGGCGCGCGAAATGATGCGCCGCCTGCCGCACGAACTCCTGGTGGGGGAAGGCGCCGCACGGTTTGCCGCCGAGATCGGCGCCGAAACAACCGACAACCTGATCCCCGATTCCAAACGCGCCTGGCAGGCCTGGTTCGACGCGGAACTCTCGCCCGAGGAAAAGCGCCTCTGGCCCAACGTCGCCCTGGCGCCGCTGTGCCGGCACGCCATCGACCCGGAAATCGGCCGCGACACCACCGTTTTCCTCGCCCAGGATGCGTCCGGCGCCATCTGCTCGGGGACCAGCACCTCGGGCTGGGGGTGGAAATATCCGGGCCGGTTGGGCGACAGCCCGATCATCGGCGCGGGGTCGTATGCCGATACGCGCTACGGCGCGGCCGCCTGCACCGGCGCGGGAGAGATGACCATCCGTTGCGGCACCGCCCGGTCCATCGTGCTCTACATGAAGAAAGGGGCGACCGTCGCCGACGCCGTCCACGAAGCGGCGGAGGATATGCGTGCGCTCCAGGGCGGCCTGATTTCCCGGGTGACGATCCATGCGATCGATACGCGCGGCAACCACAAGGTCGTCGCGGTCAACGGCGACGGCAGCAACGTCTATTGGCTGTGGGAGGGGGCAGGCGCGCCGAGGCGTTGTCCGGCGGAGGCTGTGGCGATTTCCGATGACGCGATTGGGCGTGTTTCGCCGACGGCGCGATACACCGCGCGGGCCTCAAACCAATCATGAAAATGTGACAGCATGCAATTCTATCTCAACGGGTACCGGCCGGGCGATCCGGACATCCACCTCACCGATTTGCCTGACACGATGGACGTCCTGATCGTCGGCACCGGCCCGGCTGGCATGCTGCTGGCAGCACAGCTCGCCGCCTTCCCCGGCGTTGCGACCCGTATCGTCGAACGGCGGGAGGGTCCGTTGCAGGTCGGCCAGGCCGATGGCGTCGCATGCCGCACGGTCGAGACCTTCGAAGCCTTCGGGCTCAGTGAAAAGCTGGTGCGCGAAGCCTACTGGGTGAACGAAACCGTGTTCTGGCGCCCCTCGCCCGAAGACCGTTCCGTTATCGTCCGCACTGGGCGGGTGCAGGACACCGAGGACGGGCTGTCGGAATTTCCGCATCTGATCGTCAATCAGGCGCGGCTGCTGAGTTACCTCGAAGAATACATGGCAAAGTCGCCGTCCCGGCTGGCGCCCGATTACGGCTGGGAGTTTGTCACTCTCACGGTCGAAACCGAGGGCGAATATCCCGTGTTGGCCACGCTGGAGAACGTGAGAACAAGGGCCCGTAAAACCGTTCGGGCAAAATATGCCGTGGGCTGCGACGGCGCGCGCAGCCGGGTGCGCGACGCGATAGGCGCCGTCCCGCGCGGTGACTTCGCCAACCATGCCTGGGGCGTCGTCGACATGCTCGCGGTCACGAATTTCCCGGATATCAGGCTGAAGGCGGCGATCCAATCGGCGGAAGAGGGGAACATCCTGCTCATCCCGCGTGAGGGCGGATACATGGTGCGCCTCTATGTCGACCTCGGCGAGATCGACCCGGCAAACCGGGAGGCGATACGGGCGATCACCCAAGAACAGGTCATCGAGACCGCGCGGCGCGTGCTGCATCCCTACACGCTGGAGGTGCGGGATGTCGCGTGGTTCGCGGTCTATCAGGTGGGACAACGGGTTACCGACCGTTTCGACGATGTCCCCGCGGATCGGACGGGGGACCGCCTGCCGCGGGTGTTTATCGCCGGGGATGCCTGCCACACGCACAGCGCCAAAGCCGGGCAGGGCATGAATGTGTCGTTGCAGGATGGCTACAACCTTGGCTGGAAACTGGCAGCGGTGTTGAACGGGCACGCAGCGCCGGATTTGTTGCGAACCTATACGATCGAGCGGCATGCGGTCGCGCAGGTCCTGATCGATTTCGACAAGGAATGGTCGAAAATCATGGCCTCCCCGCCGCGCGACCCGGAGCATCCGGAGCGTGGAGGCGTCGATCCAGAGGAACTACAAACGTATTTCACGAAGTCCGGCCGCTATACGGCCGGCGTCGGTACACATTATCCGCCGGCAACCTACCTGACCGCCCCTGCGACGCACCAGGCGCTGGCATCGGGCTTTCCGATTGGGATGCGGTTTCACTCGGCCCCGGTGGTGCGGCTGGCCGACGCTAAACCGATGCAGTTGGGCCATGTGCACCGAGCGGATGGGGCTTGGCGGATTTATGCTTTCGCGGACGCGGCCGGCACGCGGTTTCGGGAGCTGATGTTGTATTTGGGCGAAAATGACGGATCGCCAGTTCGCCGGTTCACGCCGGAGGGGACCGATATCGACGGTGTCATCGATGTCAGGGGGATTTTTCAGCAGGGGCATCGAGATCTGAAGGTCGAAACACTCCCGCCGCTGCTGCTGCCGCGCAAGGGTCGGTTCGGTCTCATCGATTACGAGAAGGCATTCTCGCCGGATCTTCGTGGCGGGGCGGATATTTTCGACTGCCGCGGCCTCGATCGCGTAGCCGGAGCGATGGTGGTCGTGCGACCGGACCAGTTCGTCGCGCATGTATTGCCGTTGGACGGGTACGAGGCGCTGGGTGAGTTCTTTGGACGGTTCATGATGGCCCAGCCACGCCAGCCCCTCCAAATAGACAAATAATGGTGAGCAAGCCAATTCCAGAACGAACTGCGCGGGGTTTCATCGTCGCCGGATATAGCCTACAAATAAACGAAACTGCTAAAGAGTGATCGCCAAAGGTGGCACCACACGGCGACGTGAAGCACGCGATCAAACAAAGACTTATAGAGCACGATTGCGTCAACTTGACCCGATCGTGCTCTGGCGCTTATTGGTGTCTTCCACCCATCCCGGGGCTAAGCTCGATGATAGACGGACAAAGGGTCGCGGTCGTTCTGCCGGCATTCAACGCGTCGCTGACCCTGTTGCGCACCTATCGCGAAATACCGATGAGCATCGTCGACGATGTCATCCTGACCGACGACGCCAGCCACGACGACACCGTCCAGGTGGCGCGTTCGCTGGGCATCCACACCATCGTTCATCCACGCAATCGCGGCTATGGCGGCAATCAAAAGACCTGTTACCAGGCAGCGCTCGCCCGCGGTGCAGATATCGTGGTGATGCTGCATCCGGACTACCAGTATTCGCCGAAGCTGGTTCTCCCGATGGCCAGCATGATCGCCTCCGGTCACTACGACGTGGTGCTGGCGTCGCGCATTCTCGGCAAAGGTGCCCTGGTCGGCGGCATGCCGCTTTACAAATACATCGCCAATCGCGCGCTGACCCTGATTGAAAACCTGTTGCTTGGCCAGAAGCTGTCCGAATACCACTCCGGCTATCGCGCCTGGAGCCGCAAAGTGCTCGAAACCCTGCCGCTGGAAGCCTGTTCCGACGATTTCGTCTTCGACAACCAGATGTTGGCGCAGGCGATATGGGCCGATTACAATATCGGGGAAATTTCCTGCCCGACACGATATTTCAAGGAAGCGTCGAGTATCAACTTCCGTCGCAGTTGCACGTACGGGCTCGGCGTTCTCAAGACCGCACTGACCTACCGGCTCACGCAGTGGGGCGTGGTGAAGCCACGCCTTCTGCTCGACCGGAGCGCGACGTTGCAGATCGACGAACCGGACATCGACGCCGTGGCCCGGCACTGAAGGTCCGCTCGGGTCCCGTCACCGCGCGGAACCATGCTACCAAGGTTTTTTATGCCAGGCTGTAAGCTTGCTGTCCCGCACCACCAGTGCCAGCCAACTGCCTTCGCAATAGTTCGGTTCGGTCGCCGGGATGTTGCCCAGGCTCGGCGGCGAACAAGGGCGATCCCGATCGGAAAGATCCACCCCCCATTCCGGCGGCCAAGCCACCAGCAGGTGATCGTGGTCGTTCTGCCATACCGCGACTTCTGACTGCCAGTCCGGACCGCTTCCCAGGATGCCGATCGGATGTAAAAAGGTAAATGAACCGGACATGATGGTTAGCACGACAAGACAAAGACAGGCGTTTCTGTAACGTCTATCGTTGCGCATGGCTAGCGCGATGAGACCCATGCCGATCAGAACGAGCGGTAAAAAATTGTAGCGTGCGGCGGCACCGGGAGAGAACCATGAACTCGGGTGGATCGGCAGCATGCCCGCACCGAACGAAACCGCGGCAAGCATCAGGCCGGACATCACCAGCCAGAACGCCGAATCGAGGCCACCCCGCACGACCGAATAGACGAGCAGGCTAAAACATGCCAGCGACAGCCCAGTTGTCAGCCACCAACCGGGCCCGCCAGCGAGAGACAATTTGTAAATAAGATCTCCCAGCCACACCGCGGTGAACACCGAAGCGTAGGGCATGATCACCAGCCGTACGAACAGCACATTCGCCAGCGTGGCTGGATCGAGCAAATGCCCGCGTAGCGGGTTCGGGGTAAAAAACAGCAGCATCTGCACAGCCGAGCCAAAGACAAGGGCGCCGGTTTGAACCAGCCGGTCCGAGTCCCGATCGGCAAGCGTGCGCAGCACGAACAGCGGCAGGATCACGATCGCCCCAGGGCCGCACAACGGTGCGAGCACCAGCGGCACGCAATACGCAATACGGGAAACGCGCGAAGCCGGAATGCCCATCGCGAGGATCAGCGCCGAAGCGAGTGCGAGATGGAACTGGATATGCAGCGTATTGGCGAACACTTCTTCAGTAAACGGAGCGGTGGCCAGGATCGTCAGACAGCCGAACACGGCGCCTCTGTCGGCTAGCCAACGTCCTCGGGCGGTCAGGATCAGGATGGCCGGGATCAGTTGAAACAGCGTCGCGATCGTCATGGTGAAACGCGGTGCCTGCGCGAGCGGCAGCAGACCCGCCCGAACCAGTTCCACCATCGCGAGCGTGGTGCTGTTGGCTCCCAGATTGAGGTAGCCGGCGAATGACCGCCACAGTGCCTCGCCCGCTGGCCGATGCCAGGCGAAGGCCGTGAAGATCGTGCCTTCCTCACCCAAAAACCGGCCGTGCCACCAGGCCACCCGCATCCGCATAATCAGCAGGATGGTAAAGCCGGCCAACAGCAGGAGACGCTGATTTCTGGAGTACACCGCGGCTGCGCCAGGGGATGTATCGGGCATGCCATCGGCTCGCGCCGCCCACCAACGACGCAATCGGAACGCCAGGCTGGAAACCGGCACGTCGTTCACGCGAACATTCCTTCATCGTTGCCTGTCATCGCATATGCCGCGCCGGAAGTTTGCTGTCTCCGACCACCAGCGCCAGCCAGTTGCCCTCGCAATAGGTTGGTTCGCTGGCCGCCATCCTGTCCAGGCTTGGCGGTGAGCACGGGCGATCCCGATCGGAGAGATCGACCCACAAATGCGGCGGCCAGGTCGCCAGCAGATGGTCATGGTTCTTCTGCCATACAGCGACCTCGGACTGCCAGTCCGGACCGACGTTCATGTCGGGGATCGGGTACGGAAAAGTCACCGCACCGGTCGCCAGCATCAGCACGACGAGACCACGGCAGATTTTGACGTAACGACGATCGTTGCGCATTGCCAGCGCGACAAACCCCATGCCGATCAGCACAAGCGGCAGAAAATTGTAGCGCCCGGCAGAACCCGGGCTGAACCATCGGCTCGGGTGCATCGCCAGCATACCCGCGTCGAAGGACACCGAAGCAAGCAAAAAACCGCACAGGACCAGCCACGTCGCCGCATCGAAACCGCCCCGCAAAGCCGTATGCAGCAGCCAACCAAAGCAGGACAGCGACAGCACCGTCACCAGCCACCAGCCCGGCCCGCCGGTGAGATACAGGTGGTAAAAGCTCTCCCCCACCGGCAATGCAACAAACACCGACGCGTAGGGCAGGGCGACCAGCCGCACGAACAGCACATTCGAAAGCGTGGCGGGATCGAGTAAATGCCCGCGCAGCGGGTTCGGGGTAAAAAACAGCAGCATCTGCACCGCCGTGCCCAAGGCCAGGGCCCCGGTCTGAATCAGCCGGGCGCGATCCCGTTCGATCAGCGTGCGCAGCGCGAACAGCGGCAGGATGACAATCGCCCCCGGGCCGCACAACGGTGCGAGCAGCAGCGGCGCGCAATAGGCGGCACGGGTGAGACGGGAGTCCGGTATGTCCAGCGCCAGGATCAACGCCGACGCGAGCGCGAGATGAAACTGGATGTGCAGTACGTTGGCAAATACTTCCTCCGTGAACGGGCTGATCGCCACGATCAGCAGGCAGCCCAGCACCGCCCGTCGGTTTGCCAGCCAGCGGCCTCTCGCGGTTAGGATCAGAATGGCCGGCACGATCTGAAACAACATCGCGATCGTCATGGTGAAACGCGGTGCCTGGCCAAGCGGGAGCACGCCCGCCCGGATCAATGCCACCATTGCGAGGGTGGTGCTGTTGGCACCCAGATTGAGGTAACCGGCGAAGGACCGCCAAAGGGCCTCGCCCGCCGGCCGGTGCCCGGCGAAGGCCATGAAGATCGAGCCTTCCTCGTACAAAAAACGGCCATGCCACCAGGCGCCAGGCACCCGCAGGATCAGAACGAGGGCAAAGCCGATCAGCAACAGAATGCGCTGATTCCTGGAAAACACCGCGGCCGCACCGGGCGCGGTGTCGGTCGCGCGATCTGCTTGCGCGGACCACCAACGACGCAAGCGCGACCCGGTTCCTTCAGCAGACGGACTGGAAGCCTGGGCGTCGTTCACGCGCGAATTCCTTCCAGCCCAGCCCGCCGTTACCCATGCCTCGGTTAGACGACCTTCTTCGCCTTCAGCCCCGCGATATCGTCCGCCGAGTACCCCAACTCCGCCAGTACGGCATCCGTATGCTCCCCAGCCTCCGGCGTCGCGCTCCGCACCGACCAGGGCGTCCGGCTGAGTTCGATCGGCTGCCCGATCACCTCCACATCGCCCAGCGCCGCATGATGCACTTTCCGGGTGATGTTCAGGTGCTTGACCTGCGGATCATCGAAAACCTCGTTCATCTTGTAGATCGGCCCGCAGGGCACGCCGCCTTTGTTCAGCGCTTCGATCCATTCCGCCGAGGTCTTGTCGCGCGTGATCGCCTCGATCTCCGCGTTCAGCGCGTCGCGGTTGTCGGACCGCAGCTTGCCAGTGCTGTATCGTGGGTCGGTGGCAAGCTCGGGGCGGCCGAGAGCCTCGCAGCAACGGCGATAGATGTCGTTGCCGGCAGCGGCGATGTTGATGTAGCCGTCCTTGGTCTGAAACACGCCGGTCGGAATGCTGGTGGGGTGGTTGTTGCCCGCTTGCTCCGGCACCTCATGCCCGATGGTCCAGCGCGCGGCCTGGAAATCCAGCATCGAGATCTGCGCGCCCAGCAGCGACGACTGCACCCATTGGCCCTGGCCCGAGGTCTCGCGTTCCAGCAGCGCAACCAGCACGCCCATCGCGGCAAAGATGCCGGCGGTGAGGTCGGCGACCGGGATGCCCACGCGGACCGGCCCTTGGCCGGGCAGGCCGGTGATCGACATCAGTCCGCCCATGCCCTGCGCGATCTGGTCGAAACCGGGGCGGGTGAGATAGGGACCGTCCTGTCCGAAGCCGGAAATCGACGCGTAGACGAGCCGGGGATTGATCGCCTTCAAGCTCTCGTAATCCACGCCCAGCCGGAACTTCACGTCCGGGCGGTAGTTCTCCACCACCACATCGGCCTTCGCCGCGAGCTGCTTGAAGATCGCCAAACCCTCCGGCGCCTTCAGGTTGAGCGTCAGGCTGCGCTTGTTGCGGTGCAGGTTCTGGAAATCCGGGCCGTGGCGTTCGCCGCCCAGGCCGGCGTCACCCTCGGGTGATTCGATCTTGATGACATCGGCGCCCCAATCGGCCAACTGCCGCACGCAGGTGGGACCGGCGCGCACGCGGGTCAGATCGATCACTTTGAAGCGGGCGAGGGGGCCAGCAGTCATTTTGATTACTCCTTGAAGTCGCACGATTTTGAGCACGGTTTGCCGCGACCGTCGAGATCACGCCGGCTTGGACGCCCGCAGCGAATACGAAAGCGGCAGCCACGGCTTGTCCGGCCAGCGATAGCCGCCGGTATCGGTACGTACCAGACAGTCGAACATTTGCCACGCCACGGTGTCGTGCTCCTCGAACCGGTCGAGGCGCAGGCCGGCATCGATCAGCCCCGTCAGGATATCGCTGAGGGGATGCACCCATTCATGCGTGCGCGTGTTGGTCAGCCGTGCCCCAGGGTCCGCATAATCGTCGGTCCTATCCTCGATAAGCGGCGTGCGGGCGAGATAGGGGTGGAACCAGCCCGGCATGCCGTCGGATGTTTTTGTCGCGGAGTCAAAGACATACGGGGCAGGGTGGGCCTCCGCCAGGGCCAGATACCCGCCGGGCTTGAGGAAGTGTGCGACCACCCGAGCCCAAGCTGCCATGTCCGGCAGCCAGATCAACGCCCCCCAACTGACGAAAACCCGGTCGAACGACGCCGGTTCCGGCAGCACCGCCGCGGTTTCGTAAACATCGGAAACCAGAAACCGGGCATCCAACCCGCATTCCGCGGCCAGCGCTCGGGCTGCATCGATGGCGGGTTGGGAGAAATCCACGCCGGTCACACGGGCGCCCTGCCGAGCGAGCGCCAGACCGTCCAGGCCGAAATGGCACTGAAGATGCAGAATTTTCAACCCGCCGACCGGCCCAAGAACCGTCTCGGCAATCGGTCCAAGCCGCGCGGTTCCGTCGCGCAGGGGTTGCAGGTTGTAAACCGCCGGCGCGTTCAGATGAATCGGAACCCGCTCATCCCAGTTCGCTCGGTTCCGTCGACGCCATTCAGGTTCCGCCATTGCCGCCCCCTTCGGATGCCTTCACCCGCTGCCACCCCGCTTCCATTTCCGCCAACGACAAGCCGGTCAGAGACTTGCCCTCCGTCTCAAAAGACCGTTCCATTGCATTGAACCTGCGAGAAAATTTATCGTTTGCGTGCCGCAGACAGGCTTCGGGATCCAGGTGCAACTTGCGCGCCAGATTAACCAGCACGAACAGCATATCCCCAACCTCATCCATCAGCCGCACCGGGTCCGCCGCCGGCAGCTCAGCCTTCAGCTCGGCGATTTCCTCGTCCAGCTTGTCCAACACCGCCGCCGCATCCGGCCAGTCGAACCCAACCCGAGCAGCGCGTTTGGTGATTTTCTCGGCCCGGGTCAGCGCGGGCAGGGCGCTTGGCACCCCAGCCAGCGCGCCGGTCTGCTGCCGTGCCGCGCGCTCGGCGGATTTCTGCGCCTCCCAGGCCGTGGTCTGGGCAGCGGCATCGCGCGCGGCGGCATCGCCGAAGACATGCGGATGCCGGCGTATCATCTTGTCCGATATCGCTTTTGCGACATCGGCGAAGGCGAAGCGGCCTTCCTCCTCGGCCATGCGCGCGTGATAGACCACCTGGAAAAGAAGATCGCCCAGCTCATCCGGCAGCGCGGCGAAATCCCGCTCGGCGATCGCGTCGGCGACCTCGTAGGCTTCCTCGATCGTGTAGGGCGCGATGGTGTCGAAGGTTTGAAGCTTGTCCCACGGGCAGCCTGTGTCCTGGTCGCGCAAGGCGGCCATGATATCGATCAAGCGGCGGAGTTCGGCTTCGGCCGTCGGGGCTGTGTCGGACATGGTTGGCCGATAGAGCGGTGCGTGCGCCG
>CAIRCM010000067.1 GCA_903877125.1 uncultured Acetobacteraceae bacterium | reverse complement strand
GGTTGTGCCGTGCCTGCCAGCGAATCCCTGCTATGCGGTGAATAAGAGGGGCTAACATGAAGCCAGTCGGAAAGCCGGATGCGGGAAACCCGCACGTCCGGTTTGATGAGCGGGGGAGGGAAACGGGTTGCCTTGGCAATACCGCGCCCTTCCTCGACTCTACTGCGAAACAGCGCGGCCGCCCCCAATGGCGCCCATGCCAGGGAGCCGCGGGAGCTGGGGCGGGATTTCAATCTCAGAACGAAATATCAGGACTCTGCGCCGCCCGAACGAAGAACCATCGCCCAGCCGTTCGAAGGTTGCTCGGCTATACAATGCTGGGCGGCAACCGCGCTCATCCTCGCCCCCGCCTTCCGCGGCAGCCCCGACTTCCGGCTGAATGTCCAGCGGCGGACCGATCTGTGGGAGGCTATGAACAGCCCCCGCTGGCGCCACTGGATCGAGCGGGCGACGCCGCTTCGCACCGCGACGTGATCTGCGCCGCCAGGCGGGTGAACACCATTAAACCTCCTCCACCTCCCCCCCCACCGGTTTGCATGTGCCGCCACATCGGCTATGCCCCGCATCGGACATAAACCACGATGGGGGAGCGCGGCGTGACAGCCGAACAGCCGCAAACACTTATCGAGATCGACAGCCTGACGAAACGCTTCGGCGCCTTCATCGCCGTCGACAACGTTTCCTTCACCGTCGCCAAAGGCGAAGTGCTGGGCTTCCTCGGTCCCAATGGCGCCGGCAAATCAACAACAATGCGCATGCTCGCCGGCTTCATGATCCCCACCGCCGGAACCGCCCGCATATGCGGCCACGACGTGCAGACCGACTCGGTCGCCGCTCGCCGTGAACTCGGGTTCCTGCCCGAAGGCGCGCCGACCTATCCGGAAATGGCCGTCACGGGCTTCCTCCGCTTCTGCGCCAAAATCCGCGGCTACAAGGGATCGGAACTCAACGACCGCGTGGCTCATGCGCTCAGCCTGACCGGACTGCAAGGCGTCCGCCTTCAACCTGTCGAAACGCTGTCCAAAGGCTTCAAGCGCCGCGTCGGCCTCGCCCAGGCGCTGCTCCATGATCCGCCCGTGCTCGTGCTGGACGAACCGACCGACGGCCTCGACCCCAACCAGAAGCATGAGGTCCGCGCGCTGATCCAGCAGATGGCGCCGAACAAGGCGAACGTCATTTCCACCCACATCCTCGAAGAGGTGGATGCCGTCTGCACCCGAGCGATCATCATCGCCAACGGCCGGATCGTGGCGGATGCGACTCCGGCCGAACTGGAACGACGTCACCCCTCCGGCAAGCTGGACGACGTGTTCCGCACGCTGACGATCCAGAACAAGGACGCGGCCTGAGCATGCGCAACATCCTGACAATCGCCGACCGGGAACTGGCGGTCTATTTCGCCACCCCCGTCGCCACTGTGTTCATCGTCATCTTCCTGATCCTCCAGGGCACGCTGACCTTCAACCTCGGCAATTTCTTCGAACGCGACCAGGCCGACCTCAGCCCCTTCTTCACCTTCATCCCCTGGGTGTTCCTGCTGCTGATCCCCGCGATCACCATGCGCCTTTGGGCGGAAGAGCGGCGGCAGGGCACGATCGAACTGCTGCTGACCCTGCCCATCACCCAATGGCAGGCCGTGCTCGGCAAGTATCTGGCGGCCTGGCTGTTCTGCGGCATCGCCTTGGCGCTGACCTTCCCGTTCATCCTCACCGTCAATTACCTCGGCCGGCCGGACAACGGCGTGATCGCCTCCGGCTACGTCGGTTCGCTCCTGATCGCCGGGGCATTCCTGTCGGTCGGCGCGGCGATGTCGGCCGCGACCCGCAACCAGGTCATTGCCTTCGTGCTGTCGGTCGCCATCTGCTTCCTGTTCACCGTCGCCTCATACTCTCTGGTCGCCGACTTTCTCTCGCGCAACACCCCCATCCTGGCCGAGGTCGCCCGCCGCATCGCCGTGCTCGACCGCTTCCAGGACTTCACCCGCGGCCTCGTCTCGGCCCGCGACATCATCTATTTCGCGACCTTCATCGGGTTCTGGCTCTTCGTGAACACCGTGCTGGTCGAACAACGGAAGGCGGACTGAACCGATGCGCCGTCTGTGGTTTTCCATCATCGGCATCCTTGCGGTTGCCGGCATCGTCATTGGGGTCAACCTGTTCGCCGATGCCCGGCTGGGCAGTGTGCAGGCCGATCTCACCGCGTCCCACCTCTACACGCTCTCCCCAGGCACCAAGTCCGTCCTGTCGGATCTCAAAGAGCCCGTCACCCTGCGCCTGTTCTACTCCCGCAAGCTCGGCGCCACCGTGCCCGCCTACGGCACCTACGCCGATCATGTGCGGGAGATGCTGCTCAACTACGCCACCCTGTCGAACGGCAAGGTCAAGGTCGAGTTCTACGATCCCGAACCCTATAGCGACACCGAAGACCGGGCGGTCGGATACGGCCTTCAAGGCGTCCCGGTGGATCAGGGCGGCGAAAACGTCTGGTTCGGCCTCGCCGGCTCGAATCTCGAAGACGATCAGCGCACCATCGCCTTCTTCCAGGCGGAGCGGGAGCGCTTCCTGGAATACGACCTGACGAAGCTGGTCTACGAACTTTCCAACCCCAAACGCCCCATCATCGGCCTGATGACCCCCCTGCCGATGGAGGGCGATCCCCGCGCGATGATGATGGCACGCCAGCAGGGCGGCAATGCCGGTCAACCCTTCGCCTCCGACGTGCTGCTGCGGCAGACCAATACCGTGAAGATCGTGCCGACCGACGCCCAGGTCATCGATCCCGACGTCCAGGTGCTGCTCGTCGCCCAGCCCCCGGCGAATTTGCCGGATACGACACTTTACGCCATCGACCAGTTCGTCATGCGCGGCGGCCGTCTCATGGTCATGGTCGATCCCTGGAGTGAGATCGCCGCCTCCGCGCCCAGCCCGACCGGCATGCCGATCGACGATGCCCATTCGGATTTCAAGAAACTCTTCGATGCCTGGGGCATCAAATACGACCCGACCCAGGCGATCGGCGATCTGACCGGCGCCTGGCGCGTGCGGGCCGGCGGCGAGGATCGCATGCAGGCTGTCAACTACGTCGCC
The DNA here is from genome assembly GCA_903877125.1 of uncultured Acetobacteraceae bacterium. Lineage (GTDB taxonomy): Bacteria > Pseudomonadota > Alphaproteobacteria > Acetobacterales > Acetobacteraceae > Rhodopila. The sequence continues at coordinate 58,351 of CAIRCM010000067.1, read as the reverse complement.
TGGTTCAGTATTCGCGACGGCATCAATCATGAAGATCCCGCGACCGCCGATTTGAAATCGGTCACCGTCGCTTCCCCCGGCGCGCTTTCCAAGGCCGATGGCGCGACGATCGACTTCACGCCCTTGCTGACCACCTCCAACCGCTCCGCGTTGATCCCCACCGACAAGTTGAAGGTACCGGATCCGACGGCGCTGCTGGCGTCCTTCCAGCCGGACGGGCAGACGCGCGTCATCGCCGCACGCATCCGCGGCGTGCTGAAATCCGCCTTCACCGGCCCGCCAGACCTGCCCCCGGGCCAGAAGCGCCCCGACAATTTCCCGGCCTATATCGCGTCGACCAGCGCCCCGGCGAACATGGTCGTGGTCGCGGATTCCGATATCCTCGCGGATCGGTTCTGGGTGCGTATCGCCGACTTTTTCGGCCAGCCCACGGCAACACCCTTCGCCGACAACGGCCCCTTCGTCGCCAACCTCATCGGCACACTCGCCGGCGGGGACGCGCTGATCGGCCTGCGCTCGCGCGGTGACTCCAACCGCCCCTTCACCGTCATCGCGAAAATGCAAAGCGATGCCGAGGCTCGGTACCGGCAAACCCAGCAGGCGTTGCAAACCCATCTCCAGGAGGTGGAAAAGCAGTTGCAGGCCCTGCGGACCGGCGGCGATCGAACACCCGGCAAGGACAAGGCCGACGCCGTGATCACGCCCGAACAACGGGCCGCGATCGACGCAGCCCGTACCGACATCATCGAAACCAGGCGTAAGCTGCGCGCCGTGCAGCTGGAGCTCAACCACGACATTTCGCATCTGGAAACGGTGTTGCGCATGTTGAATATCGTGCTGGTGCCGGCGCTGCTGACCATCCTCGCCATCTCCCTCGCTCTCATCCAACGCACCCGCCGCGCGAGGGCTCGGGCATGAACCCCCGCACCCTCCTGATTCTCGTCGTCCTCGCGGTCGTCGCGCTGGGCGGCGGCTGGTATTTCGGGGCCAAAACCGTGCCCGCCGGTCAGACGTCGATGGACGCCGGCAAGCTGATGTTCCCCGATCTGGCACCGAAACTGGCGGCCGCCGCGAAGATCGAGATCCTGTATCAGGGCAAGACCACGGTCATCGCCCGAAAGGACGGCGTCTGGGGTGTCGCGGACCGTGGCGGCTATCCCGTGCAGGACAGCAAGCTGCACGCGATGATGGCCGCGCTCACGGAACTGCGCCTGATCGAGGCACGTACCGCCGACCCCGCCTCCTTCGCCCGCCTCGGCGTCGACGATCCCGCCAAACCCGATTCGAGCGCCAATCTGCTCCGCGTGCTGGATGCCGACGGCAAACCGATCGTTGAAGTCATAACCGGCCACCGCCGCACCATGACCCAGGGCAATTTGGCGGCGCAGGTCTACGTCCGGCGCCCCGGCGACAACCAATCCTGGCTGGCCGAGGGCGCGTTGGAGGTCGATCACGACCCCGGCCAATGGCTTGATCGGGAAATGATGAATATCCCGCACGCGCGTATCACCGGGGCCACCGCCACCCGCGGCGACAGCAAGCTGGTCTTCGTCCGTGACGGCGACAAATTCCTGCTGGCCGATCCCAAGGACCATCCGCCCCTGGAAGACTACAAGGTGGAAGATGTGGCGCGCGCCTTCGAATCCCTGACGTTTCAGGACGTCCGCCCCGCCTCTCAGCCGATCGGCACGCAGGAGGGGTCGGCGGTCTTCACCACGGTGGACGGCCTCACCCTGACCGCGACCGTGTTCAAGGCCGACAAGGACATCTGGGTCAGCATCGCGGCCACGGGCAACGACAAGGCAAAGGACGAGGCCGCTGCCATCACCAGGAAGTTCGAGGGATGGTTGTATCAGGTCGGCGCCTGGAAGGAGACCGCGCTGGTACCCAAACTGGACGATCTGAAGGCGCCTCCTCCGCCGCCGGCACCGCCCGCCGCACCGCCGCCCGCCGCACCGCCACCCGCCGTGGAGCCACCGCCCGCCGCGCCCGAGGCCCCGCCGCCGGCGAACACCCCGCCAAAACCGTGAGCGATCGCGAATATCAGCCCAGACCCATCGTCGGCATCGGCATCGTCGTCATCCGCGGCCATGAGGTGCTGCTGTGTCGCCGCGGCAAGCCGCCGAACGTCGGCAGTTGGACCCTCCCCGGGGGGGCGCAGGACATCGGCGAGACCTGCATCGAAGCCGCACGCCGGGAATTGGCCGAGGAAACCGGCCTCACCGTCGGCGATCTCCATTTCTGCGCCTATGTCGATACCATCCGCAAAGACGAACAGGGCAGGGTGCGGTTCCACTACACAATCCTCGATTTCGCCGCCAAATGGACCGGCGGGGAAGCGGTGGCCGGTTCGGATGTGTCCGAAGTGCAATGGGCCGCCATGGACGATCTGGGCCCGTACAAACTCTGGTCCGAGGCGCACCGCATCATCGGCATCGCTCGGGGACTGTTGGGGAACTGAACCATGCCGACACCGATCGAAGACCGCCTCGCGATCCAGGACCTGTTCATCCGCTACGCCTTCGCACTCGATGGCGGCGACGTCGAAGGCGTCGTGAGCTGCTTCGCCCCCGGCGCCTCCCTCGAAAGCCCGGTCGTCGGGGTGAAATCCGGCGAGGCTGAAATACGCGCCTTCGCCCAACGGTTTTCCGCCTTCCACGCCAGCGGTGCCCAACTCCGTCACGTCCTGACCAATTTCGCCATCACTGTCGACGGCGATACCGCGCGGGCGAAATGCTACTTGGTCAACATCCTCACCCGCGACGGCCAGACCGTCATGGGCCCACCCGGCCGCTACGATTGCACCGTGACCCGGGTGAAAGGCGAATGGCTGTTCCAGCACCGCCTCGTCGTGCTCGACGGCGTGTTCAAACTCGACGGTATCTGACGCAACAGGGGTAAACGCCGATGGCAATGCTCGCGAACAAGGTGGGAATCATCACCGGTGCCGCATCCGGCATCGGCGCGGCAACCGCGCGCGCACTTTCGCGGGAGGGTGCGCGCCTCGTCCTGACCGACCTCGACGACACCGCCGGTCAGGCGCTCGCCGAGGAAGTCGGCGGCACCTACATCCACCACGACGTCACCGACGAATCCGGCTGGCCCGCCGTCGTGGCCGCCGCCGAAGCCCTCGGACGGCTCGATATCCTCGTCGCCAACGCCGGCATCGGCATCATGTGCTCGGTGCTGGACATGAGCCTCGCCGACTGGCGCCGCCAGATGGCGATCAACGTCGACGGCGTGTTCCTGACAGTGAAATACGGCATCCCCGCGATGCGGCGGGCCGGCAATGGCGGGTCCGTGGTGATGCTGTCCTCCGTCGCCGGACTGCGCGGATCGGCAGGCCTTGCCGGCTACAGCGCCACCAAAGGCGCGGTGCGTCTTTTCGCCAAGTCGATGGCCCTCGAATGCGCCCAGGCACAGGATGGCATCCGGGTGAATTCGGTGCATCCCGGGATCATCGCCACGCCCATCTGGGGCAAACTTCCCCCCGGCGCCAACGCACCGCTGGATCCCGCGATGATCGCCGCGGCCTCCGTCCCCATCGGCAAGGCCGGGCAGGCCTCGGAAATCGCCGACGGAATCCTGTTCCTCTGCTCCGACCTGTCCACCCATATGACCGGATCCGAACTCGTGATCGACGGCGGCATGACTGCCGGACGGATCACCCGCCTGACAGGCTGAGCCGGCCGCGCCGAAAAACGTTGCAACCGGACCGGAATTGCGGCCTTTTGGGCACAATCCCCGGTGGCGATTCCCTCAGCACGCATGCGTATTGTTTGCCCCAGTTGCGAAGCCGAATACGACGTTCCGGACCATCTGGTCCGGCCCGGACGACCGACCAAATGCGCCCGTTGTGCCCACAGATGGGTGCCTGTTGCCGTTGAGCCTCCGCCAGCCGAACCGCCCCCGGCCCCTGAACCGGACGAACCGGGCGCGCCGGAAGTGCCCGAATTTCAAGTGCCCATCGGCCCCACCGCGATGGACCGTCTGAGCGTCCCACCGCCGAAATCGCGCCCCAATTGGGGCCTCCGCCTCGCATGGCTCCTCTCGGTTCTGGCGCTGATCTGCGCCGGCGTGGTCCTCTACGCCGAACGGGACGCCGTGATGACCGCGTGGCCGCCAAGCCAGCGCCTCTTCGGTGCCTCTGGACTTGCCACCGCATCGAATTCGCAGCATCCAACGCCCGAACCAAGACTGGGGGACAGGGAACATGGCAATGCGACCGGGCAGCATCCTGCGACTGAACATCACTGAGCATCTGTCGCCGGTGTTCGGCGGCGCCACCTTCGGCGACGTCGGCGCCTATGAATGCCTGACCGGCACCGTGTACGGCGCGCTGGACCCCGCGTTTCCCAACAACAGCAGCATCGTCAACCTGTCCAAGGCGCCGCGCAATGCCGATGGCATGGTGGAGTATGAGTCGGAATTTTCCATCCTCAAGCCCATCGATGCCGCCAAGGGCAATGGCTGGCTCATGTACGACGTGCCGAACCGCGGCAACAAGGTCGCCCTGACGCGGCTGAACCTCGGCGCCGACGGCAACCGTCCCGTCACCCCCGAACACGCCGGCACCGGCTTCCTGATGCGGCACGGCTTCTCGGTCGTCTGGAGCGCCTGGCAAACCGGTGTCCCCGCCGGTCAGGACCGCCTGAATGCCCGCTTTCCCATCCCCGCCAACCCCGACGGGCCAATCACCGGAACCAACCGCGACGAGTTCATCCCCGAGGAAACCGGCGGCCCCGGCGACGCCTTCATCCAGGTGCTCGACGACAGCCGCTTTATCGGCACGCTGTCCTACACCGCCGCCGATATGGACCCGGCAAAGGCCACCCTGACCGTTCGCCAGCGGGAGAAAGACCCCCGCGCGACACCCCCCGGCCTGTCCTGGCGCTACACCGACGACCGCCATATCGAGGTCACCCGCCCAAGCGGCAGCGAATTCGACAAGGGCTCGATCTACGAGTTCATCTATCCCGCGCGAGATCCCGCGGTGATGGGGATCGGGTTCGCCGCGATCCGCGACCTCATGGCGTTTCTGCGCAAGCCCGGTTCGGACAATCCGCTCGGCGGGTCCATCCGTCACACCCTGGGCTTCGGCATATCCCAAAGCGGGCGCGTGCTGCGGGACTTCGTGCACCTCGGCTTCAATCGCGACAGCGACGGCAAGCAGGTTTTCGATGCCATCCTGCCGGTGGTCGGCGGTTCGCGCCGTACCCACATCAACCATGCCTTCGCCCAACCCGGCCGGTATTCCCGCCAGCACGAGGATCATTCCTACCTCGACGACCAGTTTCCCTTCAGTTACCCGGTCTCGCACGATCCGCTCAGTCGCCGGACCGACGGCATCCTCCGCCGCGCGGCAGCCGGCCGCGTGGCGCCGAAGATCATCCATCTGGACACGGATTCCGACCTCTGGGTCGGGCGCGCCTCGCTCGTCGCGACAGACCATCTCGGCGGCGATCTCCCGATGCCCGACAATGTGCGTCTTTTCATGGCCTCCGGCATCCAGCACGCCGTGCACAAACCGCCGGTGAAAAATGTCACGGAATGGCCCGGCAACCCGCTGGGCTACAGTTCCTTCATGCGGGCGCTGCTGATCGCTCTGACGGAATGGGTGGAAAAAGGTATCGCCCCCCCCGCCAGCCAGTTCCCCTCGCGCGCCGAGGGCACCCTGGTCACCCGCGAGCAGGCCGAGGCAGCCTTCCCGAAAATCCCCGGCGTCACCTTTCCCGATGTCCTGAACGAACTCACCTGCCGCGACCATTCGGTGGAGCCGCCCAGGGAAGGCCAGCCCTATGCCGTGCAGATCGCGGCCGTCGACGCCGACGGCAACAGCAAGGGCGGAATCCGCCATCCGCTGCTGACCGCGCCGATCGGCACCCATACCGGCTGGGCTGTCCGCATCCCCGGCTACGCGGCCGGCGATCTGTTTACCATTCAGGGATCCTACATCCCCTTCGCCGAAACCGCCGCCGAACGGAAAAAGGCCGGTGATCCGAGACCGTCGTTCGAGGAACGATACGGCTCCCACGCCGAATGGGCCGCGCGCGTCGTCGAAGCGACCGAGGCACTGGTCGCCGACCGCCTCCTGCTGCGCGAGGATGCCGACAGGCTGATCGCGGCGATCAAGGAATCCCGCGACGTCCTGGCGGTCCTGTAAACGATGTTCGAGTGTCCGGCTTCAGACCGCGATCGCCGGACGTGGAATCGCACCGCGGCCTGAATCAAGCGATTAAACAAAGACTTATATCAGCCCGTATAAGCTTTGACGTAGCAGCCGACCGAACCACGTCATGCCGGCGCATGCCGGTATCCACGCCTTGCGAGGCTGGGATTTCCGAAAGGCGTGATACCGGCATTCGCCGGCATGACGGCTGGGCAGCCGCCACGAGTCAATCATTGCGCGGGTTGGAATTATAGAGCACGATACGGTCGCCTTGACCCTACCGTGCCGCGGGCCGCTCACCCAACCGGAATGCCCTGCTCGAACGTGAACAGGCCGCTACCATCGAAGTCTTTCTTGATGGCTTTCAGCCGGTCGAGGTTTTCCCCGTAATAGGCCTGAGCCCAATTCCGTCCAAGCGTCGGATCGGGGAAATTCTGGTAGCAGCAGTCCGACATGTAATCCCCCATGGCCTCATGGAACGCGGCCTGCCAGGCAAGATTGGCCTCCACATCGCGCCAGACGTCGGTGGCATCCCAGTTTACTTCCACATCGAACAGCCAGTCCGATGAACGGTGCACGAACGCGGTGTCGGTCGGCGCGCGTTTGTTCATTTTGCCGCCGGTCTGGAAGAATTTGAACTCGCTGGGCTTTTTGCTGTTGCCGGGCAATGCGCGGGCGAAGGCCAAGGCTGTGCCGATCGCCGTCTCGGCCAGCTTGCCGCCGTAGAACCGCGATTTTTCCTGATAAAGCGCGGCCCCACCGGCCTCCGACAGAAAATCGGTTTGCGCGTCCCAGTAACCCATCTCCCGAATACCGTGCTTTTTGTCCTCTGACCGCACCGGGTCCGGGTGCGCCACCTTGAAGATCGGACCCAGAATATCCATCAGCGCCTGACGCGGCCCCATCAACTGCCCGAGCAGGCCGATATGCACATCGCCGCCGTTCCGGCGTTCCGTCGGCGACGGGGCGGAGATCGATATCTTGCTGCCGAATTCATCGGGTGCGAACCGCAACGTTTCCAGCATCGTCGCCAGCAACCTGCCCGGCAGGTCGCGCGCTCGGTGACTCCAGCTGAGGTTGAAGACCGTGACCGGTTTGACTTCCTGCGTGGCGAGCGTGAAGGACGTGTTGACCCCAAAATTGCCGCCGCCGCCGCCATTGCAGGCCCAAAACAGGTCCTTGTTGTCGGTCGCGGTCGCCGTGACGGCGGTGCCGTCTGCCTTCACCACATCGGTTGCGCGCAGCAGGTCGCTGCCCACACCGTAATGGCGCATGTTGAAGCCGATACCCCCGCCCAGCAGGAACCCGGCGGCGCCGACACCGTCGCAGCGCCCGTGCGTGATGGTGGCGTCGATCGCCTTTAAGGCCGCGTAGACGTCGCGGTTCAGGGCGCCGCCACCGACACGCACCAAACCGCCCGGCAGCTTTTCGATCTGCTTCAGGTGCTTCATGTCGATCAACAACGACCGCGTGGTGGAGAATCCGGCATAGGAATGACCGCCGGACCGGATCGTCGGGTGAACGTTATTCTCGTGCGACCAGTGCAGGCATATCGCCACCTGATCGGCGTTCTCGCACGAAGCGATCCCGCGTGGCAGGCGATCGGCATAGCGGCGGTTCTGCGGCAGTGCCGCGTCCAGATAGCCGCGGTCCGTCGGCTGCAACAGCGCCCCGTTCAGCCTGGTTTTCAGGTCGTTCCAGGCGGAGTCCGGCGGCAGCGCCCGAGCCGGGGCGGACCGGCCGGCGAAGGCGGCAAACCCGCCGATGCCAACAAGGAAATGACGGCGGCGTAGAGCTAGGGGCATACTGTGTCCTTCGGTCCGTTCGGATCCCGGGTATAAGAACCATCCCTAACTAAAACAATTCCAATACGCGTTCGGCCGGACGGCAAACGCGGGTGCCGCGATCGCTCGCGACGATCGGCCGCTCCATCAGAATCGGATGCGATTGCAGCGCGTCCAGGATCGTTTCGTCGTCCTTCGCCGGATCGTCCAGCCCCAATTCCCCGAATAGACCGCCCTTCCGGCGCAGCAACGCGCGCGGCGTCATGTCCAACTGTGTCAGCAATGTCTTCAATTCCGCCCGCGATGGCGGGGTCTTCAGATACTCGACCACATGCGGTTCGATCCCGGCGTCCCGCAACATGCCGAGAACCTTGCGGGACGTGCCGCAGGTCGGGTTGTGGTAGATCGTGATGGTACCCGCCATGATATCCTCCCTTTCCCGGAAGCCGGTCACCGGGAATGTTGCCATCATCGCCCGCACCGGAGGAACCGCAAGAGGCCATCCCGCATGCTCAGTGCATCTCGCATCCACTGGAACAACCTCGCAGGCGCCGCCGGCGGTTCACGCGTCGAACTCACAGGCTACCCGCTCGCCCCTGCTGGGGCACGGTCCGCCGAAAACTTCGTGCTGCTGCCGGAACCCGGATGCTGCGCGGTCCATGCCCCAGCCGATCGGACCGCCGCGGTCGAGGTATGCGCCGCTCGGCCCGTCGGTATCCAAGCCGGGGCGCTGCGCCTGACCGGCCGCTGGCAAATATGCGACGACGACCCGACCGGATGGCGCTATCGCCTGTGCGACGCGCGCCCGGTGGAAGCACCTGGATGGCGCGGCGTGACCCGGCGCGGCGCGTTGTTCGCCGGCCCGTTGATGTGCCTCGGCGTCGCGGCCACGCCCGCCTCCGCACAGGAACGCCAGGCGTCGGCGCGCGCCGCCCTCGAGGCCGGCCCAGCGGTCGATATGCACTCCCACGCCGGACGCATCGCGAACGCGAAACGCATCCGTGAGGGCTTCGGCTTCACCCCCATCGCCAGCCCGATGCGCGACGGTGGCATGGCCGCGATCTGCCTCGCGATCGTCTCCGACGGCCCGACCCATCATGTCGAGGGCAAACGCATCCGCCCCTACCGCGATCCTGCCGCCGGCGAGCTGTACGAGTATGGCACCCTGGCCTTCCAGCGCGTGCGCGACCTCGTGCGCCAGGAGGGATTGCGCACCATCGCGACCGCGGCCGATCTGAAACCAGGCACGCCAGGCGTCGTGATATCGGCCGAGGGCGCCGATTTCCTCGAAGGCCGGCTCGATCGCGTGGATGAGGCATTCAATCGGTGGACCCTCCGCCATCTCCAGCTCACGCATTACAGGGTCAACGAACTCGGCGACATCCAGACCGAACCGCCGGTGCATGGCGGTCTCACCGATTTCGGCGTCGAGGTGATCCGCCGTTGCAACCGTCTCGGCGTCGTCGTCGATGTCGCGCATGGCACGTTCGATCTGGTGAAGCGCGCAGCATCGGTTTCCACCAAGCCCCTGATCCTGTCGCACACCGACCTGACCGTTGCGCCCACGCCCTGGACCAGACGGATCACCGCCGAGCACGCGCGAATCATTGCCCAGACAGGCGGAGTCATCGGCGTCTGGCCGGTGGCCTCCACCTATCCCACCTTCGCCGCGATGGCGGTGGGCATGGCGCGTCTGGCCGATGTCGTCGGCGTCGATCACGTCGGGCTGGGCACCGACCTGCACGGCCTCGTGGGCAAAAGCACGATCGAGGATTATCAGGACGTGCCTCAACTCGCCGAGGCCCTGCTGGACACCGGTTTCAACCGTCAGGACGTCGCCAAAATCCTCGGCGGCAACTACGCTCGGGTATTCGGCGCGACCCTCACGCGATAGAACGTGATCGCCGGAGGTGGAATCACACGGCGGCGTGAATCACGCGATCAAACAAAGATTTATAGGTCGCGCCGCCCGATTTCAGCCGAGGCCCAACTTCTCCCCGATGCCATAGCCCTTCGCCAGATCGCGGAGCTTGTTCCAAGTCGCGTCTTCCACCGAGATGCCGTTCTTCCGGCGGTCCTGCTCTTTCCGATACTCGACCTCGCCGGGGTAGAACACCTCGGTGAAGCCCTCGGCCTTCGGCGTGTCCTTCAGATACATCGCGAAGTCCGTGACTTCCTGCTTGAAGGTGTCCAGCGACCGGAACGCGTTGACGTTGAACACCGCCATGAAGCAACCGTCATTGTGCCGCCCGGTCGGTTCCACGCCAAAGCCCAGCCCGGTCAGCAGGCCCGACAGGATCTCCACGATCACCGCGAGGCCCGTGCCCTTGTAACCCTCGGTACCGCCAAGCGGCAGGAGCGCGCCGCCGGCTTTCAGCACGCGCGGATCGGTCGACGGCTTGCCATCCTTGTCGATCAGCCAGCCGCTCGGAACCTGTTCCCCACGAGCGGTCGCGACGTTGATCTTTCCGGCGGCGGCGGCGGAGGTCGCCATGTCGAATACCAGCGGACCGTCCAGGTTGGACGGGATCGCGAAGCACATCGGGTTGGTGCCAAGCCGCGCCTGCGCGCCGCCGAACGGGGCGACACCCTTCGGGCTGCGGCCTGAATCGGCGGTGATCAGCGCGATCATGCCCTCGGCCGCGGCCAGCAGCGGGTAGCTGGCGAGACGGCCGATATGACTCTGCCGGAACACGGTGGTCGCGGCGACGTTCTGCTTTTTCGCCTTCTCGATCGTGTATTTCATCGCGCGGTCGCTGACCGCATAACCAAAACCCCAGTTGCCGTCGACAACCGTGGTGGTGGCGGTTTCCTGTGTGATGACCCACGGCGCCTTGGGGACGATGTGGCCGGCCTTGATCCGCTCAATATATTGCGGGATCAGGATGATGCCGTGCGAATCATGGCCCACCAGGTTGGCGCCGATGTTGTACTTGGCGACGGTCGCGGCCTCTTCCTCCGACGCGCCCGCGGCCACCAGCAGGCCTTTGGCGATTTCCATCAGTTGTTCGGCGGATACGTTGGGCATGGGGGTTCCTCCAGAGCTGTTGAGGGCGACGCTACGCCAGGTGGGTTGATTGGCCAAGTCCTGGCGTCGCGCGACCGCCTGGACGCGGGCCGCTTGGAGTTGACGGCGTATCCAAATTCGCTAAATTGACTCTTACTGGGAGTCCAAAATCGTCGCTGCGCTCTCAAAAATAGACATTGATTTGCGCGGCACGAACGACCGTCCTCTTCCGAGGAATCACGAACGCTGGGGTCGCTATGGTCCGGGTTGCGAGTCACCAGGCTTGGTGGAGATCGACTGCGATATTGTTCGGCGGTGCGACGATCTGGTGCGCACTGGCTTTCGCGGCACGGGCAAATCCCCAGGGCGCCAGCGTCGCAGCCGGCACCGTGACCGTAACCGCCGCAGGGCGGACTCTGACGGTCAACCAGTCCACCAACAGAGCCATCGTCAATTGGCAGAGCTTCTCGGTCGGTGCTGGAGAAACGACACGGATCAACCTGCCGTCGTCGCTGTCGGCCATCCTCAACCGCGTGACCGGGTCCGACCCATCGTCGATCGCCGGGCAGATTTCATCGAACGGGCAGGTCTACCTGATCAATCCCAACGGGATCGTCATCGGTCCGAACGGGCGGATCAATACCAGCGCCTTCGTCGCGTCCACGCTCAACATCTCCGACACCGCGTTCATGCGGGGCGGCGGAATGACGTTTCGCGGCGATTCCGGCGCCGGTATCAAGGTGTTCGGGAAGATCGCCGCGGCCAATGGCGATGTGGTGCTGGTCGCCGCGATGGTCGACAATCAGGGGCGGATCACCGCCCCGAACGGTCAGGCGATCCTCGGTGCCGGCGGGCAGTTCTATTACGTGCCGGACGGATCCAGCGACATCGTCATCGCTGGACCGCCCGCATCCGGCCCCGGTTCCGTCAGCAACAGCGGGGTCATCGCGGCGGCCAATGCGCAACTGCGCGCCGCCGGCAACCCATACGCCATGGCGGTCAACAACAGCGGGTTGATTTCGGCGACCTCGGTTCGCCAGATCGGCGGGCGCGTCGTCCTGGACGGCGGGGCCGGGGACACGACGGTGACGGGCTCGATCGCCGCGCGGGCCGCCACCAACGGCGGTTCGGTGACGGTGACCGGTGGCCGCGTGACGGTCGGCGGCAACGGCACGATCGATGCGTCCGGCCCAACGGGCGGCGGCACGATCAGGATCGGCGGCGGCACGCGTGGGGGTGACCCGACCGTCGCCAACGCCAACGCGACGACTATCGCCCCCGGCGCCCGGCGCCCGGCTGCGCGCCAATGCCACCGACAGCGGCAACGGTGGTTCGATCGTCGTTTGGAGCAACGGCCTGACCACATACGCCGGCGGCATCGAGGCGCGGGGCGGCCCCAACGGCGGCAATGGCGGTTCGGCCGAAGTCTCCGGCAACACGCTCGCATTTCAAGGCACATCCGATCTGACCGCGCCGCGAGGGATCGTCGGCCACCTTCTGCTTGACCCGGTCGCGTTGACGATCTGCGACACCTGCGCGACCACGCCGGCATCCATCGTCACCGCGCTGCTTGGCGGGGACACCACGCTTTCGGCATCCGGCCAGATCACCGTCGGTTCGGCGATTGCCAGTCAATCGGCGAACATGCTGACGCTCGATGCGCCAACGGTCGCGGTGAACGCGAATATCTCGCTGCCGAACGGGACGTTGGTGTTCGCCAATACATCCCCGTCGGCGGGCGTGGCGTTGACATCGGCGGCGGCGGCCACCATCACCGACAACGAAATCGATGTGACCGGCGGCTACCTGACGACCAGTTTCGCGGGCGCGATCATGACGCCGTTATTGTCGGTCGCCCAGCCCGTCCTGGCCACGTCATTCACCGCGACCAACGCGGCCAATACGATCGGCACGGCCCAGATGGTGGGGCAGGGGGCCAATTTCACCGGTGACGTCGCGGTATCGAGCAGTACGGCGATGACGGTAACGGGCACCGTCAACACCAATGGCGCGATCAGCTTCGTCGCCGGCGGGGATATGACGATACAGGCCGGTACGAGCCTGAGCACCGCCGGCACGACCACGCTGGCCTCGACGGGCGGTACCTTCATCAACAACGCCGGCAACGGGTTGATCGGCGGTCCCGGCCGAGCGCGCATCTATGCCGCGACCAATACCGGGTTCAATGACGGCGGTCTGGGCTACACGCAGTACAACCCAGTCACCTTGGGCAACGATCCGATGTCGGCACTGGCCGGTGTGACCTATCTCGCCCATTCGAACGCGCTACCGCCTTTGATTGTCACGGCTATCAATGCGAACCGCCTGTATGGTTCGCCGGAACCGACGTTCACCGCGTCGTATTTTGGCGGCTCGGTCGCCGATCTGGCGCTGCCGGTGCAATTCCAGATCGGCAACGGGCCCGACACGAATGTCGGTTCCTATTCGATCGTAGCGTCCGGTGGAATTTCCTCGACCCGCGCGGTGAGTTTTGCCAACGGCACGCTGACGGTGAACCGGGCACCGCTGACGCTCACGGTCGACAATGTGAGCCGGCCGTACGGCAGCGCCAATCCGGCGTTCACGGCGAGCTACACCGGTCTGGTCAACGGCGACACCGCCGCGGTCGTCTCGACGGGGGGCTTCAGCTCCGCCGCGACCATTGCTTCGGGCGTCGGCAGCTACACGATCCTCGCTCCGGTCGCGACCGCCGCGAATTACGTCATCACCGCGGTCAACGGCACGGTAACCGTCACACCCGCACCGCTGACGATCACCGCCAACGACGCGACCCGCTCGGCGATCGCGGCCAACCCCGCGTTCAGCGCGACATTCGCGGGCTTCGTGCGAGGCGACAACGCCTCCGTGGTGTCAGGCCTGACGTTCGGCACGACCGCGAACGGTTCGTCGTCGCCCGCTGGCACGTACGCGATCACCGTGTCCGGCGCGCATGCCGCGAACTACAGCATCACGTTCAAGCCGGGCACACTCACGGTTGTCGCCCCACCGCTGGTGCCCCCGACCTACGTCCCGAGTGCCACGCCGGCCGGTGCGATCGCGCCGGCGAGTGTCACTGACACCGCTGGGACCACGACCTTCAGCATCGGGCCGGTTCAGTTGAGCAGCACGCCGCCGGTGCCTACCGCGACCGCGTCGCCGACCCTTTGCGGCACGGGTTGTCTCAGTCTTGGCGGCGGTGCGCCGCAGGCCGAGTTGGACTCGATCATTAAAAGCCTCGTCGCGAAACTGGCCGGTTCCACACCGCCGGTCACGGTGGACGACATCTACAAGGCGCTCGCCGATCCCAACCAAAGCGCGGCGACGATGTCCGCGCTGATGCCGTTCATCATGGCCGATCTGACGGGAATCCTGGCGCTGCAGCAATCCAAGTGGACCGCACAGCAAACCGCCTTCGTCCAAGCGATCCAGGCTTACATCCAGGCGCAGAAGCAGGGCGCGGCACAGCAGGCCCTGGCGGATTACCAGACCTGGGCGCAGCAGCAGCAGACGGCGAACGCGACCATGATCAATCAGTCCGGATCAATAGGCGCCATCGCGATGACCGCGAGCATTGCCTCCAACCAGCCCTCGCCCCCGAAGGACATTCTTACCGAGGCTCAGCTTGGTCTGTACATGACCAGCGGCCAACTTCAGACCTATTCGGGGTTGCAGTCGGGAGTTTCCACGGTTGCTGGAACGGCGACAGTTGGCACCGCGGCCGCCGTGCTCGCTGGGCTCGGCGGAAAGGGCCTCTCGGCCACGCTGAGCAAGCTGCCAGGCGCCGCGACAGTGTTGCCGAACGCCGCGACCGGCGCCACCAAGGCCGCGGCGGATGCCACCAAAGCGGCGCTCAAAGCCGCGGCCGACGCAATGAAGCAGGTGCAACTCGTGCAGCAGACGGCCGATCAGGCCGCCAAGGCGGCGCAGGATGCCGCCGATGTGGCCAAGGCCGCCTCGGCGGCCGCGGAACAGGCGAAAGCCGACGCTACAGCGGCGGCGGATGCACTGACCGCCCTGAAACAGTCGCCGCGCGTGCAGCAGGCGACGGCTCTCGCGTCGAAGGCGGCTTCAGATCTCCAGGCGTCTCAGCTGGCGGACGGTACGCTCGCAGGCCTGCAGGACACCATCGCGGCGGCGCCCGGGAACGCGGTGAGCACGTCGAAACTCTGGGCGGCTAAAGCGGCGGAGTTGGACAAGGCCACCGGAGACCTGAAGCCGTTGCAGGACGCCTCAACCCTGGCCGCCTCCAAGGCGGCGGCGGCCGACAAGTCGGTCCAGCAACTGACGGGGACCGTGAAGGATCTCCAGACCGCAGCCTCGGCCGCCGACAAAGCGGTGGCGGAGGCGTCCGACAAATTCATTGCGGCATCCGATAAGTACGGCCGCTTTTCCGAGCAGGCAAGGGCGGCCAAGGCGGCCTTGAATGCCGCATACGACGAATCCACCAAGGCGGCGAAAGCGGTGAAGGCCGCCGAGGATTCGTTGAAACTGGCGCAATCGGTCTCCGACAGTGCGGCCAAGGCGGCGGCCGCCGCGAAAGCCGCGGTAGCCGCGAAGGACGCGGAGATCGAGGCACTCCAACCCGAGGTCGCGGCGGCGAAAAAAGCGGCCACCGAGGCAGCGGATCTGGCGTCGAAACTCGCCTCGGACGGACCGGCCATGCTCGAACAAGCCGCCGCTGCCGCAGCAAAAGCCGCGGAGACGGCAAAGGCCTCGGCCAGCGCGGCCAGTGGCGCGGCGGCGGTCCTCGAGGAGGTGCGCAACGCAAATCAGATTGTCGGGCTTACCAGCACCAAGGCCGAGCACGCGGCGCAGCAGGCAGGCAAAGCGGCGGAAGCCGCGGCGGAAGCGGCGGACGCCGCATCGGCCGCGAACGAATCGGTCAACGCCGCGGTGAAAGCGGCAAAAGTCGTGGGCGTCTCGGATGAAGTGCTGACCGGCGTCGGCGTCGCTGAGGACGTCCTGAAAGGCGTCAAGGTCGGAATGACCGCTGCCGAGGCCGCGACCGCGGGCATACCGATCGTCGGAGAAATCGTCGCAGTGGTCGGCGACATCGTCCAGGTCGGCATGTCGGTCGGTTCGATCGCGACAACGGCCAACTTCAACAAGAACCTCACGGCGGCGGTCGCGGCGGCTCAGAAGCCGGTCACGGTCAACGACCTGATTACGATGGCGCAAAGCCCAACAGGGCAGCAGCAATTGCAGATGTATTTGAACGCCATGGTCTCGACCAGCGGCAAGCCGCCATCGGTGACACAGCCGACGATGACGTTGAACCAGATTATTTCCACGGCGGCGACGTTCTGATGTACCGGTCAATCCTGTTCGGCGCGCTGGGCGCCTCGTTCGTGCTGTCCGCCGCCATGGCGGCGGAACCAACCTTCAAAGGGTTCGTCTTCGTCCCCCGCGCCGAGGATGTGCGCGCCGGTGGCGTGCCCGACCCGGCCGGGCATGTCGATGTCGCCCGCGTGCCCGCGCTCGCGACCGCGGCTGCCGATGCGGAAATCCGGCGTTACATCGGCCTGCCCATCGCCAACATAACGTTGGAATCCATTCGATCGGCAATCGCCAAACAATACGCCGCGATCGGACGGCCGTTCGTTTACGTATCGATCCCCAAGCAGGACGTCACCGACGGCGTGGTCCAGGTCGTGGTCGTCGAAGGCCATGTCGGCCCCCTCGCGCTGGAGGGCAATCGCTGGTTCGGCGCCAACCAATACCTCAATAACCTGCACCTCCAACCCGGCGGCCTGATCGACAACAACGTCATGCAGGCGGATCTGGACTGGATCAACCGCAACCAGTACCGCCACGCCACCATGCTCGCGGGTGAGGGTGCCACCGTCGGCACCACCAAGCTGCTGCTGCGCACCGAGGAGCGATTTCCCGTCTCGATCACCGCCGGCGGCGACAACACCGGCAACCAGGGCACCGGATTGTATCGGATGTACACCGGTATCGACTGGGGCAACGCGCTGTGGCGCGGCGACGATTTCAACTATCGCTTCACGACGACGCCGGAAATACGGCCGCTGTCGCAGCACGCGTTCAGCTACACCGCCGACACGCCCTGGCGCGACACGCTGACGCTGTCGCTGTCGATCGTGAATTCCACCAGTCTCAACAACGGCGGCCCGACCGGCACCACCGGCCACACCGTCAATGCCGGGCTGCGCTACCAGATGCCGTTGCCGGCCTGGGAAAAAATCAACCACAGCCTGACGGTCGGCTACGACTTCAAAAGCACCAACAACAACATCCTGTTCGGCGGCGTGTCGGTATTCCCCACCACAACCGAAATCGATCAGTTCGTCGTCAGTTACGGCGCGAACCGGCCCGACAGCCTTGGTTCCACAAGTCTGACCCTGCAATTCTTCGGCAGCCCCGGCAACCTGAGCGCGCTGAACAACACGGCCACCTTTCGCACCCAGCAGGCCAATGCCACCGCCGACTACGTATACGGCAATGCCAGCCTCGAGCGGTTGACCACCCTCGTCGAACCGGTTCCCTGGTTCCTGCGAGCAACACTGCAACTGAGCAGCGCCACCTTGCTGCCCAGCGAACAGATGTCGTTTGGCGGTGTGACCAATCGCGGCTTCGCGACCTCCTCGACCACGCGCGACAACGGTTTCCAACTCACCAACGAACTGCGCGCCCCGACGCTCGGCGCCGCGGCGATGCGCGCGTGGGGCCTCAACAGCGAGCAGCACCAGTTCGTGCCGTTCGTCTTCGTCGACTACGGCGCCGGGTGGAACAATGCCCCGAACAACACCGCTCGGATGACGATGGTGACGGTCGGTCCGGGGTTCACCTATCAGTTCGGCCGTTACATGTCGGTTCGGTTCACCTTCGGTTTCCCGGTGCGTCAATCCGGACAAACCGGCCCGGAGTTGCGCCCGCAATTCTCGGCCAATGCGACGTTCTGACCGAACCGCTGCTAAACTGCCGGCATGGAAGAAGTCGAAACATTGATCGTCGGCGCCGGTCAGGCCGGCCTGACCATGAGCCACGCGCTGCGCCGGCGCGGCCACCCCCATCTGCTGCTCGAACGCTGCCGCGTCGGCGAACGCTGGCGGTCGGAGCGGTGGGACGGCATGCACTTCCAGACACCGAACGCGCTGGTGCGCCTGCCGGACTTCCCGTTCGTTTCGGGGGCACCGGACGGGTTCGCCACCGCCGCGCAGATCGCGGATTACCTCGACGCCTACGCCGCCTTCATCGAAGCCCCCGTCCGCCGCGGCGTCGCCGTCACCGCGCTGCGGCCCGGATTCGTCGCCGAAACCGCCGCCGGTCCGATCCGCGCCAAGCAGGTCGTGGTGGCGACCGGCCCGTTCCAACGCCCGATCATTCCACCACTGTTGCCCGAAACGTCAGGCATCCGACAAATCCATGCCAAGGATTACCGCGCGCCCGACCTGCTGCCCGATGGCGGCGTGCTGGTGGTCGGGGCAGGGGCCTCCGGCTCGCAAATCGCCGAGGAATTGCTGCGCGCCGGCCGCCGCACCTATTTCTCCGTCGGCAAGCACCGCCGAGCGCCGCGGCGCTATCGCGGGCACGATCACATCTGGTGGTGGATCGAAACCGGCATGGACCGCACCCCGCCCGAACGTCGGCCGACCGATCGCGCACCGCTGGTGCATTCCGGCGCGTACGGCGGCCACACCATGGATTTCCGCGAATTCGCCCGCCAGGGCATGGTCCTCCTGGGCCGGGCCGAGGCCGCGCATGACGGCACGATGACCTTCGCACCCGATTTGCTCGCGAATCTGGCGCACGGCGACGCGGCCTACCTCGCGTTCATGGATTTCGTGGACGCCCACATCGCCGCCAAGCAGATGCCGCTCCCTAACGACCCCGAGGCTCGGGTGATTTCCCCCACGCCGGACTGGCTGCATGAGCCTATCCGGTCGATCGACCTCCGCGCCGAGGGGATCGGAACAGTGATCTGGGCAACGGGCTACGCGCTGGATTTCGGTTGGATCGACCTGCCGGTTCTGGACGGCCGCGGCATGCCGATCCACCGGCTTGGGGTCACCGACGTTCCGGGTCTGTATTTCCTGGGCTTGCCATTCCTGTCGAAGATGAGCTCGTCGTTTCTGTTCGGCGTCGGGGACGACGCGGAGCGGCTGGGGGATTTGATCGCCCCGCATCGGAATACATGAAACTGGTGTTTTTCCCCGGATACAGGTAGTTTTGTGACAATACGATGACGGGGCCTCGGAGGCCGCCGCTCATACCTGGGGTAAAACTCTGATATCGCTTGGATAAGTACAGTCAGGAGGGCCTTGCGATGGCTAAATGTTGCAACCTCGTATGGTCGCCCCTCGCTTCGCTCCTAATTCTGGCTGCGCTGTTTCTGGGGCTTGCCGCACCGGTCGCGCGTGCGACCGAACTGCGCGGCGCCGGCTCCACCTTCGCTTACCCTGTGGTCACCCGATGGTCCGAAGCCTATCAGGGGCTCAGCGGCGTGCGGGTCGAATACCACCCCATTGGCTCCAGCGCCGGAATGACCGAGATCCGGTCGGGCGTGATCGATTTTGGTCTGACCGATGCACCGCTGCAGGATGCGGAACTGTTACGGGATGGGCTGGCCCAGTTTCCGGTTCTGATCGGCGCGATCGTTCCGGTCGTAAACCTGGATGGCATAAAGCCTGGCCAGCTTCGTTTCAGCGGCGAGATTCTGGCCGATATCTTTCTCGGCAAAATAAGCAGATGGAACGATCCGGCGATCGTCGCGCTCAACCCCGGAATCGCCCTGCCAAATCGTCCCATACTGGTCATATACCGATCCGACGGGTCCGGTACGACCTACAACTGGACCGATTTTCTGTCCAAGCAGAGCGCCGAATGGCAGACCCGGGTCGGCGTCAAAACCGCCGTCGCGTGGCCGGTTGGGGTGGGCGCAAAGGGCAATGGCGGCGTGGCCGCGGGTGTCTCGCGGACCAAGGGTGCCATTGGCTTTGTCGAATACACGTACGCATTGCAGGGCAACCTGGTCTATGGTTTGGTGCGGAACCGTGCCGGAAATTTCATCCGGCCGGACGCTCCGGGACTTCTGGCCGCGGCCGAGAGTGTTGTCTGGCCGAAAGAACGCGATTTCTTCGTCTTGTTGAGCGACGCCGCCGCGCCCGAAGCCTATCCTATCGTGGGCACGACGTTCGCGCTCATCCGCCGCTACCCGGCCAACGCCCCCAACAAGCGCGACGCCCTCGCGTATTTTCGGTGGGCGCTCGAAAAAGGGCGCGATCTCGCCGCCGCCCAGCACTATCTGCCCCTGCCGACGTCGGTGGTGGCGCAGGTCGAGGCCTATTGGGACGAGTAGGGCCGGCGGTGCCGACCTCGGACCCGTGCCCCCGGGGGAGATGGTGTTTGAACGTGGCGCCGCTTTCCGGCGACAGCCCCGACCCAGAGGTGGAATCACACGGCGGCGTGAATCACGCGATCAAACGAAGATTTATCGAGCGTGATCGCCAGAGGTTGAACCACACGGCGGCGTGAATCACGCGATCAAACAAAGATTTATCGAGCGTGATCGCCAGAGGTGGAATCACACGGCGGCGTGAATCACGCGATCAAACAAAGACTCATACCAACCGCCCCAATCATTGACGCACCGGCCTTCCGCCCGCGTCCTGCCGGCGAATGCCGGCATCCACGATTTTCGCACCGCGGAGCTTGAAAAGTCGTAGATACCGGCCCGACGATACGGGCCGGGCCACGAGCCAAGGTCTCGGGCGGTTGGTGTTATAGTTCACGATAGAGTCAACTTGACCCTATCGGGGGCTCAATGCCCCAGCGCCTGCACGATCTCCTCGGTCATCTTCTTCGCATCGCCAAACAGCATCATCGTATTCGGCCGGAAGAACAGCTCGTTATCGACGCCCGCATAACCCGAAGCCATCGACCGCTTCACGAACAGCACCGTCGCTGCCTTCTCCACGTCCAAAATCGGCATCCCGTAAATCGCCGAGGTCTTGTCGGTCTTCGCCGCCGGGTTGGTCACGTCGTTCGCGCCGATCACATACACCACGTCGGCGGTCGAGAACTCGTTGTTGATCTCTTCCAGCTCGAACACTTCGTCGTAGGGCACGTTCGCTTCGGCCAGCAGCACGTTCATATGCCCCGGCATGCGCCCCGCGACAGGATGGATCGCATATTTCACGACCACCCCTTCCTTCTTCAGCACATCGGACATCTCCCGCAGCGCGTGCTGGGCCTGTGCCACCGCCATCCCATAGCCGGGGACGATAATCACCTTCGATGCGTTCTTCATGATGAACGCCGCGTCCTCGGCATTGCCGGACTTCACGTGACGGTCCCCCGCGGGACCGCCCGCCGCCGCCGCACCGCCGGTATCGGTGCCGAACCCGCCCAGCAGCACATTGAAGATGCTGCGGTTCATCCCCTTGCACATGATGTACGACAGGATCGCGCCGGACGCGCCGACCAAAGACCCCGTGATGATCAGCGCCAGATTTTGGATCGTGAACCCGATGCCCGCCGCCGCCCAGCCCGAGTAGCTGTTCAGCATCGACACCACCACCGGCATGTCCGCCCCGCCGATCGGCACGATGATCAGGAAGCCCAGCGCCAAGGCGACCAGAGCAATAACCCAGAACAGGAACTGGTTGCCGCCCGAGATCACGAACAGCACCACCAGCACCGCCAATAGAATCCCCAACCCCAGGTTCAGCTTGTGCTGCCCCGGGAACAGCAGCGGCGCCCCCGGCATCAGCGCCTGCAACTTGGCGAAGGCGATCAACGATCCGGTGAAGGTGATCGCCCCGATCGCCAGACCCAGCGACATCTCCACCAGGCTCTGCTCATGGATATGCCCGGCCGTCCCGATATTGAAGGCCTCGGGCGCGTTCAGCGCCGCCGCCGCCACGAACACCGCGGCCAGACCCACCAGCGAGTGGAACGCCGCCACCAGCTGCGGCAATGCCGTCATCTGAATACGCTGCGCGACCACGGTGCCCACGGTCCCGCCGATCGCGATTCCCGCCGCGATCAACACGAAGCCCCAGCCGCCCATGCCGTGATGCAGCAGCGTGGCGATCACCGCGATCGCCATGCCGATCATGCCGAATCGGTTGCCCTCACGCGATGTGACCGGGGAGGAAAGGCCGCGCAGCGCCAGAATGAACAGAACGGCGGCGACCAGATAGGCGAGAGAGGTCAGACTGGCGGACATGGCCTCACCCCTTCTTCTTGAACATCGAGAGCATGCGCTGCGTCACCACGAAGCCCCCGAATATGTTGATCGAGGCCAAGGTCACCGCGATGAACCCGAAAAACATCGCCCAGCCCGACGTCGCCAGACCCGTCGCCAGCATCGCGCCCACCACGATCACCGACGAAATCGCGTTGGTCACCGCCATCAGCGGCGAATGCAGCGCCGGCGTCACGTTCCACACGACGTAGTAGCCGACGAAGCAAGCCATCAGGAACACGGCCAGAAGAAAAATGAATGGCTCGACCTCGGGCGCCACCGAGCCCACCGTCGTGGCGATCGACTGCGCATGCAGCGCCAGTTCATGGGCTTGGTTCGCGAGGCGATTGGCCTCGTCCGCCAGTTGATTGGGATTCATCGGGGCCTCACGCGGCTGGTGCGGTGGAGAAACTGGGATGCACGACAGCGCCGCCGCGCGTGAGCATGACACCCTTCACGATGTCGTCGTCCTCCGGCAGCATCGGGCTCGACGACGCCTTGTCCCAGAAGGTCGACAGGAACGTCAGCAGATTGCGCGCATACAGCGACGACGACGCCACCGGAATCCGACCCGGCCAGTTGTGGTAGCCGAGGATTGCGACCCCGTTGGCGGTCGTGGCCAGTTCCCCAGGCACCGTCGCCTCGCAGTTGCCCCCGGCGTCGGAGGCGAGATCGACAATCACGCTGCCCGGCCGCATCGCTTCCACCATCGCTTTGGTCACGATCGTCGGCGCCTTGCGCCCCATCACCAGCGCTGTGCAGATCACGATGTCGTTCTTCGCCACCGTCGCCGCCATCAACTCGGCCTGCTTCTGCCGGAATGCGTCGCTCATTTCACGCGCGTACGCACCAGTCTGCGCGGCGGTTTCCGCGTCCTCGACACCGATATAGGTGGCGCCCAGCGACTTGATTTCCTCCTTCGCCGCCGGCCGCACGTCGGTCGCCGACACGATCGCCCCCAGCCGCCGCGCCGTCGCGATGGCCTGCAACCCCGCAACCCCCGCGCCGATCACGAAGACACGAGCGGGAGGAACGGTTCCGGCCGCCGTCATCATCATCGGAAACCCGCGTGAGAACGCGCCGGCGGCCTCGATCACCGCGCGATAGCCCGCCTGATTCGCCTGGCTCGACAAAACATCCATCGCCTGCGCGCGTGTGATGCGCGGCAGCAGCTCCATCGCCGCCGTATCGATCCCCGCGGCTGCCAACGACGGCACCAGCTCGGCATCGTCGAACGCCCCGGCGATGCACACCAGCAGCGCCCCTCTCCGTATATGTGCCCGCTGTTCGGGCAGCGGCATCTGCACGGCGAAGACGATATCCGCACCGGCCAGCGTCGCGGCGTCGCCATCCGCGATTTGCGCGCCAGCCGCGGCGAATTCGCTGTCCGGAATGGCGGCCGTGCCACCAGCCCCCGCTTCGATCGCGACTTCCAGCCCCAGCCCGATCAGGCGCTTGACGGTCTCCGGAGTGGTGGCAACGCGGGTCTCGGCCGCACGACGTTCCCTTAGCACCGCAAGGCGCATCCGCAGTTCCCTTCAATCCGGCCCGCTAAACGGGCAATCGCGCGGAACAACAGACGCAAATGCCGACCGCCGCCGCATCCATGTGCAAGCAAGAAATGCACCGCGAGGGCGCCGGAAGCAAGGGGCCTCCCGCGCTTTCACGCGAAAGGCTAAACCATTCCAACACGCAATCGCGCCATTTCGGCCGACGGAGGAGATCCCATGGCATACGTTCCCGTATTGAAGTCCCCCGACGAACTGACCGGCGAGGCCCGACGGATCGCCGAAAAGATCGTCGACACCAGGAAATCGCTCGAAGGACCGTTCTCGGTCTGGATGCACGCACCTGAATGGGCCGAGCGGGTGGCGCATCTGGGCACAATGGTACGCTGGGAAGGGACACTCGAACTGCGCACCCGCACCCTCGCCGCCCTGGTCGTCGGCCGCCACTTCCAGGCCCAGTACGTCTGGGGCATCCAGGGCGTGATCGGCGCCGAGCGGGGCGTGCCGCGCTCAACCATCGATGCGATCCGCGAGGACCGCTCCGATGGCATTCCCGCCGAGGATCTGCAGATCATCGACTTCACCCGCCAACTATTGCGCAAAAACCGCGTCGACCCACCCCTGGCGAAAGCGGTCATGGCGCGCCTCGGCGTCGACCAATACGTCCAACTGACAACCTGCATCGGCTACTACGCCATGCTCGCGATGACCGTGAACGGCGTAGAACTCGAACCCAACCCGAACCACGAGGCCCTGGAAATCTGACGCCCGAAGCCTGCCCAGCACCGTGGTGATCCGGACAAGCCGGCTCATGCTTGGTAGGCGTGCGCCGCGCACCAGAAGGGACGCCCCTGGTATGAGCCTGTTCCTTGGCGCCTTTGCGTCATTGCGCCTTGGTGTTGAATGCGGTGTTGCCGATGGCACCGTAGGCAACGCAAAGCCTCCAGCACGCAAAGGCCCAAACCGGCGCTGCATGGCACGGCGCCCCCGTCCGCCGGCTCAGCGTCATCCTCCTTCCCGGCCGTGGTAGCCCCATGTCAGGCCCAATCCGCGCCCCGACAGGAGGCTGGAGCACGATCGGGCCAAATTGACCCAATCGCGCTCAATAAGTCCTTATTTGATCGCGTGATCGCCGCCGAGCGGGGCGTGCCGCGCCCAACCATCGATGCGTTCCGCGAGGACCGCTCCGGAAATCTGACGCCCGAAGCCTGCCCTGCAACGTGGTGCTCCGGACAAGCCGGCTCATGCGTGGTAGGCGTGCGCCGCGCACCAGAAGGGACGCCCCCTGGTATGAGCCTGTTCCTTGGCGCCTTTGCGTCATTGCGTCTTGGTGTTGAATGCGGTGTTGCCGATGGCACCGTAGGCAACGCAAAGCCTCCAGGACGCAAAGGCCCAAAACGGCGCTGCATGGCACGGCGCCCCCGTCCGCCGGCTCAGCGTCATCCTCCTTCCCGGCCGTGGTAGCCCCATGTCAGGCCCAATCCGCGCCCCGACAGGAGGCTGGAGCACGATCGGGCCAAATTGACCCAATCGTACTCTATAAGTCTTTGTTTGATCGCGCTCTAAAACTTACCTTCCGCGATAAACCGGTCGATCTTGCGATGGACAAAAAACCACTTGCCGTCCTGCTTCACCATCTTGTCGATATAACCACCGGCCGAACCAATCTTCGGCCCCGTGTCGCTGTTCTGCACCGTCGTCCAGTTCGACAGCACATCCGCCGTCTCGCCGTGCAGGTCGATCACGATATTGGTGCAAAGATGCACCGCCCGAGGCCGTTTCTCCGCCCCATGCGCCCGTAAGCTCCGCCCGTGCTCGGCGAT
This sequence comes from uncultured Acetobacteraceae bacterium, assembly GCA_903877125.1. Classification (GTDB taxonomy): domain Bacteria; phylum Pseudomonadota; class Alphaproteobacteria; order Acetobacterales; family Acetobacteraceae; genus Rhodopila. Next base: position 32,848 of record CAIRCM010000067.1, on the reverse strand, counting down.
CCCCGCCCGGCCCGAGCCCTTGCCGAAATCCGTCTCCCAAACCCCATCCGGCGTGAACAGCGCCGCCATGCCATCCATGTCCCCGGCGTCAAGGCGGAAACAATATGTCCCCAAAACCTCCCGGATCGCATTTTTTTCAGTGTTCTCGTCAGCCATGTGTCTTCCCCCTAGGAAACGATGTCGTCGATCTCAGCCTCGGTAAAACCCGCCTCCCGCAACACTTCGCGGTTATGCTCGCCCAGTGTCGGCCACAGCCGCGACACACCCGGCGGTGAGGCCGAAAACCGACCCGGAATCGCCGTCATCACGACCTCGCCCTCCACCGGATGGTCGACCTTCTGGAAAAAATCGGTTTCCTTCAGATACGGATCGTCGAACAGGTCCAGCAGCGTCGCCGCCGATCCGCAGGGGATATCGTGCGGCCGAAGCAATGCCAGCCATTCCGCCGTCGTGCGCTTCGCCATGCCCTCCGTCAGCGTCCCATACAGCGCGTCCACGTTGTCCGACCGCCCCTCGAGCGTCGAGAACCGCGGATCGTCCGCCAGTTCCGGCACATCCATCGCCTTGAACAGCGTCCGCCACTGCTTGTCGCTGACCGCGATCACGCTGATGTAGCCATCCTTCGTGCGGTAAGGCCGGCGGTGCGGCGTCAGCATCCTTGGATACCCAACGCCTTTCTCCGGCTCGCCCAGCACCCCGTGCCAAAGATGCTCGACCAGCGTGAACGACAGAATCGTTTCCATCATCGGCACGTGCACCGCCTGGCCCTGACCGGTGCGCTCCCGATGGAACAGCGCCATCCCGATCATCGAGGCGAGATTCGTCCCTGTCAGCTTGTCCACCACCACGGTCGGAAAATAACGCGGCGCCCCATCCGGCCCGGCATTCAGCGACGCCGTGCCCGACATCCCCTGGATCAAATCGTCATACGCGGGAAAATCCTGCATCGAACTCCCCTCGCGAAACCCGCTCGCGGCGGCGTAGACCAGCCGAGGATTGCGCCTCGACAGGCTTTCGTAGTCCAGACCCAGCCGTTTCGCCGCGCCCAGCCGCATGTTGTGCACGAACACATCCGCCGTATCGATCAGCTTCAGCAGCGCCGCGATCGCCGCCGGCTTCTTCAAATCCAGCGCCAGGCTCCGCTTGTTCCGATTGAGCGTCGCGAAATACGCGCTCATGCCCTTCGTCCGGCTCGGACCGATATAGCGGGTGTAATCGCCTTCCTGCGTTTCGATCTTGATCACGTCCGCCCCCATGTCGCCCAGCACCTGCGTGGCGAAGGGACCCAGCACGACAGTGGTCACGTCGATCACCCGAATGCCGGCGAGCGGCCCTTTTGGCTTGTCCAACCGAAGTTCCTCCTTCATTGGCGGCAAGCTTCGCCGCGCGCCCGCGGGTTGGCAACCGTCCCGACGGCGGTTACCGTTCGGCATGGCAAAACTCATTCTCACCGGCGACGTCAACCTGATGAACGTCACCGACCCCGCGACGCCCTTCAACCGGGTCGCCGAGGAATTCCGCGCCGCCGATATGGTGTTTTCCAATCTGGAATGTTGCCTCTACACGCCGCCGGTCGCGCAGTCCTTCCACAACGAGGGCTTCTTCGCCGATCCGACCGTCGGCGCGGCGGCCCTCCGGGGCGCGGCCATCGCCGCCGTCGGCATCGCCAACAACGTGAACTACGGAGAAGCGGCGATCCTGTCCTCGCTGGCGCATCTGGACGCGGCGGGCATTCCCCACACCGGCGCCGGCGCCAATCTCGCCGCCGCCAAAGCCCCGGTGATCGTCGAACGCGCCGGCATCCGCTTTGGTTTCCTCCAGCGCAGCTCCGTCTACTGGTCCACCAATCATGAGGCCGGGCCGCACGACCCCGGCATCGCCGTGATCCGTGGCAACACCGCCTATCAGGTGCCGATGCACAAAACCCGGCCGGAAATCCCGCCGATGAACCGCCCCGGCATCCCGCCCATCATTGTCACCTGGGCCGAACCCGACCACCTCAGTGCGTTTCGCGACGATATCGGGGCATTGCGCGCCCAAGCCGATATTGTCGTCGCGTCCTGCCATTGGGGGCTGGGCAAGGATGTCCTTCAATACATGCGCGACATCGCCCATGCCGCCATCGACGCCGGTGCCGATATCGTGATCGGACACGGCCCCCACTATTCCCTCGCGGTCGAGCTCTATCGCGGCAAGCCGATCTTCTACGGCCTCGGCAGTTTCTCCTTCCACACCGGCCACGGCGGCCGAGCACACGGCAACTGGATCGGCATGATGCCCCGCGTCGACGCAACGAAAGACGGCATCCGCGGCGTCACATTCCAGTTCGTCCGCCACAACGCCGCGAACGAGACCGTGCTGTGCGCCCTGGCCGATGAGCAGACCGAACTGGCGGATATTCAAGCCCGCAGCGCGATCTACGGCACCACACTAACGCCCGAGGGCGACCAGATACGGGCGCTCTAAACAGCGAACTTCAGATATCCTATCGCCGCCCCGCCAGCCACGAAGCAGTAAATCGCGAACGGCGTCAGCGCCCACGAATCCTGGTTCTTGAAATACCGCATCAGGAACCACGTGCTCAAAAAAGCCGTGACCCCCGCGACCGCCGCCGCGATCGCCGACATCGCGAACACGCCATGCGGCACCTGTTCGTGCAGCAGCTTCGGCACCTCCAGCACCGTCGCGCCAATGATGATCGGCGTCGCGATCAGGAAGGAAAAATGCGCCGAACCCTCATGGTCGATCCCGCGCAGCAGCCCGCCGACGATGGTCGAGCCCGACCGCGAAATGCCCGGAACCAGCGCCAGGCACTGGAAAATCCCGATGACCAGAGCATCCAGCTTGGTCAGCGATGACACCGGACTGTTGCCCTTGCCGCGCAGAAATTCGCCGATCAGCAGCACAAACCCGTTCAGGATCAAAAAACCGGCGACATACAAGGGTGCTCCGAACAGATGCTTCAGCATCTTCTCCAGCGCGAACCCGACGATCACCGCCGGAATAGTCGCGATGACCACCAGCAGAAAGACCCGCCGAGCCTCGCTGACATCGAATTTGTCGCCGATCCCAAGCACGCCGGTCGCCAGCGCCCACCAGTCGCGCCAGAAATAGGCCAGCAGCGCCGCCGCGGTCCCGACATGCAGCATCACCAGGAACGGCAGAAACTCCGGCGCATTCTGGTCGATCCCGGATTTCAGCACGGCCGGCACCACGACCGCATGGCCCAGGCTGCTGACGGGGAACAGTTCCGTCGCCCCTTGCAGGATGGCGATCAGAATCGATTGCAGAGAGGTCATAGGCGGTCCTGTGCGAATCGGCGGAAGGCCGGACTGTACGAACGGGCGTTGGTTCTGTCATTGTGCGGCCCGCGGATGGGCATGAACACCATCGACGGGCCGATGACAACGGTCATTCCCAACCCTCGGACCAGATCGCCCCCTCCGCCGAACCGAAACGCTTATTCGGCGATGTAGGGCTGCCCCCAACGATCCTGATAAACGAAATCGGCCAGCTTGCCGCGTCCGACCGGCCCGAAATTGCCCATCGGATAACCGATCGGCAGGATCGCGTACGACCGCACCCCCGGCGGCAGGCCAAGCGCCCCGTCGGTTTCCTTCTCGAACAGCAAATGCCGAGTCGTCAGGGTCGAACCAAGCCCCAGCGCCCGTGTCGCAAGCAACATGTTCTGCACCGCCGGATAGATCGATGCGCCAGCCCAGCGCGGCGGCGGATTCGGACCCTCATCGATACAGGCCACAATCCATACCGGGGCTTCGTGAAAGTGCTCGGTCAGATATTCCACCGCGCTGTGCTGGCGCTGGTAGCGTTCGGTCGTCGCGCCCGGCGGCGGCGCGCTGGACGCATAGCGCGGCCCGATTACCTCATCGAATGCCTTCTTGTACCAAACCTGCACCGCCTTCTTGATCGCCGGGTCCTTCACCACCAGGAAGCGCCATTTCTGCGTGTTCCCGCCATTCGCCGCGCACATCCCGGCCTGAAGAATCTTCTGGATCAGATCATCGGGCACGGGATCGGGCTTCAACCGTCGCATCGATCGTGTGGTGCCAATGATGTCGAACAGGCCCGGTTCGTCGGTCATGGATGGTTCCTCCCTTTCTGATACAACCCCATCATAGCAGGAACCCGGCCAGAGTCCCGGCCCCCGCGCAAACAGGAGCACCCGACCATGGACATCATCGCCCAACTCTCCACCGCCCTGGCGGACCGGGTGGCGGCGACCGCCCCGATCGCGGTCGCGCTGCGGCTGGGCGATCGTCCCCGCGCCGGGATCCTCTGGCGGGAGGACCTGATCGTGACGTCCGATCAGGTCATCGGCGACCGCGACAGCGTCATCGTCGCCCATGCCGGCGGTGAAATCGCCGCCGAGCTCGTCGGCCGGGACCCCGCGACCAACGTCGCGCTGTTCCGCACGGCAACCCCGCTGCGCGTCCAATTGCCTGCCCTCGCGCCCACGCCACCCGTCGGCGCCCTGACCATTCTGCTCGGCGCCGATGAAGCCGGCGCCCCGACCGCACGCCTCGCGATGGTACACGCCATCGGCCCCGAGTGGCACAGCATGGCCGGTGGCCGGATCGAGGCGCTGATCCGGCTCGACTCAAGGCTCGGTGCCGATGAGGGGGGCCCCGTCCTCGATCACGCCGGCAACCTGATCGGCATGGCCACCGCCGGCCCCCGCCGCCGCGTCCTCGTGATCCCCGCCGCCACCATCGCCCGCGTCGTCGATGCCATACGGGAACATGGACATATGCCGCGCGGCTGGCTGGGTGTCGGCCTGCAGCCGGTCCCAGTCCCCGAGGACCTGCGCCAAACCGCCGGCCAGGCCCGCGGCGCGATGGTGCTGAGCCTCGTCGCCGGCGCACCCGCCGCGCAAGCCGGCATCATGGCGGGCGATATCCTGCTCACCGTCGACGATTTCGCGTTCGGCCAAAACCGTCGCCTGTCCAGCATCCTCAGGCCGGAACGGATTGGTCAGCCGGTCGCGGTGCGCCTGCTGCGCGCCGGGGAGCAGAAAACAGTCTCCGTCACCATCGACGCCCGTCCGCACCGATAGGCCCCAGCCACGGCGTCAGAGCATGATCGCCGGAGGTGGAACCACATGCCGGCGTGAATCCCGCGATCAAACAAAAGCTTATACCGACCGCCCCAATCATTGACGCATCGGCCTTCCACCCGCGTCCTGCCGGCGAATGCCGGTATCCACGATTTTCGCTGCGCGGAGATGGTTGAACCCATGTGACGAAATATGTTACATCTACAGTGGATGGCGCCCGACAGCGGGAACCCACACGCCGCTCGGATCGACCAAACAATGAAGCACATTCTCGCCCCCCTACTTCTCGCGGTGTTGGTCGGCTGTGCCGGCAGGGCTCTCAATTCGGACGGGTCGCCCGTGGGTCCACCGGTCGATACCGGATCCGAGGCGCTTCATTTTGTTGTGCCAGAGGGATCAAGGATCGGATTTCAGGCAAATCGGCCGGGCATTCAAATCATGGAGTATGTGCCCGAAAACCAGTCCGTCGAACATTGGACTGACATGCTGACGGTCCTGATCATGGCGCGCGACACAGCACCGGACATCGACGCATTTTTCCAGCGCATGACAAATACATTCCACTCGGGTTGCGCGGTCGAGCCAATCGTTGAGGCTCCCACCCGCTTCCTTGATGGCCATTATCAGGCAGGAATCCAGACGGCGATCTGTGGGAAGAGCAAGCAATTCGGCACAGGAACTGTCGTCGTCTATAAGATGATCCAAGGCGCGCACGGGTTTTACCAGGTCCAACGTGCTTGGAATTTTCCACCCGTCGCTCGATCACTGGATATCCCACTGACAAAGGCAATGCGCGACAGTGCCGCGGGACGGCTCGCGCTGGTTCATCTTTGCGATCGGCAAAACCCCGGGCAGCAGTGCTGACGCTGGATTATAGGGCTATGGCGTAAACATAGTGCTCATCAACCGCCCCAATCATTGACGCATCGGCCTTCCACCCGCGTCCTGCCGGCGAATGCCGGTATCCACGATTTTCGCTGCACGGAGATGGTTGAACCCATGCGGCAAAAACCGTGGCAAACCAGGGAACCGCGATACGGCAGGTCGATCTCCGTCTATGACAGCAAATCTAACGTAGCCAGCGAACCGGATGACCGGCCCGGTTTCAAAAACGGCACGATCCCCTTCGCGCCTTCGCGCCTCGAAGTTCTTTGCGTTGAATCGAACAGTGAAACGGCTCCGACGACGCCGGAAACAACACCGCCCGGGGGCGCGCCACGCTGAACAGATTCCCAAACGTCATGACCCGAACAAATCGGGCCATGACGAATTGTGCAAAGGTCTCCCCACCATGAACCGGTACGGGCAACCCCCAAGTTCCGAGCAGAGTTTACCGCCCCAAAGTGGGCATCGTGAACTCCGGCCCTTTCTTCGCCCCGCCGGTCCAGCGCTGCGTCACCGCCTTGTACCGGGTATAGAAACGAACGCCCTCCATCCCGTAGATGTGATGATCCCCGAACAGCGATTGCTTCCACCCGCCAAACGAATGGAACGACATCGGCACCGGAATCGGCACGTTGATGCCGACCATCCCGATTTGGATCGCCTGCGTGAAATCGCGCGCCGTCCCGCCATCGTTGGTGAACAGCGCCACGCCATTCCCATACGAATGCGCATTGATCATCCGAGTCGCCGTCGCCACGTCCGGCGCCCGCACGACAGACAGCACCGGCCCGAAAATCTCCTCCTGGTAGATGCGCATGTCGGTCTTGACGTTGTCGAACAGACACCCGCCCAGGAAGAACCCGTTCTCATACCCTTGCAGCTTCAACCCGCGCCCATCGACGATCAGGTCGGCACCCTCTTTCACCCCGATGTCCACGTAACCCCGGACCTTCGCCAGATGCTCCGCCGTTACCAGCGGCCCCATTTCGGCTTCCTTGTCCACGCCCGGCGCGACCTTCAGCGCCCGCACCCGCGGTGCCAGCTTCGCCACCAACTGATCCCCAGCCGAGCCCACCGCCACGGCGACGGACACCGCCATGCAACGTTCCCCCGCCGCGCCATACGCCGAACCCATCAGCGCATCGACCGCGTCGTCGATATCCGCGTCCGGCATCACCACCAGATGGTTCTTCGCCCCGCACAGCGCCTGCACCCGCTTCCCGTTCTGCGTGCCGGTCTTGTAGATCATCTCCCCGATCGCCGTGGACCCAACGAAGCTGATCGCCGCGATCCCCGGATGCGCGAGGATGGATTCCACCGCTTCCCGCCCGCCCTGAACCACCGCGAAGACCCCGTCCGGCAGCCCGGCTTCCTTCAGCAGCGCCGCCAGTTTCAACGCGACCGACGGATCCTTCTCCGACGGCTTGAGGATGAAACAATTGCCGGTCGCGATCGCGATCGGGATCATCCACAGCGGCACCATGATCGGGAAATTGAACGGCGTGATCCCTGCGACCACACCCAACGGCTGACGGATCGACCACGCATCGATCCCTGTCCCCACCGCGTCGGTATATTCGCCACGCAGCAGATGCGGGATGCCGCAGGCGAACTCCACCACCTCCAGTCCACGCTGCACTTCGCCGTCGGCGTCCGACAGCACCTTGCCGTGCTCGGCCGTAATGATCGCCGACATCTCCGCCCGATCCCGCTCGATCAGTTCCTTCAGCTTGAACATGACCCGTGCGCGGCGCAGCGGCGGGGTCGCGGCCCAGGCCGGGAAGGCAGCGCTGGCGGCGGCCACGGCGATATCGACCTCGGCCGCGTTCGCCAAGGCGACCTTGCCGGTGATCTCGCCCGAGGCGGGATTGAACACGTCCCCAAATTTGCCGCTGGTGCCGGCCACCGGCTTGCCGCCGATGAAGTGTCCGATCTCTCGCATGGTGCGCTCCTTCCGTTGAGCGTCCCGGGATTAGGACGATTTTTCCGCCGCCGCTAGCCGCAACCCGCCGCTTGCCGTCTAATGCCCTGATGCAACATCTCCACGTCCGATACCTCCTCGGTGGCGCGTTCCACCGTATGGCCTACACTGCCTGGGGCGAGGACGATGCCCCGGCGGTGCTCTGCGTCCATGGCCTGACCCGCAATGGACGCGATTTCGACGCCCTCGCCGCGAATCTGTCAGACCGATTCCGGGTCATCTGTCCCGACCTGCCCGGCCGAGGCGCATCCGACTGGCTCCCCAACCCCGCCCTCTACCAGGCACAGCACTACGTCACCGCGCTCGCCCACCTGCTCGCCGCGATCGGCCGCGACGTGGCCTGGGTTGGCACCTCCCTCGGCGGGATATGCGGCATGGTGACCGCCGCGACCACCGGCCACCCGATCTCCCGACTGGTGCTGAACGATGTCGGCCCAAGCATCCCGGCCGAGGCGCTGGCCCGCATCCGCGAATACATGCTGGCCTCCAGCAAATCCCGCCTGATGGAACGCTTCCCCGACCTCGACGCGATCGAGCGCTACCTGCGCCTGATCCACGCGCCGTTCGGCCCCCTGACCGATGCGCAATGGGCCCATCTCGCCCGTCATTCCGCCCGCGCCCTGCCGGATGGCCACCTGGCGATGCACTATGACCCCGCCATCGCCGACCCCATTCGCGACAACCCCGTGGCGCCGGTGGACATGTGGGCCTTCTGGTCGCGAATCGATGTGCCGGTCCTCGCGATCCGGGGCGCGGACAGCGATCTGCTGCTGCCGGAAACCCTCGCCCGCATGGAGCAATCCGGCGCGACCACCCTCGTGGTCCCCGACACCGGCCACGCCCCCGCCCTCATGGACCCCGCCCAAATCGCCGCCATCCGCACCTTCCTGCTCGGCTGACCACCATGCGCCCGCTGCCCGCGGAAATCGTCCACGACCCCATCGAAACCGGCCCCTACCGCATGGCGATGGGCCTGACGATCGTCGCGGCCCGCGAATGGTTCGAGATCGACACCCTCTACCCCGCCGAACTCGCGGAAAAATCCCGGCTGCTCGCCGAACGACACGCCGAGGTCTTCGCCGCCCTGCCGGGTTCGGAGGCAGCCAGCGACGAAGCCCTTTCCCTGATCGCCGACCATCTCTGCCGCGAACACCCCGATTGGTTCGTCCGGAACGGCGATATCCTGACCAATCGCCTGACCAATGAGGCCCGCAACCTCCGCGACGGCCACCCTCTGGAACAGGCCGGCCGCATGGTGCAGGAGGATCTGTGCCTGATTCAAAACCGCCCGGAAGGCCCGGTCTTCACCGCCGCGCTCCTGTGTTTCCCCAGCCGCTGGCGCCTGAAAGACAAGATCGGTCGCCCCTTGGCCGACGTCCATGCCCCGGTACCGCTCTACGCCGACCGTCTGGCAACGCCTGTGGACCGCTTCATGCGCCATCTCCGGCCAGGACGCATTGCCGGCCGCCTGAACTGGTCGGTCGTCGCCGATCCCGCGCTGTTTCAGCCCACCGGCAAATTCGTCGCCGACCGCAATGCCTCAATCACCGCGGACAATGCCGCGGACCGCCTGTTTCTCCGCGTCGAACGGCAAACCCTCCGCCGCCTGCCGGTCAGCGACGCGATATTGTTCGGCATCCGCGTTCACGTATATCCGCTGCGTCGCGTCGCATCGCCCCGTCTGGCCGACGCCGTTCGGGCGCTGCCGGCGGATATCGCGCGCTACAAGAGCCTGCCGGCGTTTCGCGAAGCGCTTCTGGCCTGGCTTGCAACTACGGGGGAGCCGACACGATGAAAGACCCATTCGACGCATTCCGCCTCGCCGGCCGCACCGCCCTGGTTACCGGCGGCCGCCGCGAAATCGGCCGAGCGATCGCCCTCACGCTGGCCGGCGCCGGGGCCAGGGTCGCGGTGCATCACGCCGGCACGCCCGAGGAAGCCACCGACGCCAATGCGGTTGTCGCGGAAATCCTGGCCGGCGGCGGGCAGGCCAAAGCGTTCGGTCAGGATTTCGCGCAGGACGACGCCGGCCTGCAACTGGCCCTCGCGGTCACCGGGTGGGCGGACATCGACATATTGGTCCTGAACGCATCCATCGAACTGCCCGAGGATTATCGGACCATTACCCGGGAGCACTTCGATCGCCAGATCGCCGTCAACCTGCGTACCACCCTGGAACTGTTCCAGGCTCTCGTCCCCCCGATGGCGGAACGCGGGTGGGGCAGGGTGGTCACCATCGGCAGCGTCCAACAGGAACGCCCGCACCCCCAAATGCTCGTCTACGCCGGCACCAAGGCCGCCCAACTCAACTGGGCACTCAACCTCGCGCGCGAATTCGGCGGACACGGCGTGACGGTCAACAACCTCGCACCCGGCGCGATCCTGACCGCCCGCAACCGCGCGCAGATGGCCGTCGAGGGCGAAGCGCTCGCCGCCCGCATTCCCGCCGGACGGGTCGGCACACCCGACGATCTCGTCGGCGCGGCACTGCTGCTGTGCTCCGATGCCGGCCGTTACATCAATGGCACAAACCTGTTCGTCGATGGCGGCCGCATGGCGGTATGATCCCATTCGCACCGCCGATCCATGCAGCCATGCGCTATGCCGCCGGGAACACGGGTGCCGGCGGCGAATCGCGCATCCCCGACATACGTTACGAACCCGCCCCCCCGAATCGCCGGCGTATCCGATCACGCGATGCTGGTGCTGGATGCGCGCTGAACCGACTGCAACGCCGCCTCCAAGCGCTTCGCACAATCCGCGGCCATCGCCACCGGCGTCGCCGCGAACCCCATGACCAGGCCCTTCATCGTCGGCTGACCGCCGTAATAGGCCCGCAACGGTGCCACCGCCAGCCCGGCGGTCCGGCACGCCAGGACCGAGGCCGGCTCATCGGCGTCGTCCGGCAATCGGGCAACCATGTGCAGCCCGCCGGGAACCGCCAATGCCGCCGCCGCATGCACATGTTTCTGCATCGCGGTCAGGATCGCGACCCGCCGGCGGCCGTATTCCGTGCGCATGCGCCTTATGTGCGGGGCCAGCAGCCCTTGCCGCATGAACTCCGCCAGCGTCGCCTGGCTGATCGCATCCGTGCCCCGATCGGTCAGCGTCCGCAGCCGCACAAACGCCGAGACCAGCGGCGCTGGCACCACCGCGAACCCCAGCCGCAAAGCCGGCGCGAGCGTCTTGCTGAACGTGCCGCAGTAGATCACCCGCCCCGCCGAATCCAACGTCGCCAGCGGTGGCAGTGGCCGTCCTTCCCAGCGGAATTCCGAATCGCAGTCATCTTCCAGAACCCAGGCATTCGCTCGTCCCGCCCAGTCCAACAGCGCCAGCCGCTGCCCGATCGGCAGCGCCCCGCCCAGCGGCGTGGCGTGCGACGGCGCGACCAATGTCAGCCGAGCATGCGGGGCCAGCCGGATTCCGGCCGCGACGTCCAGACCCTCCGCCCCGCTGGGGATGTGCACCGGCACAGCGCCCGCGGCCAGCAAAGCCCCACGTCCGGCGATGTAGCCAGGATCCTCGGCCCACACCGCGTCGCCAGGATCCAGCAATAAATCGGCGGCCGTGCGCAGCGCCTGCTGGGTGCCGGCGGTAACGACAATGCAGCTGGGATCGGCGACCAACCCTCGCGTCGCGGCCAAATGGGCGGCGATCTGCTCCCGCAGCACCCGCAATCCCTGCGGTGGCGGGTAGCTGGCCAGTTCGCCGCTGAACGAATGCAGCACCTTCGCCGTGCACCGGCCCCACGCCTGCGCGGGAAACAGATCGGGCGCGGGCAGCCCGCCCGCCAGCAGCATCCCGGTCCCGGAGTCGCGAGCAACCGCGCTCGCCGGAATGGTGGCCAGACGGGCGCCGCGCGCCGAAAGCGCCTGAGCCGCGGTCTGCGGCGGCAGAGTAGGGGCCGGCGCGGCATCCGGCAAATCCGTGGCCACATAGGTGCCGCTGCCGGTGCGGGCCCGGACATACCCCTCGGCCGACAGCCGTTCGTAAGCCAACACCACCGTCTGGCGAGCCACACCCAGTTCGGTGGCCAAGGCACGAGTCGGCGGCAGGCGGGCGCCGGAAGGCAAGGTGCCGGTCAGAATGCCCTGGCGAAGTCGTTCGAATACCGCATTTTGGCGGGTTTGGTCTGGCAAAAACATTTTTGACGGTTGCCTTGGACTGGTCCAATTGCAACCGTAAGGTCATTTTTGTCAGCCGGCAAGCCGTACAAGCGAAAACCGCGACCTCGGTTACATCCCCAAGATCGCGGTCCTTATTCCGATTGAGACGTCCGGCTTAGAAGCCTTCGCGTTCCACCCGCTTCCGTTCCATCTTCCGAGCGCGGCGAACTGCTTCAGCCGCCTCACGGGCTCGGCGCTCGGACGGCTTCTCGTAATGCCGGCGGAGCTTCATTTCACGGAAAATGCCTTCACGCTGCATTTTCTTTTTGAGCGCCTTCAGCGCTTGGTCGACGTTGTTGTCACGCACGAGGACTTGCACTTGGCCGCCTACTCCTTTCGAACTTCGCCCCCGACCATCGGGTGCGTTCATAGGGTTCGCAGTTGGGGTGCCCAACGCGAAGGCAGGCGCTATAACATGCGTCTCGGCCCTTACCAACCCCGTTTTGAGGCACGACCATGGCTATCTTGAAAATTGCCCGCATGGGACACCCGGTTCTCCTCCGCCAAGCCGACCCCGTCGCCGATCCCGGAGCCCCCGAAATCCGCCGATTGGTGGCCGATATGATGGAAACCATGGAAGATGCACCAGGCGTCGGCCTCGCCGCGCCGCAGGTGTTTCAGCCGCTGCGGATATTCGTCTTTCGCGTGCCTGGGGATCGCACCGCGACCGACCCGACCGATTCGCCGATCGGCAATTCCGTCCTGATCAATCCCGAACTGGAACTGATCGGTGACGATCGCGTGCTGGGCTGGGAGGGCTGCCTGTCGATCCCCGGCATGCGCGCCGCCGTCCCCCGTGCACGCGCCGTCCGCTATCGCGGCGTCGACTGCGACGGCAACGTCGTTACCCGCACCGTGTCCGGTTTTCACGCCCGCGTGGTGCAGCACGAATACGACCATCTCGACGGCATCCTCTATACAATGCGCGTCAACGATTTCGGCCTGTTCGGATTCAACGAGGAACTCGACAAAGCCGCCCAGGGAGCCGGCCGATGAACCATCCCGAACGCAGTGTCGAACGCGATGTCGCGATCGAGGCCATGCTGCCCCACGTCCCCTTCGATGGCTGGACCCGCAAGGCACTTGCCATGGGCCTCCGCGATGCTGGCATGCCCGCCGATGAGGTCGACCTCCTGTTCCCCCTCGGCGTCGTCGATATGGTCGCGACTTTCTGCGACTGGGCCGATCGCCGCATGACCGAAGCCGCCGCCTCGCTCGAAGAACCGCGCGTCAGCCGCCGGGTGAAGGCCACGATCGCCCTGCGCTTCCAGCAGAACCGCGAACATAAGGAGGCGATTCGCCGCGCCATCGGCATCCTCGCGCTGCCCGCCAACGCGCGGCACGCCATGGCCTGCACAGCCCGCACCGTCGACGCCATCTGGCACGCCGCCGGCGATCGCTCCGCCGATTTCAGCTGGTACACCAAGCGCGCGATCCTGACCGGGGTCTATTCCGCCGCGGTCCTGTTCTGGCTGCGCGATCGAAGCGAGGACGATGCCGACACCATGGCATTCCTCGACCGTCGCTTCGCCGGCGTTGCGCGCCTCGGTCGCTTCAAACCGCCATTTCTGGCACGATTGGCCACCGCATGACCAAGGTCATCGTCATCGGCGCCGGCGTGGTCGGCGCGTCCGCCGCTTACCGCCTCGCGCAGGCCGGTGCCCAAGTCCTGGTCCTGGAGGCAAACCGCCCCGGCGCCGGCACGTCCGGCATCAGCTACGCCTGGACCAACGCCCACCGTAAACCACCGCTCCCCTACCACGCGCTGAACGTCAACGGCATGAAAACCCACGCCATTTTGCGCGACGAGCTCGGTGCCACCCCCTGGTGGCACGGCGGCGGCAGCCTGGAATGGACCGAGCCGGAACGCTGGGATTCTTTCCGCGCGAATATCGAGCAACTGAACGGCTGGGGCTACGCAGCGTCCTACGTGACCCCCGCTCAGGTGCACGAACTCGAACCCGATATCGATCTTTCCGTGCTCGGCGACGCCCCCGCCGCGTTCTTCCCCGATGAAGGCTGGTGCGACCCGGTCGTCTACATCCAGGCGATGCTGTCCGCCGCCATCCGCCGCCACAACGCCCGGATTCTGCTCGGCGCCCGCGTCGTCGATCTGCTGATGCACGGCGATCGGGCCGGCGGCGTCCGCCTCGCGGACGGATCGGTGCACGAGGCCGATGTCGTCGTGAACTGCGCCGGCCGCTGGACCAACGACGCGGTACGCGAAGCCGGCCTGCATCTGCCGATGGCGCCGACTCCGGGCCTGTTGGTCTTCACCCCGCCGGTTGCCTGCGGATTGTCCCGCGTCCTGCATACCTCCGTGGTAAATGTGCGTCCGGATGGGGCAGGGCGGTTGATGCTGCATTGGGACCCTACCGATGCCACGCTGTCGCTCGACAGCGCCGTCTCCACCGACATGCCCCAAGTGCGGGACCTCCTCGCTCGGGTAAAGCGTGTCCTCCCCGGCATTGGCGAGGTCTCCGCCGAAGCTGTGCGGCTCGGCATCAGACCAATTCCAGGCGATGGCTTCACCGCCGTCGGCCCGGTGCCCCGCGTCAGCGGCTACTACGTCGCGGTGACACACAGCGGTGTGACGATGTCGCCGTTCCTCGGCCTGTGCCTCGCGGACGAGATCATGCGCGGCACCGAGCGTCCGGAACTGGCGGATTTCCGCCCAGCGCGGTTCTTCAATTAAGGGACACACGATGACCGATCGCTACGCCGCCTACACCCGATTCACCTTCGACCGCCCCCATCCGAAGGTGCTGCGTATCACCATGGGCGGCTCGGGCGGCCGCCTGAACCCGGTCGACGCCACCATGCACCGCGAACTCGGCGATATCTGGCGCGATATCGACGCCGATCCGGACACCAACAGCGTGATTCTGACCGGCGGTCCCAAGGCGTTCTCGGCCGGCGGCGATTTCGGCATGATCGAGGAAATCATCGACGATTTCACGGCCCGAGCCAGGGTTTGGAAAGAAGCCCGCGATCTCGTCTACAACATCGTCAACTGTTCCAAACCGATCGTGTCCGCCATGCGCGGCCCCGCGGTCGGCGCGGGTCTGGTCGCGGGCCTGTTGGCGGATGTCTCCATCGCCGCCAACGACGCCCGGATCATCGACGGTCACACCCGCCTCGGCGTCGCCGCCGGCGACCACGCGGTCATCGTCTGGCCGTTGCTGTGCGGCCTGGCGAAGGCGAAATACTATTTGCTCCTGTGCGAAACCGTCTCCGGCGCGGAAGCCGAACGGATTGGACTGGTGTCCCTGGCCGTAGACGACGCGGCCCTGGATGCCAAAGCCGAGGAAGTGGCGATCCGACTGGCCGAAGGCGCCCAATCAGCCATCCGCTGGACCAAATACGCCCTCAACAACTGGCTCCGCATGGCCGGCCCATCCTTCGATGCATCCCTGGCGCTGGAGTTCCTGGGCTTCACCGGACCCGAAGCGCGGGAGGGCATCGCCTCGCACCGCGAAAAACGCCGCCCAGCCTTTCCGCCCGACTCCCCCGTATAAGCGCTGACACGGCGCTGCTTTTTCCCTATGTCACCGCAGTCAGTGCCGCTTCCGGCGCCCCCGAGACCCCAGAATGACCGATACGCCCCTCGACCATATCCGCAACTTCGCCATCATCGCGCATATCGACCACGGGAAATCCACCCTGGCCGATCGTCTGATCCAATACACCGGCGCCGTGGCGGCCCGCGAAATGACCAACCAGATCCTCGACAGCATGGAACTGGAGAAGGAACGCGGCATCACCATCAAGGCGCAGACCGTTCGCCTGTCCTACAAGGCCAACAACGGCGAAACCTATGAGCTGAACCTCATGGACACGCCCGGCCATGTCGACTTCGCCTATGAGGTCAGCCGGTCCCTCGCCGCCTGCGAAGGCTCCCTCCTGGTCGTCGATGCCAGCCAGGGGGTGGAAGCGCAGACCCTCGCCAACGTCTACCAGGCGATGGAAAACAACCACGAGATCGTGCCGATCCTGAACAAGGTCGATCTGCCCGCCGCCGATGTCGAGCGCGTCAAGCAGCAGATCGAGGATGTCATCGGCATCGATGCATCCGAAGCCGTGGAGATCAGCGCCAAGACCGGCCTGAATATCGAGGGCGTGCTGGAAGCATTGGTCCATCGCCTGCCGCCACCTACCGGCGATTCGACCAAACCGCTGACCGCCCTGCTGGTCGACAGTTGGTACGACCAATACCTCGGCGTGGTCATCCTCGTCCGGGTCCGCGACGGCCGCCTCAAACGCGGCCAGCGCATCCGCATGATGTCCACCGGCGCGGCCTACCAGATCGAGCAGGTCGGCGTCTTCACCCCGAAAATGGTGCCGACCGAGGACCTCGGGCCCGGCGAGATGGGCTTCGTCACCGCCGCCATCAAAACCGTGGCCGACTGCAACGTCGGCGATACCCTCACCGACGACCGCAATCCCGCGACCGAGGCGCTGCCCGGCTTCAAACCCTCCATCCCCGTGGTCTGGTGCGGGCTCTACCCGATCGACGCCGACGATTTCGAAAAACTGCGCGAAAGCCTCGGCAAGCTCCGCCTGAACGACTCCAGTTTCCACTTCGAAGCCGAAACATCGGCGGCTTTGGGCTTCGGCTTCCGCTGCGGCTTCCTCGGCCTGCTGCATCTGGAAATCATCCAGGAACGGCTCACCCGCGAATTCAACCTCGAACTCATCGCCACCGCCCCATCCGTCGTTTACAAAGTGCACCGCACCAACGGCGAATCGTTCGACCTCCACAACCCCGTCGACATGCCCGATGGCTCCGTCATCGCGAAGATGGAGGAACCATGGATCCGCGCCACCATCATGGTGCCCGACGACTACCTCGGCGCCGTCCTCGGACTATGCAACGAACGCCGCGGCGTGCAGATCGACCTCACATACGTTGGTAACCGAGCAATGGCGGTCTACCGAATCCCGTTGAACGAGGTCGTGTTCGACTTCTACGACCGCCTGAAATCCATCTCCCGTGGCTATGCCTCCTTCGACTATGCCATGGATGGCTACGAAGAAAGCGATCTGGTCCGCATCTCCATCCTCGTGAACAGCGAACCGGTCGACGCGTTGTCCTTCATCTCCCACAAATCGGTCGCGGAAGGGCGCGGCCGGTCCATCTGTGCGCGTCTCAAGGATTTGATACCGAAGCAATTGTTCAAGATCGCCATCCAGGCCGCCATCGGCTCCCGCGTCATCGCGCGCGAAACGATCGGCGCATTGTCCAAGGATGTCACCGCGAAGTGCTATGGCGGCGACATCAGCCGCAAGCGCAAGCTGCTGGACAAGCAGAAGGAAGGTAAAAAGCGGATGCGCCAGTTCGGCAAGGTCGAAATCCCGCAATCGGCCTTCCTCGCCGCGTTGAAAATGGACGCTTGAGGCCTTCGCGGGAGGCTGCTACAGAGCGCCTCCCGCGCGCAGGAGAGATGGCCGAGCGGCTTAAGGCGCACGCTTGGAAAGCGTGTGTACGTGCAAGCGTACCCAGGGTTCGAATCCCTGTCTCTCCGCCACCTTCACCGCTTCCCCATCGGCATGGTATCTGAAACAAACCAGCCGCTGGAGACTGAGCACATGGCACCCTATCCCCGCGACCTCCGCGGCTACGGACGCGAACCCCCGCACGCTCGTTGGCCCAACGACGCCCGAATCGCCGTGCAATTCGTGATCAACTACGAAGAAGGCGGCGAAAATTGCATCCTCCACGGCGATCCCGCGTCGGAGGCGTTCCTGTCGGAGGTTGTCGGCGCCGCCGCCTGGCCCGGCCAGCGTCACATGAACATCGAATCGATGTACGAATACGGCGCCCGTTCCGGATTTTGGCGCCTGTGGCGTGCCTTCACCGCCCGAAACATGCCAGTCACGGTCTTCGGCGTGGCACATGCTCTGATGC
Organism: uncultured Acetobacteraceae bacterium; assembly: GCA_903877125.1. Lineage (GTDB taxonomy): Bacteria > Pseudomonadota > Alphaproteobacteria > Acetobacterales > Acetobacteraceae > Rhodopila. The sequence continues at coordinate 14,834 of CAIRCM010000067.1, read as the reverse complement.
GAGGACCCGATCAGGTCGCCGCGATGAAGGAGGCCGAGTGGGAAATCGCCAGTCACGGCCTGAAATGGATCGAATACAAGGATTTCTCCGAAGCCGACGAACGCGCCCATATCCTCGAAGCGGTGCGTATCCAGACCGAAGTCACCGGTTCCCGCCCCCTCGGCTTCTATCAGGGCCGCGGATCGGCCCACACCACGGACATCGTGATGCGGGAAGGCGGCTTCCTGTATTCCGCCGACAGCTACGCCGACGATCTGCCCTACTGGATCGAAGGCCCGGCCGGCCCGTTCCTCATCGTGCCCTACACGCTCGATGCCAACGACATGCGCTTCGCCACCGCCCAGGGCTTCAACAGCGGCGATCAGTTCTTCGCGTATCTAAAGGACAGTTTCGACGTGCTGTACCGCGAAGGGGCCGAACGGCCGAAGATGCTGTCGGTCGGTCTGCACTGCCGCCTCGCCGGCCGTCCGGGCCGGGCCGCCGCGCTGGAGCGGTTTCTCGACTACGTCGCCGGTCACGACCGGGTATGGGTCACCCGCCGCATCGACATCGCCCGCCACTGGCACGCCCACCATGCGCCGAAAGCGTGATCGCCAGAGGTGGAACCACACGGCGGCGTGAATCACGCGATTAAACAATCATCCATGAAGCGTGCAGCCGCCGCGCCGCATCGTTGTGCCGGCGCATAAGCGCCGCGACATCCAGTCCGGGAATCGCCCCGTCCTGCACGACCCAGCGCCCGCCCACCATGACTCGGTCGGCCGTGTGCGCCCCCGCCAGCACCAGCGCCGCCAACGGATCCCCAGCCCCCGAAAACCGTAACGAATCCAGCTTGAACAGTGCGAGGTCCGCCTGCGCCCCCACCGCGATCCGCCCCAATTCCGGCCGCCCGATGCACGCAGCCGAACCTTCCGTCGCCCAGCGCAGCGCATCGATGTGGCTGACCCGTTCCACCCCGTAACGCGCGCGTTGCAGCAGAAACGCCGCCCGCACCTCCTGCATCAGGTTGGATGCGTTGTTCGACGCCGACCCATCCACGCCCAGGCCCACACGCAGCCCCGCATCCTCCATATCGCACACCGGACAATGCCCGCTGCCCAGAATCTGGTTGCTGCACGGGCAATGCGAGACCGTCGTGCCGGCCTTCGCCAGCCGCCCGATCTCCGCATTGTCGAAATGGATCCCATGCGCCAGCCAGGTGCGCTCGTGCAGCCAGCCGCAGCGTTCCAGATAATCCAGCGGCCGGCAGCCAAGCGTCGCCTCGCAGAATGCGGTCTCATCGGCGGTCTCGGCCAGATGCGTGTGCAGCCGCACCCCGGTCCGAGCCGCCAGCGCCGCCGTCGCCGTCATCAGGGAGGTCGTCACGCTGAACGGGGAACACGGTGCCAGCGCGATCTGGGTCATCGCGTCCGGCCCCGCTTCGTGATACCGCGCGATCAGCCGTTCGCTGTCGGCAAGGATCGTGTCCTCATCCTGCACCACGCTGTCCGGCGGCAGCCCGCCGTCCCGCTGCGACCGGTTCATCGATCCCCGGGTCAGCACCGTCCGCATCCCCAAACGCCGAGCCGCCGCGACCTCGATGTCGATCGCGTCGTCCAATCCGGCGGGAAAGACGTAGTGGTGATCGGTGCTCGTCGTGCAGCCCGACAGCAGAAGTTCGGCCAGGGCCACCGTCGCCGCCGCGTCCAGGGCCTCCGGCGTCAGCCGAGCCCAGATCGGATACAGCGCCTGCAGCCAGGGAAACAGCGTCCGGTCCAGCGCCGCCGGCGAAGCCCGCGTCAGTGTCTGGTAGAAATGATGATGCGTGTTGATCAGGCCGGGAATGACGACATGCGACCCGGCATCGAACGATGCCAAGCCGGCGGAGGCAGGCGTCGCACCGGCCGGCACCAGCTCCACGATCCGGCCATCCGCCACCACCACCCCGCGTTCGGCACCCGCGGCGTGGATCGCCAGCGGATCCTTGATCCAGACCGGCACGCTCACGCCCGCCCCTGGAAGCGCAGCCCCAGCATCGCCGGACGATGCAGCCGGATACGCCGAGCATCGCGGGAAATCAGCACCAGCACCACGACCGTCCCGATATAGGGCAGCGCCGACAGCAGCGCCGAGGGGACCGCCACGCCCAGCGCCTGCACATACAGCGACATGTACATCAGCGCGCCGAAGAACCACGCCCCGATCAGCAGCCAGAACGGGCGCCAGGCCGAGAACGTCACCAACGCCACCGCGACCCAGCCCCGGCCTGCCGTCATGTCCTGTGCCCACATCGGCGTATAGGACAGCGACATGTACGCCCCGGCCAACCCGGCCATCGCGCCGCCGAACAGCACGGCGCCATAGCGGATCGGCACCACCGCGTAGCCCAGCGCATGCGCCGCATCGTGCGAATCGCCCACCGCCCGCAGGATCAGCCCCATGTGGGTGGACCGGATGCACCACGCCACCGCCGCCAGAATTGCCAACGCGAGGTAAACCAGCACGTCGTGCTGAAACAGCACCGGTCCCAGAAACGGAAGATCGGACAGAACGGGCAGGTGAATCTTCGGCAGTTGCGGCGCGGGGATGCCGACATAACCAGCCCCGACCAGCGCACTGAAGCCGCGCCCGAAAATGGTCAGCGCCAAGCCGGTCGCGGTCTGGTTCGCCTGTAGTGTCAGCGAAATCACCGCGAACAGCAGCGCCAGCGCGATGCCCGCGCCAAGCCCGGCAAGCACGCCCAGCACGGTCACACCGGTCACGTTGGCGGTGGCAAAGGCCGCGATCGCGCCCGCGAGCATCATGCCCTCGACCCCGAGATTCAGCACGCCCACCCGTTCCGCCACCAATTCCCCCGTCGCCGCCAGCAACAAAGGGGTCGCGGCGGCCATGACGCTGATCAGAAAGGGGACGAGAATCTCGTTCATGGCGCGGCTCCCGAAGGCAAGGGGCGCCATACGACGCGGTGATGCAGCAGATAGTCGGAGCCCAGCAGGTAGAACAGCAGAATGCCCTGAAAAATCGAGGTCACCGCGTTCGGCAGCCCAAGGTTGATCTGCGCCGCGTCGCCGCCAAGATAGGTCAGGGCCAGCAGCAGCCCGGCCGGGATCGCGCCCAACGGGTTCAACCGCCCCATGAACGCAACGATAATCGCGGTGAACCCATACCCCGGCGACAACGTCGTCGTAAGCTGCCCAAGCGTGCCCGTGACCTCCAGCATCCCCGCGAGTCCCGCAAGGCCGCCGCTGATCAGCATCGCGATCCACACCAGCCTGTTCTCCCTGAATCCCGCGAACCGCGCCGCTCGGGTTGCCTGCCCAAGCACCCGGAACTGAAAGCCCAGCAACGATTTTTCCAGCATGAACCACAGCCCGACGGCAATCAGCGGCGCCAGCAGGATGCCGATGTGGACGTTGCTGTCCTCGATCAGCCGGGGGGCGAGAGTACTGTCGGAAAACATCGCCGATTGCGGAAAACCAAAGCCCATCGGATCGCGCCACGGACCGACCACGAGATACACCAGCAGATACTGCGCGATGTAGGCGAACATCAGACTGGTCAGAATTTCGTTGGCGTTGAAGCGGATCCGCAGCCACGCGACCAGGCCGCCGTTCGCCATGCCCCCCAGGATGCCCGCGACCATCATCGCGGGATAAACGATCAAAGCCGGCGCATCGGGAAACGCCAACGCCACGCCGCCGCCGCAGATCGCACCGACGATGAATTGCCCGTCCGTGCCGATGTTCCAGACATTGGCACGATATGCCAGTGACAGCCCAACGCCCATCATGATCAGCGGCGCCGCCTTCACCACCAGCGCCTGCATCCCATCCTGCTGCAACAGCGGCGCGACCAGGAACGTGTAGACGGTCAGCAGCGGCGGCCGGCCCATCGCGGTGAAAATCAGCGCCGCGGTCATCCCGGTCAGCAACAGCGCGAGCAGCGGCGACGCATAGCGCCAAAAGACGGACTCATGCCCGCGAGCCTCGATCTTAAGCATCCGCGGTTTCCTTCCGGCTGCCGCCCATCAGGCGCCCGATCGATTCGACAGTGGCCGAACGGGTCGGCACCGGTTCGGACACGCGCCCCCCGGCGATCACCGCGATGCGATCGGCGAGGACGAAGATCTCATCGAGGTCCTGCGAAATGATCATCACCGCCGCCCCGGCCTGCGCCAGCGCCATGATCGCCTCATGGATCGCCAGTGCCGCCCCGGCATCGACCCCCCAGGTGGGCTGGTTCACCACCAGCACGGCGGGGTTCTGCATCACCTCCCGCCCGACCAGGAATTTCTGCAGATTGCCGCCCGACAGCGACCGGGCCTGCGCCTTCGGTCCGGTCGTCCGCACGTCGAACTGCTCGATGATACGGCCGGCGAAAGCGTGGGTCTTCCTGGCGTCGATCAGCCCGAAACGCACCAGCGACTGGCGGGAGAACGCCGACAGCAGCGCGTTCTCCGCCAGCGACATCGTCGTCACCGCACCATGCCCGTTGCGTTCTTCCGGCACGAAGCAGCCGCCCGCGTGGCGGCGCTCGCGCGGGCCCATGTGTCCCGCCGGCATGCCGTCGATCAGAATGGTCTCCGGCCGCCCGGCCGGCACTTCGCCCGACAACGCATCCATCAGCTCGCTCTGCCCGTTGCCCGCGATCCCCGCGATACCCAGAATCTCCCCACCGGCGAGCGAAAGAGAAATATCCTGAAGGTCCGTGCCGAAATGATGCGGCGAGCGGATCGTCAGCCGGTCCAGCACCAGTCGGGGCTTCGCCTGCTCCGACGGCTCCGGCCGCGGGGTCGGTTCGGGCAGGTCGGCGTTGATCATGATTTCCGCCAGTTCCTTGACGGATTTTTCGGCCGGCACGCACTCGCCCACATTGCGCCCCAGCCGCATGATCGTGGCGGCGGAGCACAGGCTGCGCACTTCCTCCAGCTTGTGACTGATATAGAGGATCGAACACCCCTCCGCCGCGAGCCGGCGCAGCGTCACGAACAGCTTCTGCACCTCCGACGGCGTCAGGACCGAGGTCGGTTCGTCCATGATCAGCAGTTTCGGATTCTGCAGCAGGCAGCGGACGATTTCGATGCGCTGCCGCTCGCCCACCGAAAGATCGTGCACCACACGATCGGGATCGAGCGGCAGGCCGTACTCGGTCGATACCCGCACGATCCGATCCCGCAATCCCGCCCGCTGGCTTCCCCCGGCAAGCCCAAGGGCGATGTTCTCCGCGACCGTCAGCGCCTCGAACAGCGAGAAATGCTGGAACACCATCCCGATGCCAAGCCGCTGCGCATGCCCCGGGTTCTGGACGCTGACCTTTTGCCCCTCCCACACCATCTCGCCGGCGTCGGCCTTCACGACGCCGTAGATCGTTTTGACAAGAGTACTCTTGCCGGCGCCGTTCTCACCGAGGAGCGCGTGAATCTGGTTGCGCTCCACGGTGAGGCTGACGCGGTCGTTGGCAAGGCAGCCGGGATACTGCTTGGTCATACCCGACATCCGCAGCAGCGGACCGGTATCGGTCATGGCGGCAGTCTCCGAACCAGGGGGTTTATCAGCTCAACTTGCCTTCGATGCCTTTGACAAGCCATTGCATGCCGTTCAGGGCACCATCGTCCATGGTGGTCCCGGCGGCGACTTTAACCGCGCCGGACTGATCGGTCAGCGGGCCGACGAAGACCTTGTTCTTGCCCGATTTCACATCGGCGATCGTCTGATTCCCCAGCGCCGCGACATCGTCGGGCATGTTGTGGAACGGCGACATCGCCAGCATGCCCTCGGCGAACCCGCCCCAGATGTCGGTGCTCTTCCAGGTCTTGTCCAAAACCTCCTGAATGCGGTTGATATAATACGGTCCCCAGATGTCGGTGCTGGCGCTGAGCTGGGTGTCCGCGGCAAATTTCGCCATGTCGGTGGACTGGCCGAACGCCTTCACCCCACGGCTCGCCGCCGCCTGAAGCGGCGCGGGCGAATCGGTATGCTGGGTGATGATGTCGCAGCCCTGATCGATCAGCGCCTTGGCCGCGTCGCCTTCCTTCGGCGGGTCGTACCACGAGTTGATCAGTACGAATTTCATCCGTGCCTTCGGATTGACCGATTGCATGCCGAGCATGAAGGCGTTCAGACCCTGCACGACCTCGGGCACCGGAACGGAACCGACATAACCCGCCAGACCCGCCTTGCTCAGCTTGCCGGCGATCACACCCTGCACATAACGCGCCTGATAAAAGCGGATGTTGTAGGTCGAAATATTCGCGGCGCGCTTGTAGCCGGTCGCATGCTCGTAGAACACATTGGGATGCTTCTTCGCGGATGCGAGCACATAATTCATGTAGCCGAACGACGTCGCGAAGATCAGCTTGTGACCCTGGTTGGCCAGATCGTTGAGCACCTTTTCCGAATCAGGCCCCTCCGCGACATTTTCCACGAAGGTCGTCTTGATCTTGTCCCCGAATTTGGCAACCGCCGCCTGGCGGGCAATGTCATGCTGATACGTCCAGCCAAAATCCCCAACCGGTCCCAGGTAGATAAAGCCGACCTTCAAGGGATCCGCCGCCAGGGCCGACCGCCCGATGGCCGGAAGCGCCAGCGCGCTCGCCGCCAAGCGGGTAAAATTACGCCTCAACATGGTGTTCTCCGTCATTATGCCAGTCCCTGGATTGGAGTTGGATTTTCGATGCTCTCATCCTAGCAATGTTCGTGCCAGAACCCTTCATGAACCGCCCTGGATTCATCTTCCAGCAACGGCCCCACGACCTCGACGACCCGCTGACCGGCAGCGAGAACGACGCGGCAGGGCAGGGCCATCGTCAGATTTTCCGGATGCGGTCCGATCAACGCCTTCAGGTCCGCCTCCGACAGCCCATAAACCAGCCGCCCTATCCCGGCCCAATACGTCGCGCCCGCGCACATCGCACACGGTTCCGCGCTGGAATACAGCGTGCAGGTCGCGAGAAATGCCGCGCTGAACTCTCGGCACGCGCGCGTCGCCAAAACCCGTTCGGCATGCGCTGTGCGATCCCCAAATTCTCCCGGCGCATCGCTGTGCGCATTGCCCGCGCTCAGCAGTTCCGCACCATCCGGTCCCACCAGGATCGCGCCGAACGGATGATTGCCCGTCGCCCGCGCCGCCCGCGCGATGTCCAGCGTCCGCCGTAGAAAATCCTCGTCGGTCAATATTCGATCCTGTCCGGCTTGCTGGCCCATTCCGCGAACGCCTCGAACCCCTCCGCCGCCAGCAGTCGCTGCGTCGGGATCGACCGCTGGTCCAACGGCAGTGGAATCTCGCGATAAAGCAGATCGTCCCGAAACCCGATCGTCGCCGCGTCGGTCCGGTCGTTGGCATAGAAAATCCGGTCGAGCCGGGCCCAGTAGATCGCACTGAGGCACATCGGACACGGCTCGCAGCTCGTATAAATGTCGCACCCCGTCAAATCGAAAACCCCCAGCGCCTGACACGCTCGTCGGATCGCCACGACTTCCGCGTGCGCGGTCGGATCGTTGGTCGAAGTGACCTGATTGAAACCCTCGGCGACGATGCGCCCGTCGCGCACCACCACCGCGCCGAACGGCCCGCCTTTGCCCGAACGCATCATTTCCAGCGACAAGGCAATGGCACGCAGCATGTGTACTTCATGGGTCATGCGCAAACTCCCTCTGGATGGCGAGCGCAGTCGAGGCACGCACCAACCGCCGCCGGTTCCCGCGCCACCCGATCCGCCTCCCGCAACAACTCCGCCGCGATGCTGACCGCGATCGCCGCCGGCAACTTGCTGCCGATGCCCGGAATACCGATCGGGCACCGCAGCCGGCCGATGGCGACATCGTCGAAACCCAGCCGGCGCAACCGCCCGGCGAACCGGGCACGCTTGGTCGCCGACCCGATCAGGCCCACATCGATCGCATCGCCCCGCGCCAGCGCCGCGGACACGATGTCGAAATCGCGCTGATGATCATGTGTCATGACCAAAAGCCGCGTGCCCGCCGGCAGGTCGGCGACATCGACATGCGCAAAGCAGCGCGTGTTGGCCGGCAAGACCGAGGGAAATACCGCCGGCCGAGGGTCGATCCAGCTCACCCGGCACGGCAGATCGCCCAACACCCGCACCAAAGCCCGCCCGACATGCCCCGCGCCGAACAAAGCGATCCGCATCGCCGCCGGGCGGATCGGCTCGAACAGCACCGACACATGCCCCCCGCAGCACTGGCCCAGCGCTGGCCCCAACGGAAACGCCCGCACCACCGGCCCCGCATCCGAACCGGCCAGCAGCCCCCGAGCCTCGGCCGTGCAGCGATATTCCAGACTGCCGCCGCCGATGGTGCCGAACACCGCATCCGCGCCGACAACCATCTTGCAGCCCGCCTCGCGCGGGGTCGATCCACGCGCCTCCAGCACCGTCACCATAACGGCGGCTTCGCCATCCCGGTCCAGACGGGCGAGGGCATCGAGCCAGTCGGCCATCACACCCCCGCCTTCCGACGTTGCGCTTCGATCGCCATCAGAACGCGCTCCGGCGTGGCCGGCGAATCGAAGCGGGGCGTCGTGCCGTCGCCTGTCGCGGCAACGGCATCCTTCAGGGCGTGGAACACCGCGATCCCCAACATCAGCGGCGGTTCGCCGACCGCCTTGGAACGGTAGATCGTGTCCTCCCGGTTCGGCCCGCCGTCGAACAGCGCGACCCGAAAATCCGCCGGCACGTCGCGGCTGGTGGGGATTTTGTAGGTCGAAGGCGCGTGCGTGCGAAGCCGCCCGGCGCTGTCCCACCACAGCTCCTCCGACGTCAGCCATCCCATGCCCTGAACGAAACCGCCCTCGATCTGTCCGATGTCGATCGCCGGGTTCAGCGAGGCACCGCAGTCATGCAGAATATCCACCCGACGGGTGCGATATTCCCCGGTCAGCGTATCGACCTCGACCTCCGCCACCGCCGCGCCGTAGGCGAAATAAAAGAACGGCCGCCCGGTCAGGGTCGCCGCATCGTAAATCAGCTTCGGCGTGCTGTAATAACCCGTCGACGACAAGGATACCCGAGCCCGATGAGCCGCGCGGGCGAGTTCCGCGAAGGTCATGTCCTTGCCGCCCCCGGTGACCCGGCCGTCCGCGAAAACCGCGTCCTCCGGCGCGACGCCCAACACCGACGCCATTCTCTCGCGGATCGTCCGCGCCGCCGCCCGCGCCGCCATCCCGTTCAGATCGGCGCCCGACGATGCGGCCGTGGGCGACGTGTTCGGGACCTTGTCGGTCGTCGTCGCGGTGATCTTCACCCGATCGACCGCAATCCCGAACTCGGCCGCCACCACCTGCGCGACCTTAATATACAGCCCCTGGCCCATCTCCGTGCCGCCGTGGTTCAGCCGCACGCTGCCATCGGTGTACACATGCACCAGTGCGCCCGCCTGGTTCATGTGGGTGAGGGTGAAGGAAATCCCGAATTTCAGCGGCGTCAGCGCCAGCCCCCGCTTCACCCAGCGGTTCGCCGCATTGAACGCCGCCACGTCCGCCCGGCGTCCGGCATAATCGGACGTGCGCGCCAGCGTGTCGACCAGTTCGTGGACGATATTGTCCTCCACCGTCATCCGATACGGAGTCACGTTTCGGTCGGTCGTGCCATAGAAATTGCGCTTGCGGACGGCCAGCGGATCGACACCCAGATACCGGGCGATCTCGTCGATCGCGTATTCGATCGCCATCATCCCCTGCGGTCCGCCGAAACCGCGGAACGCGGTGTTGGAAACCGTGTGTGTCTTGCAGCGATGCGACACAATCCTCGCGTTTTCCAGAAAATAGCAGTTGTCGGCATGAAACATCGCGCGGTCGTTGATCGCACCCGACAGATCCGGGGACATGCCGCACCGCCCGGCGAACATGAAGTCGATACCGTGGATCAGCCCGTCGTCGCCGAACCCGACATCGTAATCGATCCGGAAATCGTGCCGCTTGCCGGTCAGCACCATGTCGTCGTCGCGATCCAGCCGCAGTTTCACCGGCCGACCGGTGCGCTGCGCCAACAATGCCGCGACCACCGCGATCAGCGACGCCTGGGACTCCTTGCCGCCGAACCCGCCGCCCATCCGCCGCGTCTCGCAGATCACCGCGTGATCCGGCAGTTTCAGGGAACGGGCGACAAGATGTTGCACCTCCGTCGGATGCTGGGTCGACGAATGCACCAGCATCTCGCCACCCTCGGTCGGGATCGCCATCGCGACCTGACCTTCGAGGTAGAAATGCTCCTGCCCGCCAACATCCACCCGTCCGCTCAGCCGATGCGGCGCACCGGCCAGCGCCGCGGCCGCGTCGCCGCGCTCCATCGTCTGGCTGGGCAGCACGTAGAATGCGGCCGCGAGCGCGTCGTCGATCGTCAGAATCGCCGGCAGCGGCTCGTATTCCACCACCGCCGCCATCGCCGCCTGCCGAGCGAGCGCGATACTGTCGGCGGCAACCGCGAACAGCGACTGGCCGTGATATTCCACCAGCCCGTCCGCGAAAATCGGATCCCCCGGAAAGGCCGGACCGACGTCGTTCACACCCGGAACGTCCCCGGCGCTCATGACCGCGGCGACCCCCGGCATCGCCGCAACCGCCGTCGTATCCAACCGCGTGACCCGCGCATGAGCATGCTCGGACAACCGTATGTAAGCGTGCAGCAGGTCGCGCGGTTCCGGCAGGTCGTCGATATACAGCGCCGCGCCGCTCACATGCCGAACGGCGCTGTCATGCGGGACCGAGGATCCGACCGGCATCATGGCCCCACCTCGACGAACAATTTCAGCAGCAGGTTTCGCGCGACCGTGCGGCGGTAGCCGGCGCTGGCCCGCATGTCCGACAACGGTGAGAAATCGGCATCCAACGCGTCCATCGCACGCCTCACCGTCGCCTCGGTCCATGCTTCGCCCAGCAACGCGGCTTCTGTCAGGCGTGCGCGTGCCGGCGTTGCCGCCATTCCGCCAAAGCCGATCCGGATCGAACGGACGATGCCGCCGTCGAGCACCAGCCGAAACGCGCCGCAAACGGCGGAAATGTCCTGATCGAAGCGCTTGGCCACTTTGTAGCAATGCAGTCGCACGTCCGGCGTCGGCCGCGGCACGTCGATCCGCAGAATGAATTCGCCCGGCCCGAGAACCGTCTGCCGATAGCCGGTGAAGAACGCGTCCAGCTTCACGACCCGCTCGCGCCCGCCGCCGCGCAGAACCAGGCTGGCATCCAACGCCAGCAAGGCCGGCGGCATGTCGCCGATCGGGGAGGCATTGGCGATATTGCCGCCGACGGTCCCCCGATTGCGGATCTGCCGCGATCCGATCCGCCGCATCATCGCGCCCAGCGACGGATAATGCCGTTCCAGGATCGGCAGCGCCGTTTCATACGTGGCGGCGGCGCCGATGGCGATCGTATCGTCTGTTTCGGCAACGCCGGCGATCTCCGCCACCCCCTCCAGCGCGATCAGCGCCGGCAAGGCTCGGTGTTGTTTCGTCACGACCAGACCCAGATCGGTCCCCCCGGCCACCAGCACCGCACCAGGATTGTGCCCGACCGCTTCGTCGAGTTCCGCGACCGACCGAGGTGCCAGATAGACCGCCTCATCCGCCCGATAAGCCAACGAACCAACAACCGCCGGCGCCTCCGCCCCGGCCACCGCCCGCTCGACTGCCATCGCATCGACCGCCGCATCGACGATCGGACGATACCCGGTACAACGGCACAAATTCCCCGCGAGCGCCTCATCGATCTCCGCGCGGCTCGGTCGCGTGCCGCTTTCATGCAGCACCGTCAGACTCATGACGAAGCCCGGGGTGCAGAACCCGCATTGCGACGCGTGCCGATCCACCATCGCACGCTGCACCGGATGCGCGCCACCGTCGCGCCCGCGTAAATGTTCCACCGTCAGCAGCCGCTTTCCGTCGAGCGCGGGGACAAACAAAATACAGGCGTTGACGGCCTTGTACCGCCAGCCCGTCGCATCGGGTTCGCCAAGCATCACCGTGCAGGCGCCGCAGTCACCCTCGGCGCAGCCTTCCTTCGTACCGGTCAGCTTCAGAACGGTCCGCAGATAGTCCAGCACCGTGGTGGTCGGCGAAAGTCCAGAGACCGTGACCGCACGATCGTCGAGGAGGAAACTGATCGCCTCGCGCATGCTAGCGAAACCGATCGCTGGCATCGCTGCCGTTTGGGCCGAACCCGTCTGTCCGCATGCATCCCTCCAACGCCTGAAGCGTGCAGGGAAGGGGCGGCCGAGTCAATCCAATATTGACCCAAATTTATGCGATAATTGAAGAGAGGAGCATGAATGATGGTAAACTAGACAGAAGACAGATCGAAATTTGCCATAATGATTATAATGTAATCATATTCGCCGGTCGGACCCGCGAGCCAATGACGATCCGCGCCCGCTTCCCACCGTGGCATGGAGGTTGCATGCCCGTTTTTTCACCACCGATAGAACGGGTCGACCCAAATGCGTACCGAAATCGCAGCGGAACCCTATCCCTTCGCTTTCGAGCCAGCCCGAACCGCGCTGCTGATCATCGACATGCAACGCGATTTCCTGGAGCCCGGAGGCTTCGGCGAAATGCTGGGCAACGATGTCTCCCAGCTCCGCCGTACCATCGAGCCCAACAAAGCCCTGCTCGCCGCATGGCGCGCCGCGGGACTCACCGTCATCCACACCCGCGAAGGCCACCGCCCAGACCTCACAGACCTCCCGCACGCCAAGAAGATCCGCGGCCGCGGCCCCACCACCATCGGCGATGCCGGCCCCATGGGACGCATCCTGGTGCGCGGCGAACCCGGCCACGACATCATCCCCGAACTCTACCCCATTCCCGGCGAACCCGTGATCGACAAACCCGGCAAGGGCGCCTTCCACGCCACCGACCTGTTCCAAATCCTGATGACACGTGGCATCGCGCGGTTGGTCGTAACCGGCGTAACCACCGAAGTCTGCGTCAATACCACCGTGCGGGAAGCCAATGATCGCGGATTCGATTGTCTGGTGCCCGAGGATTGCGTCGGTTCCTACTTCCCCGAATTTCAGGCGATGGGACTGGCAATGATCAAGGCCCAGGGCGGCATCTTCGGCTGGGTCGGACGATCCGCCGATATTATCGGAGCGTTACAAACAACATAAACACACCAAGCAGGAGCCTGATCATGAGCGGAACGACGGTCTTCAAGCCTAAATTCTGGGTCCCCGGCGACTGGAACGCCCTGTTCGGATTCGGGACCAATATCCTGGTCAATGTTCTCGTGCTCACGGGATTGTTGCGGTTCGTGCTGAAAATGCCCGACGCCCTCGTCTTCGGCCGCATCCTGCCCGCGCTCGGCCTCATGCTCTGCCTCAGCACCTGCTATTACGCCTACCTCGCCTGGCGGCTGGCGAAGCAGACCGGCCGAACCAACGTCTGCGCCCTGCCGTCGGGAATCAGCGTCCCGCACATGTTCGTCGTCACCTTCGTGGTCATGCTGCCGATCGGCATCGCCACCAAGGACCCCGTTCAGGCCTGGGAAGCCGGCCTGACATGGGTCTTCGTCCAGAGCTTCGTCCTCATGGCCGGCGGTTTCATCGGCCCCTATGTCCGCAAAATCACCCCGCGCGCCGCGCTGCTGGGATCCCTCGCGGGTATTTCGGTCACCTTCATTTCCATGAGCCCGGCCGCACAGGTGTTCTCCACCCCCATCATCGGCGTGGTCTGCTTCGCCATCATCCTGGCCAACTGGTTCGGCGGCGTGAAATATTTCGGCGGCGTGCCCGGCGGTCTCGTCGCCATCGGCGTCGGTACGGTCATCGCCTGGTCGTCCAACCTCTTCGGCCTCGGATACGGCGATCTGACCTTCGCCAAACTCGGCGGATCGCTCGCCAATTTCGGCTTTTCGTTCCCGATCCCCGCCGTCGATCACGTCTTCCACGGATTCAAATATATCGGCATCATTCTGGTCACCGCGATCCCCTTCGGCATCTACGATCTGATCGAGGCCCTCGATAACGTCGAAAGCGCCAGCGCCGCCGGCGATTCCTTCCCCACCACCCGCGTCCTGACAGCCGATGGCGTGATCAGCCTGATCGGCTGCCTGCTGGGCAATCCATTCATCAACGCCGTCTACATCGGCCATCCCGGCTGGAAGGCGATGGGTGGCCGCATGGGCTATTCCGCCGTCACCGGTATCAGCGTGCTCGTCCTGACCTGGTTCGGAATCATCGCGCTGATGTCCGCCTTGATCCCCGTGGTCGCGATCCTGCCCATCCTGCTCTACATCGGCATGTTGATCGGATCGCAGGCGTTCCAGGAATCCCCCCACCGCCACGCGCCCGCCGTCGTGCTCGCTTTGCTGCCCCAGCTCGCCGCATGGGGCAAGGTGCAGATCGACAACGCCCTCGGCGCGGCCGGCACCAGCGCGCACGATATCGGCATGGCAAAGCTCGCCCAGGTCGGCGTGCTCTATCAAGGGCTCGAGGTGCTCGGCGGCGGCGCCACCCTGGCCGGCATCATCCTCGGCGCCATCACGGTCTTCATCATCGATCGCGCACTGGAAAAGGCCGCCGCCTTCGCCCTCGCCGGCATGATCCTGACCTTCTTCGGCTTCATCCACGGGGAAGCGATCGGCTTCGCCAGTTCCCTGCCGGTCGCGATCTCCTACGGTGCCGTCGCCGCGGTGCTGCTGGCCTGCGCCAAATTCGCCGAATTCCACCCGCTGCCGGCGGAAATGCACACCGCGCAGGAGGCGGATTAACCCCTCTTATTCACCGCATAGCAGGGATTCGCTGGCAGGCACGGCACAACCGTCTGGAATCGCATAAGGTTTGGTTCTCGACGCCATACCCGATGCCCGGACAGAATCTGCCATGCCCGCCGACGCTGAAGATACCC
>CAIRCM010000066.1 GCA_903877125.1 uncultured Acetobacteraceae bacterium | reverse complement strand
TAGAGATTCTGGGTACTAGGGCGCTATAGGGGTCTATAGTACCAGACCGCGCAAAGATTGACTCGTGGCGGCTGCCCACCCGTCATGCCAGCGAATGCCGGTATCCACGCCTTTCGGAAGTCCCAGCCTCGCAAGGCGTGGATACCGGCATTCGCCGGCATGACGTGATTCGGTCGGCTGGTACGTCAAAGTTTATACGGGCTGGTATAAGTCTTTGTTTAATCGCGTAACGCGCTAGACCCGCATTGGCATCAGCACGTACAGCGCGCTGGCGTCCGCCGCGTCCTGGACGACCGTCGGCGCGGACCCGTCGGAGAAGCGGAATTCGACCATTTCGCCGATCTGATCGGTGATGTCGTTCAGGTAGCGGGCCTGGAAGCCAATCTCCAACGGACCGGCATCATATTTCACATGGTCGGCATCGAGTTCCTCGCTCGCGGTGCCCTGTTCGGGGCTTGCCGCGGACAGGGTCAGCAGATCGCGGGCGAGGGACAGCTTCACGGGGCGCGAGCGTTCCGAGGAAATCGCCGCCACGCGGCCGACCGCGTCCGCGAAATCCTTCTTGCCGACGCGCAGCACCTTGTCGTTGCCGCGGGGTATGACGCGTTCGTATTCCGGGAAGGTGCCGTCGATCAGTTTGCTGGTCAGCAGGATCTGATCGACGCGGAACTGGATGCGCGTGTCGGACAGCGCGATCTCCACGTTGCCGTTCACTTCGTCGAGGAGTTTGCGCAATTCGTTGACGGTCTTACGGGGGATGATCACGCCCGGCATGGTTTCCGCGCCTTCCGGCAGCGGTTCTTCCACCCGAGCGAGCCGGTGTCCGTCGGTGGCGACGGCGCGGAGGACCTTGGTTCCCTCGGTCTCGGCTGCGTGGAGGTAGATGCCGTTGAGGTAGTAGCGGGTTTCCTCGGTGCTGACGGCGAACCGGGTGCGATCGATCAGCGCGCGCAGCGTTTGCGCCGAGAGGTTGAAGCGGTGGGGGAGCACGCCGGCGGTCATGGAGGGGAAATCGTCGACGGGCAGCACGACCAGCTTTGTATCGTAACGGCCGGCGCGCAGCGCGAGTTGCGAATCGCCGCCGGGGTGATCGAGTTCGACCTCTGCTCCATCGGGCAGTTTGCGGACGATTTCATAGAGCGTGGCGGCAGGCGCGGTGCAGGCCCCGTTGCGGCTGCTGCTGGCGGCCACGTCCTCGACGACGGCGATTTCCATATCCGTCGCGGTCAGCGACAGTTTACCGTCCCGGACCGCGATCATGACATTGGCGAGGATGGGGATGGTGTTGCGACGCTCCACCACGCTTTGGACATGCGCGAGCGCTTTGATCAGCGTGGCGCGGTCGGCCTTCAGCTTCATCGTGTCAAATCCCCAATGCCCGGTCGAGGCGCGAATCGGGCCACACCTTAGCAATGTGCGCCGATCCGCGCCAAGCGCCGATTAAAGGGAGGTTACTGCGGGCCGAGGAAGTCCCGCTTGCCGACTTCGACACCGCGATGGCGCAGGATGTTGTACGCGGTGGTGCAGAAGAAATAGAAGTTCGGCAGTGCGAACCAGCGGACATAGGCATCGCCTTTGAACGACATCTCCCGCGTGCCGGCGGTCCAGGAGACCTGCTTGTCCTCGGTGCCTTCGAGCTGGGCGCGGGTGATGCTTATCACGAAGTCGAGCGACTTCTGCACGCGGTCTTTGGCTTCGGCGAAGCTGGTGGGGTCGGTCGCGGGGAAATCGGGGCCGGCGACACCGGCCAGACGACCGACCGTGTTGCGGCCGAAATCGGTGAGCTGGCGGATCTGGCGGCCGAGGCTGAACATATCCGGGAAGAGGCGGTCGGTCAGCAGCCATGCCTCATCGATCTTCTTTTCGGCGCAATGGGCGGCGGCCTTGTCGCAGATGCCCAGGAACGCGGTCAGCTGTTGGGTGCACAGGGGCACCGTCGCGTCGTAGATGGAATAGGCCATTTCTTCCTCCGGTTGGGTTGGGATACCGCCGGCAACCTATGCGATCCGCCGCTGCCACGCCAGATCAGGTCTTGGCATCCGACCGGGCGGGCGGGGTTCCCGCGGCGCGCAGGTTCATGATGTTCTGCAGGAGGCCGAACCAGAACGGCGCCCCGAGGGAGATCGCGAAGGCTGTGACGATCCAGCCCACGATGGTCCAGGACGCCCAAGAGCCCCAGTGTTTGTAAACCAGGTTGTGCGCGCAGCCTGGCGTCGCCGATGGCGGGTTCGGCGGATTGCTGGGTGGCTGGCCGAAGAAATTGCTGCATGCCGCCCGCCCGATCGGGAGCGGCAGCGAATGCACCTTGTCGAGCGCTGTCTGTAGGGATTGCGGGGACAACTGGGACGGCAGCGCGGTATTGCTGCCGCTTTGCTGGTTCGATGCCGGCGGTACCGTTGCGATGGCACTCGCGACGATCTGCGCCCGCAGGGCCGGCTGTTCCCACATATCGACGGCCAGATGCACGGAATCGATGTTCAGCAGGGCGGCGATCGCAAGCCCGAGCGCGAGCAGGAAATACTGAGTGAAGCGTTTGTAGAGACCGCTGAGCCGGTCCATCGCATCGTCGAACCAGGTTTCGATCCGGGCACGCAATTTATCGATATCGTTGCCGGCATCGGCGATGAAGGTGGTCAGGATGCGTTTGATGTCGCCTTCGGGGAGTGCTTCGACGGTGCGTTTGATCTGTGCGAACCCGGCGTTGGCGGAACCGTCGCGCAGCACGTCCAGCATCGCGGTGGCGAAGTCGCGTGCCGGCACGTAGGACGGCAGGCTGGACGGCGTTCCCTTGATCAAAGGGTGAACCCGCACCTTGAAGACCGCCAGAGCGGCCTGTGCGGAAGCGGCCAGTTTCTCGGCCTCCGCGACAGCGTCGGCGGTCATGGCGGTGGCGGCCTGACGGGCGGCGTTCTCGACCATGGCGAACAGGTCGGACGTGTTCGAGATCGTATCTTTGGCTTTGTATTCGGCCAGGGCGCCCGCGGCGTTGGTGGCCGCGTTTCGTGCGTTGATGACCGCAGCCGTCGCGGCGGGATCGGCGGGCGCTGCCGGGGCGGTCACGACCTTGGCTTTCGCAACCGCGTCTTTCGCCGCGTCGATTGCCGTTTGGGCCAGTTTAATCGCCTCGCCGCCCGCTGCCGTCGGATCGGCTCGGGAGAAATGTGCTTTGAACCAATGGCCGATGCTGTCGGCAAGACCGCTCAGCACGCCATTCCCGATCTTGCCCAGGTCGAATTTGCTGTTCGTGCCGATGCTCAACAGCGCACCGAGCCCATGCTGGAGATAGGTGCCGCGCCACTGGAACACGCTGGCAACGGCTTCCTTGACCGAGGATGCAACCAAAGACACGACCAGATAGGTCAGCATCAGGCCGATCGCGACACCGACGATCGGGATGTTCGAGACTGACGCAAACAGGCCGTCCGTGTTCATGGTTCTCTCCACCCTCGCTTTTTGGGTGGATATCAGCAACGACGTGCTTACGCAAGGAATCTGCTCAGTGCTGTGCCAGCAACGGCCCGAGCACATCGCGCACGCCCGTAATCAATATCTGGACGCCGATACACAGCAACAGGAACGACGCGAGTCGCGTGACGGAACGACTTCCGGTCGGCCCCATCAACCGCGCCACCCGGTCGGCGGAGCGATAGGTGATCCAGATTGTCAGCGCGAGCGCGGCGGCTGCCACGGTCATGCCGAGGAAGAACCAAATCGCCGCCGCGACCGTGACGGGGTGTGCCGAACCGAGGGCGACCGCGACGGCGATTGTACCGGGGCCGGTGGTAATTGGAATGGTCAACGGAAACAGCGCGATGTCATGCGCGCCGTCCGTTGGTTCCGCCTGTTCGGTGTTTTCGGGGCTGTTCAGCAGGCGCCACGCGCTGAGCGCAACGACCATGCCGCCGGCCACGCGCAATGCGGCAAGGGAAATGCCGAAAAACGCGAGCACGAACGAACCGGCGAGCAAAGCGCCGACCATGACGACGAACGCGTAGCGCGCGACGTGCCAAGCGAGCGCCGCCCGTTCGGACGGCGTGCAGGTCAGGGTCATCTCCCGAAAGATGAAGGCCCCGCTGAGCGGGTTGACGATCGAAAACAGCGCGGGATACCCGAGCAGAAAGGCGGCAATGGCGCCCCCCATGGCGTCAGCCAAGGGATGGACGCTTGTCCGCCCATGGCTGGGCCTGCTCGAACGCCGCCGAGGCCTGCAGGACGCCGAGATCGTCGAAGCGGCGGCCGACGATCTGCAGTCCGACAGGCAGACCGTCGGCGTTGAAGCCGCAGGGCACGCTGGCCGCGGGGTTCCAGGACATGTTGAAGGGGTAGGAGAACTCGGCCCAGCTCACCCAATCCCAATCGTGGTGGGGCCAGTGATCGGGCATCAGTTTTTCGGCGGGGAAGGCGGCGACCGACACGCTGGGGGTCAGGAGGAAATCCCAATCCTCGAACCAACGGTGGATGTTGGCGATATAGGGCATCTTGCGTTCCCGGGCGGCCTGGTATTCGGCGACCGATACGTTATCGGAGGCCTTGATGCAGGCCACCAGACCAGGATCCATCTGCGATTCCCACTTTTCCAGATACGGCTGCAGGCGCGTCAGATGCGCGGACCAGAAAAAGCGCACGAGTTCCGGGCCCGGCGCGGCCCAGGGGGTTTTGACCTCCTCCACGGTCGCTCCGAGTTCGGTGAACCGTTCGGCGGCCTTTTTGACCAGCGCCGCGACCTCGGGGTCGACGCGGGCGTGGCCGAGGTCTGGGCTGTAGGCGATCTTTTTCCCCCTGATGCCCTCGTGCAGCCGTGCGAGGTAATGCGCTGGGCCGGCTTCCAGCGTCGTGTAATCCAGCGGGTGGGGACCGGCCATCACCTCCAGCATCAGGGCGCTGTCGGCGACGGTGCGCGACATCGGGCCCATGTGGGAGGTCATGTCCCCCACGCTGACGGGGTAGTAGGGCACCCGGCCGAAGCTGGGCTTGATCCCGAAGACGCCGCAGAAATGACTGGGCATGCGGATCGAACCGGCCCCGTCGCTGCCTTGGTGCAACGGGCCGTATCCCGCCGCCGCCGCCGCCCCGGCACCCGCGCTGGACGCGCCGGCGTTGTAGCCGAATTTCCACGGATTATGGGTGATGCCGGTGAGCGGCGAATGGGACACGCCGGTCCAGCCGAATTCCGATGTGGTGGTTTTGCCCAGGATGATCGCGCCTTCGTCCCGCAGACGCGGCACGACCGGCGAGTCTTCCTTTGGCTGGTGTCCTTTGAAGATCATGCTGCCGCTTTGGGTCGGCATGTCCTTGGTGATGACGAGGTCCTTGATGGTCGCGGGAACGCCATGCAGCCGACCGATACGCCCGCCCGACATCAGCGCCTTTTCCGCTGCCCGAGCGGCATCCATGGCTTGATCGGCGGCGAGGTGGGCGAAGGCGTTGACCTTCGGCTCCAGCGCTTCAATTCGTTCCAGCAGCGTTTGCGTGTATTCGACCGGGGAAATTCTCTTGGTCCGGATCGCCTCGGCCAATTCGGTTGCCGGCATGAAACCCAAATCTTCGGAATTCATTGTACCATCCTCAATAGGTTGCGCGGCCGCCGGAGATGTCGAACACCGCGCCGGTCGAAAAACTGGCCTCCTCGCTCGCCAGCCAGAGAATGAGCGATGCGATTTCATCGATTTCGCCGAAGCGGGCGATGGGGATTTTCGACAGCATCCAGTCGATCTGCTGTTGGGTCATCTGCTCGAAGATCGGGGTGCGCACGGCTGCGGGGGTGACACAGTTTACCCGGATTTCCGTTGCCGCCAGTTCCTTGCCCAGGGATTTGGTCAGCGCGATCACTCCGCCTTTCGATGCCGAGTAGGCGGAGGCCATCGGATTGCCCTCCTTCCCCGCGATCGAGGCGATGTTCACGATCCGGCCGTAACCGTTGGCCTGCATGAACGGCACGACCGCCCGATTGGAATAGAAGACGCCTTTCAGGTTCACGTCGATCACCCGGTCCCAGGCCGCGACGGGATAGTCCCAGGTCGGGTGGTTCGGGCCGGTGATGCCGGCCGAGGCGATCAGGATATCGATTTTTCCCAACGCCCTGGCGGCTTCCGCGGCGGCTTTTTGCACGGCGTCGGGGTCGGCGATGTCCAGCGCCACGGTGTGTGCCGCGTCCGCGGCCGCCAGCTTGGCCGCATCCATGTCCCACAGGCTCAGTTTGGCGCCTTCGGCCGCGAGGCGCCGCGCGACCCCGGCGCCGATACCGGAAACGCCTCCTGTTACGATGGCTGTGCGTCCTTCGAAACGTGCTGGCATGGATTGGCCCCCGATTGTGTTTCCTTGATACCGCCCTTGCCGGCGAACGTCACGCTTCTGGCCATTGTTCAGCACCTTTGGCAACATACCGTCAGCACAGATCGAGAGGAATGCAATTGACCCGCTATATTGGCGCCATCGATCAGGGCACCACGTCCAGCCGGTTCATCGTGTTCGACCGCGGCGGCAACACCATCGCGCAGGCGCAGCGGGAGCATCGGCAGATTTTCCCGCAACCCGGCTGGGTGGAACACGACCCGATCGAAATCCGCGACAATGTGCGCGGCACGATCGCGGAGGCTCTCGGTTCGGCTGGCCTGACATACGGCGACCTCGCCGCGATCGGCATCACCAATCAGCGCGAGACCACGGTGCTGTGGGACCGGAGCACCGGCCGACCGGTGCATAACGCGCTGGTGTGGCAGGACACGCGCGTCGATCCGATGGTCGCCGCGTTGGCCCGCGACGGCGGGCAGGACCGGTTCCGGGCCGCGACCGGGCTGCCGTTGGCGAGCTATTTTTCCGCGCTGAAACTGCGCTGGCTGCTGGATCACGTGCCGCATGCGGGCGACCGCGACCTGCTGTTCGGCACCATCGACACCTGGATCCTGTGGAACCTGACCGGGCTGCACATCACCGACGTGACCAATGCGTCCCGCACGCAGCTGATGAATCTCGCGACGCTGGACTGGGATCCGGCGCTGCTTTCGGCCTTTGGCATCCCGCGCGGGCTGCTGCCCCGGATCGCGTCATCGTCCGAGGTCTATGGCACCGCGCTGGGCGGGGTGCCGGTTGCCGGGATTCTGGGGGATCAGCAGGCCGCGCTGATGGGCCAGACCTGCTTCGAACCGGGCGAGGCCAAGAACACCTACGGCACCGGCTGCTTTCTGCTGATGAACACCGGCACCGTTCCGGTGGCGTCGAAACACGGTTTGCTGACCACGGTCGCGGCGAAACTGGGCGATGCTCCGGCAACCTATGCGCTGGAGGGTTCGATCGCGGTGACCGGCGCGCTGGTTCAGTGGCTGCGCGACAATCTGGGTATCATCAAGCGCAGCTCGGAGATCGAGGCGCTGGCCGCGTCCGTCCCCGACAATGGCGACGTGTATTTCGTGCCGGCCTTCTCCGGTCTTTACGCGCCGCACTGGCGGGCCGATGCGCGTGGGGTGCTGGCCGGGCTGACGCGGTTCGCCTCGGCCGGGCATATCGCCCGAGCGGCGTTGGAGGCGACGGCGTTTCAGACGATGGATGTGGTTGGGGCGATGGAGCGGGATTCGGGCGTTCCGATCAAGGCCTTGCGCGTGGATGGCGGCATGGTGGCGAACGATCTGCTGATGGGGTTTCAGTCCGACATTCTGGGCACCCCGGTCGTCCGGCCCGCGACGGTGGAGACTACCGCGCTGGGTGCGGCCTATGCCGCGGGATTGGCGGTGGGCTACTGGGAGGGGTTGGCGGATTTGCGGGCGAATTGGGCGGTGGCGCGGACCTGGCATCCGTCGATGCCCGCCGATCGCCGGGCGGCGCTTACGGCGTCGTGGCAGAAGGCGATCGATCGGTCGCTGGGCTGGGCGTGACGTCGAGGTGGTCCGGTTCGAGTCCGGCACGATACCGCTCGACCATTGCGGTGTACGCGGTTTCGATATCGCGGGCGAAGCGTTTGGTATCGAACAGGCGGGCGGTCGAACGGTTGGCGCGCAGTTTACCCCTGATGGCGCCGAGCCGTGCGGGATCGTTGGCCAGGGCGATGGCCATCGCCTCGTATGCTTCCGCCGAAGGTGCGATCAGTTCCGGCAGATCGACGGCCGTCAACAGGCTGGCGCCCATCCGGCCGGCGAAGGTTTTCCCGAGTCGGGTCAAAACCGGAAGACCCACCCACAGTGCGTCGCTGGCCGTGGTGCCGGCGTTATAGGGCGCGGTATCGAGGAAGAGGTCGGCCAGGGTCAGCCGGGCGAGATATTCGGAGTGGGGCACGTTTCGCGCGAACACGATGCGGTCGGGCGATAATCCGGCGGCGCCGGCGGAGGCCCGAATATTGCGTTCCGCCGCGTCGCCGGCGATGTAGAGCCACAGGACGCTGCCCGGCACGGCCTTGAGAATGCGGACCCAGGCGGCGAAGACGTCCGGCAGGATTTTGAAATTGTTGTTGAAGCAGCAAAAGACGAAGCCGCTTTCGGGCAATCCGGCCGCGGCCCGCGAGATGGGCGCATCGGACATTGGCCGGTCGGCTGGATTGGATTGGAAATTTGGCAGCGACACGATTTTTTCAGAATAGTACGGGCGCGAATCCTCGGGGACGATGACCTTGTCGGCGACGATATAGTCGATATAGCCGGCGCCCATGGTTCCGAGGTAGCCGATATAGCTGACCTGCACCGGCGCCGCCCGAAACGCGAAAATGCCGGTGCGGGCGAATTTCGTGTAGCCACCGAGATCGACGGCGATATCGACATTCAGCGCGCGCGCCAATCGCGCCGCGGCTTCGTCGGACATGCCACGGAGGTCGACCATCTCATCGCATGCCGCCGCGATCCGCTCCGACATAGTATCGTTCACCGGCGGTCCGTAAGCGAATCCGATCGTATCGAACCGCGATCTGTCGTGATTTTCGAATAGCCCGATCATCAGTCGGGCCACAGGATGTTCGCGAAAATCCGGTGAGAAATAGCCGACGCGAATTTTGTCTCCTCGCGGCTTGGGTTCGATGGCGCCGAGGCGTCCGTCGGCTGGATGTTTGGCGGCGGCATAGATCGTCGCGGTTTTCAGTTGCAATTCCGGATCGTCAAACGCCAGCAGCGCGGCAAACGGCGCGCATGCGCGCTCGCCGCTGGCGATTCGTTCCGGCATCGAAGGATCGAGGTTGCGCCAATCGCAGACGGTCAACCGCAATTGCAACAGATCGCCCGCCAGAAATTCGAAGTCTGGCCGCAATGACAGGGCTTTTTCCTGACTGTGCAGTGCCTGTTCGTGGAGGCCCAGTTCCTCCTGGGCGATACCGCGATTATGATACGCATCGGCATGATCCGGCCTGAGCGCGATGGCTTTGTCGAACCAGGCGATTGCGTCCCGCGTTCGCCCGAGGCCCAGCAACGATGTCCCGATATTGTAGTGCGCTTCGGCATGGTCCGGCCGCAGCGCGATGGCTCGGCGAAAGCTCCCCATCGCGTCTTCATGCCGTTGCAGCTCGGCGAGGATGGTGCCCCGGCCGACATGCGCGTCCGCGAAGCCGGGGTTCAGCGCGATGGTCCGGTCGAGCCCGTCCAGCGCTTCGGGGAACCGGCGCAACTGGCCCAGCGCGAGGGCGCGGTTGTAATGGGCTTCGGCGAAACTGGTTTCGATGGCCAGCGCACGATCGTAGCTGTCCACCGCGTCCGCCGGGCGGTTCAGCGCTTTCAGCAGCGTGCCGCGGTTGACCCATGCATCGGCGAACGCCGGATCGGCCTGGGTCGCTTTGTCCCACTGGGCCAGTGCGTCGTGCCGCCGGCCGAGGTCGTTCAGCACCCCGGCCAAGGCATCGAGCAGCGGGGCGGTGCGCGGACTCAGTTTCACCGCCTTGGACAGCAGGGACGCCGCGCGCGGCAGGCGCCCGGTTTCCTGCGCGATCAACCCCGCGAGGTGCAGCGCCCCCACGTCGCCGGAGGCGCGTTGGAGGATCTGGCTCAGGAGCCGATCGGCCTCGGGCAGGCGCCGTTGCTGGTACAGCATGACGGCCTGCTGGAAACTGGCGGGGGGCACGCCGCTACATCGCGATCGAGAACCCGCCGTCGACCGGGATGGCCGTGCCGGTGACGAAATCCGACGCCGCGGTTGCCAGGAACGCCGCGACGCCGGACATGTCGGGGGGCGCGCCCCAGCGGCCGGCGGGGGTGCGTTTTTCGACGCTGGACTGGAGCCCGTCCACCTGCTGGCGGGCCCGCTGCGTCAACTCCGTGTCGATCCAGCCCGGCAGCACCGCATTCACTTGGATGTTGTCTTTCGCCCATGCCGTGGCAAGGCAGCGCGTCATCTGCACGATGCCGCCCTTGCTGGACGCATAGGGGGTGGCATAGGGCGCGCCGAACAGCGACATCATGGAGCCGATGTTGATCATCTTGCCGCCGCCGGCTTTGACCATCGCCGGATAAGCCGCCTGGGAGCACAGGAAGGCGCTGGTCAGGTTCGTGTCCATGACCTGATGCCATTCGTCTTCCGAATAATCCTGCGGCATCTTGCGGATGGAGGTGCCGGCGTTGTTGACGAGGATATCGACGCGGCCGAAGTGGGCCTCGGCTTCCGCGATCATGCGCTGGCAGTCGGTTTTCCTGGTCACGTCGGCGGTGACGAAGATTGCCTGGACGCCAAGTTCGCGGAGGGATTCCAGCGCGGCCATGCCTTTTTCGGCATTGCGGCCGGCGATCGCGACGTTGGCGCCGCAGGATGCGATGCCGCGCGCCATGGCCAGACCGATGCCGCCATTGCCGCCGGTGACGACGGCGACCTTGCCGGTGATATCGAACAGTTTCATGGGATGTTCCTCATTTTCCGGGGGCAGTTTGGCGGGATGGCGCGGTTGCGTCCAGCCGCTAGCAGGCTGCTGAAAAGCTGGGTCGGTCGGTCCGCCGGTACGGATGCCTTGGGAAGATGCCACGCCAACATCAGAAAGGTTTGAGGACAAAGTCCAGAGCGACCTGGATCCGGCGCTTCGCGTCATCGTCTTCGGCGAAGGATGCGACCAGCTCCCCGAGGCGTTGAACCCCGATGGTGGCCAGATCGAAAGCGTTGAACACATAGGCCTGATCGCGCACGAGCAGAAGCGGCGCGACGATCCGGGTTGGCAGCCGCCCAAAATCGTTCGATTGCAGGACAATCACGAAAGGCCGTACCGAGCTGTGCGACGGGGAGCGGTGCACGCTAAGGCAACGCCCAAAATTAAACGAGTCGGCCGACCACTCCCAAATCGTCATGGGCCGGCTCGTCCGGGCCACCTGTTGTGG
>CAIRCM010000065.1 GCA_903877125.1 uncultured Acetobacteraceae bacterium | reverse complement strand
GCGCTGCATCAACATCATGCAGTTCGTGAAGGAATTCAACGCGCGCACGCAGCAGATGGAACCGGGGATGCCCATCCCCGTGGTCATCACCGCTTACGGCGACCGTTCCTTCAACTTCGTGATGAAGACCCCGCCGAACACTTATTTCCTCAAGAAGGCGGCGAAGATCGATAAAGGCAGCCCGACGGTGGGCAAGGGCGCCTCGGTTGGCCGCGTTACCATCTCCCAGTTGAAGGAAATCGCGGCGATCAAGATGCCCGACCTCAACGCCAACGATATCGACGCCGCGGTGCGCATGCTGACGGGTTCGGCCCGGTCCATGGGCCTGACAGTGGTGGAGGGCTGAGATCATGGCCAAGAACAAGCGTATCGCTGCCGCCCGCGCCGCCGTGGACAGCACCAAATCCTATCCGCTCACCGAAGCTCTGGCGCTGATCAAGTCGACCGCCAAGGCGAAGTTCGATGAAACGGTCGAGATGTCGATGAACCTCGGCATCGATCCGCGGCACGCCGACCAGATGGTCCGCGGGCTCACCAGCCTGCCGAACGGCACCGGCAAGACGGTGCGCGTGGGCGTGTTCGCCCGTGGCCCGAAGGCGGACGAAGCCCGCGCGGCCGGTGCTGACGTGGTGGGTGCCGACGACCTCGCCGAGAAGATTCAGGCCGGCGAGATTCAATTCGATCGCTGCATCGCCACACCCGACATGATGGGCGTGGTGGGCAAGCTCGGCAAAATCCTCGGCCCGCGCGGCCTGATGCCGAACCCGCGCTTGGGCACGGTGACGATGGACGTCAAGGGCGCCATCACCGCCGCGAAGGCCGGTCAGGTGGAATTCAGGGCCGAAAAGGCCGGTATCATTCATGCCGGTATCGGCAAGGTCAGCTTCGAGACCGATAAGCTGCTGGAAAACGCGCGCGCTCTGGCCGATGCGATTCAGAAGGCCAAGCCGACCGGCGCCAAGGGCACATACGTGCAGCGGGTGTCGATCAGCTCCTCCATGGGGCCAGGCATCCGGGTCGACGTCTCAAGCATCGGCGTCTGAATTTAGGAATACGCCGGGCAGAAATGCCCGGTGGGCAGGGGCCGTTCGCGCGGCCCCGAACCTGTCCAAGACCGTTCGTACCCCCAACGAGATCTCTCATGGGGGGCTTAATGAACCTTTGGTTCGCGCGCGGGAGACGGGGAAGCCAGGATTAGCCCATCAAAGGGCATGTCGTGGTGGTTCCGGCTTGCAAGAGGTTGCTTCGGCGCCCCTTGGGACAGGCGAACTGGGCTGTAACAAGCCCTTGGGAAACCCCGCCCGCGGCATTTCGGTGCCAAAGGCATCAACGGAGACGATACGTGGACCGTACGGAGAAGCGGGAGTTCGTCGAGGGGCTCAATGCGGCAATCGTCGATACGTCGATGATCGTTGTCTCGCGCAATGCGGGGCTGACGGTCGCCGAAGCGACGGACCTGCGCCGCAAGATGCGAGCCGCTGGCGCGAACTACAAAGTCGCGAAGAACCGGCTGGCCAACCTCGCTCTGGCAGGGACCCGATTCGAAGGCATCCGCCCCATGCTCACCGGCCCGACCGCGCTTGCGTGGTCGACCGATCCGGTGGCCGTGGCGAAGACCGCCGTCGAGTTCGCCAAGACAAATGAGAAGTTCGTGCTGGTTGGCGGTGCTCTTGGCACCCAGACGCTGAATGCGGATGGGATCAAGGCGCTGGCCGAACTGCCGAGCCTGGATACGTTGCGTGCCGGTTTGCTGGGGATGATCATGACCCCCGCGACCCGTATCGCCGGTATCCTGCAGGCTCCGGGCGGACAGATCGCACGCGTCTTGAGCGCCTATGCCAAAAAGGACGAGGCAGAAGCAGCCTGACCTATCGGGCAGCCCGATGACCGGGCTTGTCTGGAACCCAACCAACGACCAATATGAAGGTAGATGAACATGGCCGATTTGCAGAAGCTCGTTGACGAGCTGTCCTCCCTGACGGTGCTCGAAGCCGCTGAGCTGTCGAAGCTGCTCGAAGAAAAGTGGGGCGTGTCCGCC
This sequence comes from uncultured Acetobacteraceae bacterium, assembly GCA_903877125.1. Lineage (GTDB taxonomy): Bacteria > Pseudomonadota > Alphaproteobacteria > Acetobacterales > Acetobacteraceae > Rhodopila. Next base: position 3,853 of record CAIRCM010000065.1, on the reverse strand, counting down.
GCCGCGCCCGTGGCCGTTGCCGCCGTCGCCGGTCCCGCGGCCCCCGCCGCGCCGGTCGAAGAGCAGACCGAGTTCACCATCATCCTGGCGAAAGCCGGCGATAAGAAGATCAACGTCATTAAGGAAGTCCGTGCCATCACGGGCCTGGGCCTGAAGGAAGCCAAGGACCTCGTGGAAGCCGCGCCGAAGCCGGTGAAGGAAGGCGCGAGCAAGGACGACGTTGCCAAGTTCAAGAAGATGCTGGAAGACGCCGGTGCCACCGTGGAGGTGAAGTAACGCGTCCCGCATACCATATAAGCCCCACGATCCCTCGGGGTCGCGGGGTGACTGACCGGCACATGGGTGGGAATCGCTTGATTCCCGCCCGTGTTGCCGTCTTTTCAAGCTAGCAGGCAGGATAATCGATGAACGCTATCACGATGTCGTTTACCGGGCGCAAGCGCATTCGCAAAAGCTTCGGGCGGATCCCCGAAACCACGCCAATGCCGAACCTGATCGACGTGCAGCGCGCATCCTACGAGGCGTTCCTGCAAATGAACGTCCATCCGGACAATCGGACCCATTCCGGCCTGCAGGAAGTGTTCAAATCGGTCTTCCCGATCGACGATTTCGCCGGCCGCGGCCGACTTGAGTTCGTCTACTACGAACTGGAAGAGCCGAAATACGACGTCGAGGAATGCATCCAGCGCGGCATGACCTTCGCCGCGCCGCTCAAGGTCATCCTGCGCCTGATCGTGTGGGACCTCGATGAGGATACCGGCGCCCGGTCGATCCGCGACATCAAGGAACAGCCGGTCTACATGGGTGACATGCCCCTGATGACGGACAACGGCACGTTCATCATCAACGGCACCGAACGCGTGATCGTATCGCAAATGCACCGTTCTCCCGGCGTGTTCTTCGATCACGACAAAGGCAAGACGCACAGCAGCGGAAAATACCTGTTCGCCGCGCGCGTGATCCCCTATCGTGGCTCCTGGCTCGATTTCGAATTCGACAGCAAGGACCTCGTCTACGTCCGCATCGACCGCAAGCGGAAGCTGCCGGTCACCACGTTGCTGTATGCACTGGAAAGCGCGGCGACCGAGGCATTGCGCACCGCGCGGGAGGCCAAGGGCGAAACTCTGGAACTCGGCGAAATCCGCGGGATGGATCAGGAAGAAATCCTGAGCCATTTCTACACCCAGGTGGTGTTCGACCGCACCGCCAAAGGCTGGGCGCGTCCCTTCGACCCCGAGGCGTTCCGTGGCATCAAACTGATGGAACCGCTGGTCGACGCCGCCACGGGGGAAGTCGTGGCCGATACCGAGTCGAAGCTGACCATCCGCCAGCTGCGCCGCATCGCCGAGAAGACCAAGGAAGTCCTCGTCGGTCGCGCCGACCTGCTCGGGCGCTACGTCGCCGAGGATCTGGTCAACATGGATACCGGCGAAATTTACGCCGAAGCCGGTGAAGAACTGGCCGAAGCGCGCCTCGCCGCATTGGAGGACGCGGGGATCACCCGGCTGCCGACACTGGCGGTCGATCAGTCCAACGGGCCGTGGATACGCAACACGCTGGCGGTCGATAAGAACACCAACCGCGATGACGCGCTGATCGACATCTACCGCGTCATGCGGCCCGGTGAGCCCCCGACCCAGGAAACCGCCGAAGCTCTGTTCCGTGGCCTGTTCTTCGATATCGACCGCTACGACCTCTCGGCCGTCGGTCGCGTGAAGATGAACATGCGCCTGGGCATGCAGACCGAGGATTCGCTGCGCGTTCTCCGCAAGGAAGACCTGCTGGCCACGGTCAAGACCCTGTGCGACCTGAAGGACGGGCGTGGCCAGATCGACGACATCGACAATCTCGGCAACCGCCGCGTGCGTTCGGTCGGCGAACTGATGGAAAACCAGTACCGCATCGGCCTGCTGCGCATGGAGCGCGCGATCCGGGAGCGGATGGGGTCTGTCGACATCGATACGGTGATGCCGCACGACCTGATCAACGCCAAGCCCGCCGCCGCGGCCGTCCGTGAATTCTTCGGGTCCAGCCAGCTGTCCCAGTTCATGGATCAGACCAACCCGCTGTCGGAAGTCACGCATAAGCGTCGCCTGTCCGCGCTTGGGCCGGGCGGTCTGACGCGCGAACGTGCCGGCTTCGAGGTGCGCGACGTGCACCCGACCCATTACGGCCGCATCTGCCCGATCGAAACGCCGGAAGGCCCAAACATCGGTCTGATCAACTCCCTCGCGACCTACGCCAAAGTCAACAAGTACGGCTTCATTGAAACCCCGTACATGCTGGTCAAGGACGGCGTGGTGCAGCCGGGTGCGCAATATCTCTCCGCCATGCAGGAAGAGAAGCTGGTGGTGGCGCAGGCCGACGCGCCGATGGACGGTGGTGGCAAATTCACCGAGGAACTGGTGTCAGTGCGCAAGCAGGGCGATTTCCGTCTGGTGAAGCCGGAAGACGTCACCGCGATCGACGTCTCGCCGAAGCAGCTCGTCTCCGTCGCCGCCGCGCTGATCCCGTTCCTGGAGAACGACGACGCGAACCGGGCGCTGATGGGTTCGAACATGCAACGTCAGGCGGTGCCGCTGATCCGTGCGGATGCGCCGCTGGTCGGCACTGGCATGGAAGCCGCGGTCGCCCGCGACTCCGGGGCGACCATCGTGGCGAAACGACCTGGCATCGTCGATCAGATCGATGGCGCGCGTATCGTCGTGCGCGCCACCGCTGAAGACGGCACGACAAAAGGCGTGGACATCTATCGTCTGCGCAAGTTCATGCGGTCGAACCAGTCAACCTGCATCAATCAGCGGCCGCTGGTGAAGGTGGGCGATCCGGTGATCGAAGGCGACATCATCGCCGACGGTCCGTCCACCGAACTCGGCGAACTGGCACTGGGCCGCAACGTGCTTGTCGCGTTCATGCCGTGGAATGGTTACAATTTTGAAGACTCCATCCTGATCAGCGAGCGCATCGCGCGCGACGACGTGTTCACGTCCATCCACATCGAGGAATTCGAGGTGATGGCACGCGACACCAAGCTGGGCCAGGAGGAAATCACCCGCGACATCCCGAACGTCGGTGAAGAGGCGCTGAAAAACCTCGACGAAGCCGGCATCGTTTACATCGGCGCCGAAGTGAACCCGGGCGACATTCTCGTCGGCAAGGTCACCCCGAAGGGCGAAAGCCCGATGACCCCCGAAGAAAAGTTGCTGCGCGCGATCTTCGGCGAAAAAGCCTCCGACGTGCGCGATACCTCGCTGAAACTGCCGCCGGGCGTGACCGGCACGGTGGTGGATGTGCGCGTGTTCAGCCGCCGCGGCGTCGACAAGGACGAACGCGCGATGGCGATCGAACGGTCGGAAATCGAACGCCTCGCCAAGGACCGCGACGACGAGAAGGCAATTCAGGAGCGGTCTTTCTTGAATCGGATGCGCGAGAAGCTGCTGGGCCGCAAGGCGGCCGGCGGTTTCCGCGGCATCAAGTCCGGGACCCTGATCGACGAAGCGGTTCTCGCCGAACATCCTCGCAACGCCTGGCGCAATATTGGCGTGCAGGACGATGCGGTGATGGCCGAGATCGAGACGCTGAAGCGCGAATACGACGCCGCCGTCAGCCGCTTGCAGGCGCGTTTCGACAGCAAGGTCGAAAAGCTGCAACGCGGCGACGAACTGCCGCCCGGTGTGATGAAGATGGTCAAGGTCTTCATCGCCGTGAAGCGCAAGCTGCAGCCGGGCGACAAGATGGCCGGCCGCCACGGTAACAAGGGTGTCTGCTCGCGGGTCGTGCCGGTGGAGGACATGCCGTTCCTCGAAGACGGCACGCATGTCGACATCGTGCTGAACCCGTTGGGCGTGCCGTC
>CAIRCM010000064.1 GCA_903877125.1 uncultured Acetobacteraceae bacterium | reverse complement strand
CGGTGCCGGGGGCGGCGCGGCCTGCGCGACTGGCGCAGGCGCGGGTGCCGGTGCGGGCGGCGGTTCGGCGGCTGCGACGACGGGCGGCGGGTCGTCATGGGTGGGTGTGTGCGTCGCGACGCGCGTGCCCTCGGCATACGCGGCGATGGCGCGGTTTGTGTCTTCCGGGGACAGATCGTCCTTCAGGATTTTCGCGGCGTCGGCGCGCCGGCCGGCCATGGCCAGGATGGCCGCATAATTGTGCCGCACCTTGATGGAAGCGGCTTTGTCGCGGGCGAGCGGTTCGATCAGCCGCAGCGCGCCAGCGCTGTCGCCGGACATCGCGAGGGACAGGGCCAAGTTGACCTGCACCGCCCGATCGTCCGGGCTGTTATTGAGTGCTTTGCGATAGTCCGATTGCGCGGTCACATGATCGCCGAGGAGATCGAGGGCGACGCCGAGGTTGGTGAGCGCATGGACGTTGTTCGGTTCGGTGGCCAGAACCTCCCGGAACATGGCGGCGGCGGCGGCGGGGTCGGAGGCCAGACGCAGACGCGCGAGACCGAGATTCGCACCGACGGAGTGGGGATCCTTCCTCAAGGCGGCCTGATAGGACGCGATCGCGTCGTCGTTCTGGTGAAGCTGGGTCAGTGCATCGCCGCGCACGACCAAAGCCGGCACGCTGTCGGGCGTGCGATCGAGAATGCCTTGCACGACCTGCAGGGCCACTTTGGGAGAACCGGCGTTCATCGCGGCGTTCGCCACGGTGATTCCGGCGTCGGGTCCCCCGGCGGCGTTGTTGGGAGCGCCCGAACAGCCGGCGAGCGCGGCGGTGAGCAGCAGCGCTGGCAGCAATCCGCGTTTGCCTGCGTGCGCGTTCAGCAAGTTCCCCATACTTGACATTTCTGCGGCTTTCAGTTTGCCCGGCGCATTGGCCGAGTCCCGAGTCGTTCTGCCTTATCTGCCAGCACCTTGGCAAGTCATTCTTCCACCCGGTGCTCGGATTCCGACGGCAGTATCCGAGGAAATCGGACCGCCGACCCACTGATTTGGCGATTGGCTTCCCCAAGCCGGGGCAGGCGGGGTAAAGCATCGGCATCGCCAGACGAGTTGGAAATGACAAAGACCAGACGCTTATTCGGCACCGACGGGATCAGGGGTAAAGCCAACACAGATCCGATGACCGCCGGCATCGCTCTGCGGCTCGGGCAGGCCGCGGGCCTTCTGTTCACCCGCGGTGCCCATCGTCACAAAGTCGTGATCGGCAAGGACACCCGGTTGTCGGGCTACTTGATCGAACCGGCATTGACCGCCGGGTTCATCAGCGCCGGCATGGACGTCACGCTGAGCGGACCGTTGCCGACGCCGGCGGTCGCGATGTTGACCCGCAGCCTGCGTGCTGACCTGGGCGTGATGATTTCAGCCTCCCACAACGCGTATGAAGATAACGGAATCAAGCTGTTCGGTCCGGATGGCAACAAATTGTCCGATGAAAGGGAGCTTGAGATCGAGGCCCTGATGGACAGCGATTTCTCCGACCGCCTGGCGGCTCCGGCGGAGTTGGGGCGGGCATCGCGGCTCGAGGATGCGGCTGGCCGTTATATCGAAGCCGTGAAAGCCAGCTTTCCGCGCGGATTGCGGCTGGATGGGCTGAAGATCGTGGTGGATTGCGCGAACGGCGCCGCCTATCGGGTCGCGCCGTCCGTGCTGTGGGAGCTTGGCGCGAACGTTGTCGCGGTCGGGGTGAACCCGGATGGGTTCAACATCAACCGCGGATGCGGGTCCACGGTGCCGGATTATCTGTGCTCCCAGGTCGTGCAGCACGGTGCGCATATCGGGATCGCGCTGGATGGCGATGCCGACCGTCTGATCGTGGCGGACGAAAACGGCGATGTCGTGGACGGCGACCAGATACTGGCTCTGATCGCCCGGTCCTGGATCGCCACGGGGCGGCTGCGCGGCGGCGGGGTGGTGGCAACAGTGATGTCGAACCTCGGGCTGGAACGGCTGATGGAGGATTTCGGCCTGGCGCTGCACCGCACCCAGGTCGGCGACCGCTACGTGGCGGAACGGATGCGGGAGACGGGCGCGAATCTTGGGGGCGAGCAGTCGGGACACGTCATCATGTCGGATTTCGCCACGACCGGCGACGGGTTGCTGGCGGCGTTGCAGGTGCTGGCGGTGATGGTGGAAAGCGGCCGGCCGGCGTCGGAAGTGTGCCGGGTTTTCCAAAGCCTGCCGCAACTGCTGAAAAATGTCCGGTTCGCGGGTGCTTCGCCGTTGAGTCATCCGACGGTCAAGAAGGCGATCGCCGCCGCGACGGCTCGGCTGGCGGGGACCGGCCGGGTGTTGATCCGCGAAAGCGGCACCGAACCTTTGGTGCGGGTGATGGCCGAAGGCGAGAACGAGGCCGTGGTCGCCGAAGTGGTCGACGGGCTTTGCGCCCAGATCGCCGCTGTCGAACGGGGGAAAGTCTAATGCGCGGGCGGGTACTGGTCGTCGCGGGATCGGACTCCGGCGGTGGCGCGGGGATACAGGCCGATATCAAGGCGATCACCGCGCTGGATGCCTTCGCGGCGACAGCGCTGACGGCGTTGACCGCGCAAAACACACTCGGTGTGTTCGGCGTGCATCCGGTGCCGCCGGCGTTCATCCGCCAGCAGATCCAGGTGGTGATGGAGGATATCGGGGCCGACACGATCAAGACCGGCATGCTGGGCGACGTGCCGACGATCGAGGGTGTCTGCGCGGCGTTGACCGACTACGCACCCGGCGTGCCGCTGGTGTTGGATCCGGTGATGGTGGCGAAAGGCGGGCATGCGCTGTTGGCCGACTCCGCCGTGGGGATGATGCGCTCCCGCCTGCTGCCGATGGCTCGGGTGATCACCCCGAACCTGCCGGAGGCCGAGGCGCTGACCGGCATGACCATCGGTTCGGTCGCCGACATGCGTGCCGCGGCGGCGGTGCTGCTCTCGCTTGGGGTGCCGGCGGTGCTGCTGAAGGGTGGGCATCTGGCGGGCGAGGACCTGACCGATCTGCTGGCGACGCCGGAGGGGATCGAGGCGTTTACCGCGCGGCGGATCGATACGCGGCACACGCATGGAACGGGGTGCACCACGGCCTCGGCGCTGGCGGCGGGGTTGGCGCAGGGGCTGTCGTTGCGCGACGCGGTGGTGCGGGCGCGGGCATACGTGCGCGCGGCGATCGGTTCGGCACCGGGCTATGGCGGCGGGCATGGGCCGTTGGATCACGCGGTGACGGTGGACCTCGCGCGGTTGGGGGCGTGAGCGTGTTCCCCCGCGCGGTGCTGTTCGACATGGACGATACGCTGATCTCCGCCTACCGCCAGCCGGAACAGGCGTGGCGGGCGATCTTCGCCGAGTTCGAAGGCGATTTGGCGGGTTGGGAAACCGAAGCGGTGGTGCAGGCGGTGACCGCGGCGGCGGAGCGGTTCTGGGCGGATGAGAGTCGTCATCGCGTCGGGCGGCTGAATTTGCTGGAGGCCCGAGCGGGCATCATCGGGGAAGGGTTCGCGGCGCTGGGGCGGGATGTGCCGGATGGTTCGGTGCTGCGGCGGATTTCCGCGCGTTACGACAGCTATCGTAACGAACAGATGCATCTGTTTCCGCACGCCCATGAAGTCGTGGACACGATGCGCGCGGCGGGGGTGAAGCTTGCGCTGATCACCAACGGGGCCGCGCGGCCGCAACGCGCCAAGGTCGAGCGGTTCGAACTGACCCACCGGTTCGATCACATCCAGATCGAAGGCGAGCACGGCTTCGGCAAGCCGGAGGAACGGGCCTACCGTCACGCGCTATCGGTGCTGGGGGTCGAGGCGCGGGAGACCTGGATGGTCGGCGACAATCTGGAATGGGAAGTGATCGCCCCGCAGCGGTTGGGCATTCATGCGATCTGGCACGATTCGCTGGGCAGCGGCTTACCGGCCGGCACGGCGGCGCGGCCGGACCGGATCATTCGTTCGCTGAGCGAGTTGCTGGCGCCGACATCCAGATAGACCACGATCGGGTCAAGTTGACCCGATCGTGTTCGTTAAGTCTTTGTTTGATCGCGTGATTCACGCCGCCGTGTGATTCCACCTCCGGCGATCACGCACTAGACCACGATCGGGTCAAGTTGACCCGATCATGTTCTGTAAGTCTTTGTTTGCTCGCGTGATTCACGCCGCCGTGTGGTTCCACCTCTGGCGATCACGCTCTAGCCGATATGGTCCAGGCCGATATCCAGCACGCTCGCGCTGTGGGTGAGCCAGCCGACCGATAGCAGGTCGACGCCGGCCTGGGCGATCGCGGGGGCGGTTTCCGGGCGAATTCGGCCCGATGCTTCGGTGATCGCCCGGCCGTCGACGATGCCCACGGCTTCCCGGAGCATGTCGGGCCCCATGTTGTCGAGCAGCACGGCGTCGACCCGCAGCGTCATCGCCTCGCGGAGCTGATCGAGTGTATCGACTTCCAGCTCGATCTTCACCAGGTGGCCGACGCCGGCGCGGGCCCGTTCGACGGCCGGGCGGACGCCGCCGGCGATGGCGACGTGGTTGTCCTTGATCAGCACGGCGTCATCGAGGCCGAAGCGGTGGTTGGAACCGCCGCCGACGCGGATGGCGTATTTCTGTGCCGCCCGCAGACCGGGCATGGTTTTGCGGGTGCAGCAGACCTGCGCCTTGGTGCCGGCGATGGCGTCGGCGATGCCACGGGTGGCGGAGGCGACGCCGCTGAGGTGGCAAAGAAAATTGAGCGCGGTTCGCTCCGCGGTCAGGATTCCGCGTGCGGGGCCGGTGATGGTCGCGATGAGGTCTCCGGGTTGCAGGCGGGTGCCGTCGGGACGCGCGACCGTGCATTCGATGCGTGGGTCGATCAGGCGGAAGGCCATCATGGCGAAATCCAGGCCGGCGACCACGCCGGGCTGACGCGCCATCAGGGCGCAGCGTGTCGTGGCCTCGGCTGGCACGATCGAATCGGTTGTCAGATCGCCGGCGCGGCCGAGATCTTCGAGCAAGGTCGCGCGCACCATCGGCTCGATCATGATGGCGGGGAGGGGAGGGATGGTCATCGGTATTGTCCTATTTCACCGCCAGCATGCGTTCGACCGACATGCGCGCGCGCACGGCGAGGGCGGGATCGATGGTGACTTCGTGGGAGAGGGTTTCGAGGGAGCGCCGGATTTTCGGCAGGGTGATCCGCTTCATGTGCGGGCACAGGTTGCACGGGCGGACGAAATCGACGTTGGGGTGATGGACCGAGACGTTGTCGGCCATCGAGCATTCCGTCAGCAGCACCACCCGTTTCGGCTGCTCGCGTCCGACATAGGCGGACATGTCGGCGGTGGAGCCGGCGAAATCGGCCTCGGCCACGACGTCGGGCGGGCATTCGGGGTGGGCGAGGATGATGACGCCGGGGTGATCGGTGCGCAGTGCCCGGACCTCGGCCGGGGTGAAGCGTTCATGCACCTCGCAATGGCCGGCCCAGGCGATGATTTTTACTTTGGTCTGGGCGGCGATGTTCTGGGCGAGGAATTCGTCCGGCAGCATGATCACCTCGGGTACGCCGAGGGATTCCACGATCTTCAGGGCGTTGCCGGAGGTGCAGCAGATGTCGGACTCGGCTTTTACGTCGGCGGTGGAGTTGACATAGGTGACGACGGGCACGCCGGGATAGCGGGCGCGCATCAGGCGGACGTCGGCGGCGGTGATGGAGGAGGCGAGGGAGCAGCCGGCCTCGATATCCGGGATCAGGACGGTTTTGGTCGGGTTCAGCATTTTCGCGGTTTCGGCCATGAAGTGCACGCCGGCCAGGACGATCACCTTGGCATCGACTTTCATGGCTTCCCGAGCGAGGGCGAGGCTGTCGCCGACGATGTCGGCGACGCAATGGAAGATTTCGGGGGTCATGTAGTTATGGGCGAGGATCACGGCGTCGCGTTCGCGCTTGAGCGCGAGGATGGCGTCGACATCGTCGGCGAAAACGGGCCATTCGATGGGCGGGATAACGGACCGGACCTTTTCGTATAAGGGTGCGGTGCGTTCGAGAACCGTGGAAGCCGACATGGATAGCCCCTCCTGTTGTAATGCCCAATATGAGCATTTATCCGGCTTATGCTAGCCCCGAGTATAAGAATGTCAAGCTTCGGACACATTACCGCCATAACGGCTCCGTATAGGGCGCCGATAGGGTGTTCCGGTTCAAAGAGAACGCGCCCGTGAAAGCACCCATCATCGTGTCCGAGCTTGTGCCTGTGTCAGACCTTGAAGCGGCCCCGTTTTTGTTCGACCGGACGGCCGCGGGGTTGGCGCCGGCGTGGGCGAGAGTCGGTGCCGCGAGAACCTGTTGGTTTTTGGCGTTGGGAGGGCTGTGCGCGATCCTGCTTGTCCCGATGTTTCTGACCGATGTCCCTCCCTTGGGGGACTATCCCAACCACCTCGCCCGATTGATGGTTCTGGCGGACAATGGCGCGGATCCCATCCTGCGAAAATTCTTTCAGGTGCATTGGGGGATCATTCCCGATCTTGGCATCGATCTGCTTGGCACGCCGATGCTGTGGATTTTGCCGGTGCATGTCGCGGGACGCATAATTTTAAGTATCGCGCTGCTGCTGCCGGTTTTCGGAACTTTGGCTTACAGCCGGGCGGTGTTCGGGCGGCTGACGTGGTGGTCGTTGGGTTGTGTGCTGGTTGCCTACAACGCGACCTTCATGCAGGGGTTCATGAATTTCATGCTCGGCACCGGCCTGGCGCTGCTGCTGGCCGCCGCATGGATTGAATGGCGGGACAGCGCGCCATGGCGCACGCTGGCGATTGCCATTCCCGGCGCGGTGGCGCTGTTCTTCTGCCATCTGATGGGCCTGCTGTTTTACGGGCTGCTGATCGGTGCGTCGGAGTTGGCGCAAGTGCCGGCGTTGTTGCGCTCGCCCCGGCGGTTCGTTGCGCGAGTGCTGTACGCGGTGCCCATCTTCGTCGTGCCGTTGATACTTTATGTCTCCTCCGAACTGCACGCCATGGCGGAGGAGACGGACTATTTGTCGCTGGGCAGGAAGCTCGCGCAACTGCTTGTGCCTTTCACGAACTATTCCTGGCCGCTGGACATCGCGACCGCGGCGCTGATCGCCGGTGGCTTGCTGGCTGTCGCGGCAACACGGCAGCTGCGGATGCCGGCCCGTTCGGGATGCGCGCTGCTGTTGGTCGCGGCGATGTATGTGGTGGCCCCGGCGGCGTATAAAGGCACGTACAACCTCGACATGCGGTTCGTGATCTATTTCGGCTTCCTGATGTTCGGCGCCGTCGAACCCGTCGGTCTGCGCGCGCGCAGCGGGAATTTGATCATGGCTGGCCTGGCCGCTTTGTTCGTCGGCCGGATGGCGATCGTGAGCGTGGTTTGGCTGGGCCACAACCAGGACATTGGGCGGCTGCGGGCCATCATGGCCCATATCGAACCCGGGAGCCTGGTATATGTGACGGACGTCAAACCGGAAGAAAACCAAGCCTATTGGGACAATGGTCCGCGGGCGCGGTGGCTGTCGGACGGCTTACGGATGGATCCGCACTGGCCGGCCCTGGTGCTGATCGAGCGGCGTGCGTGGTGGCCCTATCTGTTCGCCAACCCGTCGCAGCAACCGATCCTCAATCTTCCCGTCTACCAGGCGATGGCCGACCGGATCACGCATTTGCCCGGGCATGGGGAACTTGAAGGCTCTGACGACTTCGGGCTGTGCGGGTTCGATACGGTGCTGTTGATGATGGCCGGCGGGGAGCCCGATGTGGAACACTATTCTTCCAGGCGTTTGACGCTGATCGACGGCAACGACACGGCGGCGCTGTTCCGGATCAAGCCGGATCCGACATGCGTGCCGCTAAATCGTTAGCGTGCTCTTGCGGCGATCCCCGCAACTCGTGATATTGGGCAGCTTCTCGCCTCTGGACACCGATGACCGGTCGAAAAGAATCATGAAACAACCAGGACCTGAGGTGCCCGTCCACCTCGATGCCATTGACCGCCGAATACTGGCTGCCTTGCAGGAGGATGGCCGCATGACGAACGTGGAGCTGTCGCGACACGCTGGCGTATCGGCGCCACCGTGCCTGCGGCGGGTGCGCGTGCTGGAACAGGCGGGGGTTATCCGGGGCTACCACGCGGACACCGATCCGCAGAAGCTGGGGTGGGAAATCACCTTTTTCGCCATCGTCGGTTTGGACAGCCAGAAGGAAGCCGTTTTGTCGGCCTTCGAGCAGACCGTCGCGAGCTGGGCGGAGGTGCGGGAGTGCCATATGATTCGGGGTGGCGGCGATTTCCTGCTGCGCCTCGTTGCGCGCGACACCGCGCATGAAAACGTGCTCACCCAGCGCCTGACGGGTCTGCCAACCGTCGGCCGGGTTCAGACGTTGCAGACCATCCGAACCAGCAGGAGCCTCTCCGGCGTGCCCTTCCAGGACGTGCCGGCCCGCAGCCCATGACCGAACAACCGATTGCCCCAATGCTGAGCGTTGTAGTGCCCTGCTACAACGAACGCCCCAACGTCGCGCCGATGATCGCCAAGCTCGATGCCGCACTGGCTGGCATCGCCTGGGAGGTCATCTACGTCGACGACAACAGCCCCGACGGCACGGCCGCGGAGGTGCGGCGCATCGCGCAGACCGATCCGAGGGTGCGGTGCATCCGACGGGTCGGGCGGCGCGGCCTGGCCTCGGCGGTGATCGAGGGGGCGCTGTCGTCTTCGGCGGCCTATGTGGCCTGCATCGACGGCGATCTGCAGCACGACGAAACCCGGCTGCCCATCATGCTGGAGGCGTTACATTCCGGCGAATACGATCTGGCCGTGGCGAGCCGGCATGTCGAAGGTGGGGACAACGCGGGGCTGGCGGGTCGTTGGCGGCATTTTCTGTCCGACGGCGGAATCAAGCTGTCGCAGATGTTCCTGCCGGTGAAACTGACCGACCCCATGAGCGGGTTCTTCATGCTGCCGCGTGCGCTGTTTGAAGAACTGGCGGGCGGGCTGAACGGTCAGGGGTTCAAGATCCTGCTGGACCTCGTGCTGTCCTCTCCGGCGCCGCTGCGGGTGAAGGAAGTGCCGGCGACGTTCCGCGAGCGGGTGGCGGGGGAGAGCAAGCTCGACATGCTCGTCATGCTCCAGTTCGGGGGGCTGCTGCTCGACAAGATCTGCGGGGGTCTCCTCCCGTTGCGGTTCATCTCGTTCGCTTTGGTGGGCTCGCTGGGGGTGTTGGTGCACCTCGCGGTGCTGACCGCTTTGCGGAAGACCACCGGCATGGATTTCGAGATCGAGCAGGCGATCGGCACGGTGTTCGCGATGATCTTCAATTTCAAACTGAACAACTCCATTACGTACCGCGACCAGCGGATGCGCGGCCCCAGGCTGTGGCGCGGCCTTGTGTTGTTCGTCGTCGTCTGCGGCGTGGGCGCGGTGGCGAATGTCGGGATCGCCAATGCGTTGTATCAAACGCACACGGGCTGGACCACGGCTGGGGCGATCGGCGCGATTATCGGGGTGGTCTGGAATTACGCGGTTTCGGCAACACTGGTGTGGCGCGCGCGTTGAGGCGTGCCGCCATTGTACTGGCGGGCCTGACGATTGCTCGGCTGGTTGTCGCGGCGTTCCTGCCGCTGACGCCGGACGAGGCGTACTATTGGACCTGGTCGCATGCGCTGGCGGCGGGATATGTCGATCACCCGCCAATGGTGGCGCTTTGGATCCGCGCCGGGACCGCGCTGTTCGGTCAAACGGCTTTGGGTGTGCGTCTGCTGGGCCCGGTCGCGGCGGCTTTGGGTACGGCGATGTTGGCCGATGCGGCCGAACGGGCTTTTCCCGCACGCCATGCCGGGGTTATCGCGGGGGCGCTTTGGAACGCCACGCTGTTTGTGGGGGCGGGGGCGGCGACGATGACGCCGGATACGCCGCTGCTGTTCTTTTGGTGCGCGACGATCTGGGCTGGGGTTCGTATCGCCGGGGGCGGTGCGCCGTGGTGGTGGCTCGTTGCCGGGCTGACCGCGGGGGCGGCGCTTACCAGCAAATATACCGCCGTTTTTCTATGGTTCGGGATCGGGGTTTGGGTGCTGTTGGCGGCGGACCGGCGGCGCTGGTTGCGTTCCCCCTTCCCCTGGCTTGGCGCGGTCTTGGGGTTCGCGACATTCCTGCCGGTTTTGGTGTGGAATGCCGAGCATGGGTGGGTGAGTGTGTTGCGGCAGGGGGGACGGGTTGGCGATTGGCAGCCGGCGCGCGCCATCGGCTTTCTGGGCGAGTTGATCGGTGGCCAGATCGGTCTGGCGACGCCGGGTGTTTTTCTGCTGTGCGTGGCGGGGGTGGTGGGATTGGTGCGTGGGTCGCGCCATGGATCGCCTGGCGAGCGGTCTTACAGGTCGCTGCTGCTGTGGCTGACGATTCCGCCGGTGCTGGTTTTCATCCAGCACGCGTTCGGCGACCGGGTGCAGGGCAATTGGCCGGTCATCGTTTACCCCGCCGCCGTTCTGGCGGTGTCCGGCGCCTTGCCGACGGGATGGCAGCGCTGGGTTTGGCCCTCGGTCGGTTTGGGCTTTGCGCTGGCGGGGCTTGTTTTGCTGCATGCGCTCACGGGGTTTTTGCCGCTGCCGGTGGCGGCCGACCCCGGGGCTCGGCAATTGGCTGGATGGGCGGACCTGACGGCGGCGGCGAATGGGCTGCGGGCGCGGGAAAATGCGACGTATGTGGTGGCCGAGGAGTATGCGCTGACCTCGGAACTGGCTTGGCATGCGCCGGCGGGTCTGGCTGTGGTGGGCATCGATCCGCGGGTGGGGCCGATGGATTTGCCGCGGTTGGATATGGCTGGACGCACCGGCATTTTGATCCGCGCCGAGCACCGGTGGGATGAAATCGACCCTGTCACCTGGGCGTCGGCGGTGCCGCTGGGCTTCCTCGATCGCGTGGCGGCAGGGGGCACGGTGGAGCGCTACCGGGTGTGGCGGGTTGTTGGGCGTGTGCCGGGTGTCGCGATGCCCGGCCGGGGATTGCCAAGCCGGGGATTTGCCGTGGCCCGATAGGCGTGTCTAGACTGTGCTCACAAGAAAACGGGAGCGCAAAGAATGTCCAACGCCGTCGTGGGCGACAACAGGCTTGAAGCCGGCACCATGCGAAAGGTGACCTGGCGCCTGATGCCCTTTCTGCTGGCTGCTTATCTGGCGGCTTATATCGATCGTGCGAATGTCGGGTTCGCGCAGTTGCAGATGGGCAAGGCGGTGGGGATCGATTTCGCCACCTTCGGTTTGGGTGCCGGCATCTTCTTCGTCGGTTATTTCATTCTGGAAGTGCCCAGCAATCTGTGCCTGGAGCGGTTCGGGGCGAGCAAATGGATCGCCCGCATCATGATCACCTGGGGCCTGGTTTCCGGGGGGTTCGCATTTATCGGCGGACCGACGTCCTTCCTGGTTCTGCGCTTCATACTGGGCGCGGCCGAGGCCGGGTTCTTTCCTGGCGTCATTCTGTTCCTGACCTATTGGTATCCGGCCAATCACCGGGCGAAGATCGTTGGTATTTTCATGGTCGCGATCCCGCTGGCCGGGCTGATCGGCTCGCCCATCGCCGGGTCGATCCTTTACATGGACGGCCTCCTGGGGTTGGGCGGCTGGCAGTGGCTGTTCATCCTGGAGGCTCTGCCGGCGATCCTGCTGGGCATAATTTCCATCTTCTGGCTCACGGACGGACCGGCCAAGGCGCATTGGCTGACGGCCGAGGAGCGCGATTGGCTGATCGGCCGGCTGACCGCCGAGCGGGCGGTGAAGTCGAAGGTTCAGCATGCGTCGGTGCTGTCGACGATGTTCAATCGCTATGTGCTGTTTATGGCGTTGATCTATTCCGGCGCGGTTGGCGCTTCGACGTCGCTGGGGCTTTGGATGCCGCAGATCGTGAAGGCTTATGGGCTGACGAATTTCCAGACGGGGCTGATCAATTCGATCCCGTTCGCGATCGCGGCGGTGTGGATGGTGCTGTGGGGGCAAAGCTCCGATCGTTCGGGGGAGCGGGTCTGGCATAACGCGCTGCCTTTGGGGTGGATGGTGTTCGCGGTCATGGGGATCGCGGTTTCGCACAGCCTGTGGACGACGATTCCGTTGCTGACGCTGATCGCGGCGGGCACCTACGCCAGCAAGGGGCCGTTCTGGGCCTTGTCGTCCGAATGGCTCGGGGCTGCCGGGGCGGCGACCGGGCTGGCGCAGATCAACGCGCTGGGCAATCTGTCCGGATTCTTCTTCAACTGGGCGATCGGCTGGATCAGGCAGGAAACCGGCAGTTTCGGCTTGGCATTGATGCCGATCGCGGCGGTGGCGGCGATCGGCACGATCTGCGTGCTGGTGATCGGGCGCAATCAGCCGCGCACGGTGCCGGCGACGCGATGATCAGCTGCCGACCGACTGGATGGCGCTGACCGGCAGTGTGAGCTGACCGATCAGCACCTGTTCGGTGTTGTTACTGGTGGTCACGCCCGTGGCGAGCCCGCTGACGGTGAAGGGAATGGCGGCGGGCGTGGTCCCTTGGGGCCCGCCCAGCACCGTGACGGTATAGGCCCCATCGGGCCGTTGCTGCCCGGTGCTGTCCTTGCCATCCCATGTCCAGGCGTTCGCGCCCGCGGTGCTGGTCAACGACGTCTGGGCCAACGTGGCTCCGGTGCTGTCGGTCACGGTGATCGTGACCGGTTCGGCCGCGGGGGTATTGAACTGGATGCTGCCGGTGCCGCCCTGCACGGAGATCTGGCTGCTCGTGGCAGTGACCGTCTTGCCGATCAACGAGGACGATTGCAGCACGTTGTTCGACTGCGCGAGCTGGATGAGTGTCTGAATCCCGGTGTTCGTGTTCACCTGCTGCTCGACGCTGGCAAACTGCACCAACTGCCCGGTGAACTGGGTCGAATCCATGGGGGTGGTTGGATCCTGGTTCTTTAGCTGGGTCATGAGCAGTTGTAGAAAATCGTTCATGTTCGCGGTGAGCGACCCGAGCGGATTGTTGGTGTTGGCGGTTGTGCTTGGGGCGGTGGTGGCGGCGATGGTCATCGGGCGGGTTTTCCTCAGGCGGTGATATCGATCCCGGTCCGGATCGACGCGATGGTTTCGGGTGCGGTTTCCCGAGCGGACGCGTGCATGGTCTGTGGGCCATGGGGGTGACGCGACCGGCCGTCGGCGAAACCCTGTTGGGACTGACCGGTGCCCATGAACTGCGTGCTGCTTTGGGACTGGCCGCCGTCTTGGGATGCCGGGGCGGCCGCGACCGGAGGGGCGGCGTGCAGGGTCAGGGTCATTGCCTCATGCGGCAGGCCAGCCTGGGCCAAAGCGCGCTGCAACTGGGGGGCATCGCGTTGCAGGAGGGCGAGGGTTTCCGGCCGCTCCGCCACGATGTGGATTTGCGTTGGCGTGTCGGGCGCGCGATCAATCTGTATATGCACCGAACCGAGTGCGTCGGGGCGCAGCTCGACGGACATGTGGGAGGTGCCGGGCGCGGTGTTGAGCAGCGAGACGGCGACGGGCACGACCTGTTCGGCGGGTGTGGCGGACGCGTTTGCGTTTGGCGTGGCGGTTGAGGGCCTCGGCGCTTCCAATTGCACCGGCGATGGCAAAGGGGGCGCGATGATTTGCGCTGTCGCGGGGGCGGTATTGGGTAGCTGGGCGGCTGGCAGCGGGGGCGTTGGCGGCGCTGTGGCTGGAATTGGTGCCTCGGGATGGGAGGGGGCCAGTTTTTGCCCGGCTGTCGGCGGGGCGGCATTGGGTGGGGCGGCCGGTTCGGTCGAGGGCGTTGGTGTCTCGTTTGGCGGTGCGACCGGTTGGGCGCCGGTTGGGGGCGTATCCGGGAAGAGGGGGGCGGCGGCGGAACCGGTCCGGGGGCGGGCGTGGCCACGGGCTGTTTGTCCTTTCGAGTCACCGCCGGTTTCGTGTCCAAGGAGGAGATGGATTTGGGGGCCGTGTCTTGCGGGAGGGGCAAGGCGAGCGGCAGCGCGCGTGCGGTCGGGGCGGGCGGTGGCTGCGGGGGCTCCGCGGTCTGTTGCGGCTGGGCTGGATCGGTTGGCGGGGCGGTATCGACGGCCAGCTTCGCCGCGGTATCGCCGGGGCCGGCGGCCGGCAGCAGCGTGGCCAGCATCGTTTCGAAATCTGCCAGTGCCGGAATAGCCTGTGTCGGGATGGTCAGGGTTGGGATTGCCGGGGGAGGCGTACGGCCGCCGACACCGATGGGGGCGGTCGTGGTCTGCGGCGCGGCGGTGGGGTTGGGCGTTTGCATACGGTGCTCCGGCCTTACTGTCGCAAGGTCCGGGCCAACCGGTCCTGGCGGAGGAACGGCGGAAATCGGGGGAAAGGCGGCGGAAAAAGATGCCGCCCGGCAGCAACTGCCGCCTTGCGGGGCGCGGGCGCGATCCCGTATCGTCCGAGCCAAGAGGCCGAATCAAAACGCAATCAATCGGCCGATGGGAGGACTGCCGTGTCTGAATCCGATGCCGAAAGGCTGGAAAAAGTCACCTTGCGCAAAGTCTATCTGCGTTTGGTGCCGTTCTGCTTCGTGCTCTACATTCTTTGCTATGTCGACCGGATCAACGTCAGCTTCGCGGCGTTGACGATGAACAAGGAGATCGGTCTGTCCGCCTATGTCTACGGTCTGGCGGCCGGGGCGTTCTTCTGGGGGTACTGCCTGCTGGAAGTGCCGTCCAACATCATCATGGAGAAGGTGGGCGCGCGGATCTGGATCACGCGCATCATGGTGACCTGGGGTCTGCTGTCCGCGGCGACGGCTTTCGTTACCGGGCCCTGGAGCTTCTTCACGGTGCGCGTGTTGCTTGGTGCGGCCGAGGCGGGATTGTTCCCCGGCATTCTGCTGTACTTCCACCGGTGGTTCCCGCAGCGCCATCGGGGCCGGGTCACCGCGGGGTTCCTGATCGGTCTGCCCCTGGCGACCGCGATCGGCGCGCCGCTTTCGACGGCGTTCCTGCAAATGGACGGTATCCTGGGCATGCATGGCTGGCAGTGGATGTATCTGGGGGAAGGGCTTCCCACGGCGCTGATCGGGGTTTCGGTCTGGTTCTACCTCACCGAACGGCCCAGCGAGGCGAAGTGGCTGACCGCGGAAGAGCGCGACTGGCTCGATCATGAACTGGCGCAGGAGCGGCGGCGGATCGATTCCGTGCGGCAGTTTTCGATCTGGTCGGCGATGGCCAATGGGCGCGTCTGGGTGCTGACCACGATATTCGGAGGGATCGGCATGGCCGGGGTTGGGCTGGTGCTGTTCCTGCCGCAAATCCTCAAGGGCCAGGGCATGAGCAACACGCAGGCCGGGCTGATGACGGCGATTCCCTATGTCTTCGGCACCATCGCGATGGTGGTGTGTGGCTGGATATCGGACCGTACCAAGGACCGGTTCTGGATGCTGACGGGGACGTGCAGTTGCGCGGTTGTCGGCCTGATCCTCGGCGCGATGTTGCGCGACAGTATCTGGGTGCTCGCGGCATTTTCGTTGGCGACGGTCGGTTTTTACGGAATGAAATCGCCGTTCTGGCCGTTGCCTTCGACCTTCCTCACTGGGCCGGCGCTGGCGGCGGGGCTGGCGTTTATCAACTCGGTTGGCAATTTTGCGGGCTACATGGGGCCGATCGTGGTGGGCTATGCCAAGGACGCGACCGGGAGTTTTGAGGTCGGACTGTATGTTCTGGCCGGTTCGTCGGCGATCGCGACACTCACGGCGCTGGCCTGCGCGCTGTGGATGCCTAAGCCGGTGGTTGAGGGAAAATTGGTTCCGGCGCGATAAATCCGATGCCGCGTTAACCTTTCTTAAACCATTCGCCGTCATTCTGCCCTCGGCAACGAGGGTAGACCTGCATGGCGCGTGGCGGCGAAAAGAAGACTGGCGCGGTCATCATCAAGAAGAACGAGATTGTGGAAGGTGGCCACCACGGCGGTGCCTGGAAGGTCGCCTACGCCGATTTCGTGACCGCGATGATGGCGTTCTTCCTGCTGATGTGGCTGCTGAATGCCACGACGGAGGATCAGCGGAAGGGGCTGGCGGACTATTTCAGCCCGAACAATCTGCTGAGTCATGCGTCCTCGGGCACCGGCCAGCCGTTCGGCGGGCATACCGCGTTCGACAACGGGGCGTTGGTGTCGGATCGCGGTTCGGTGGAGATCGTGCCGGGCAAGCGACCGCCAGCGACGCCGGCGGATGACGAACCGACGGATTTCATGGCTGAGAAGAGCCCGGACGGGGCGCCGCCGCCGCCCGTGCCACCCAACAACGCGCCGCTGATGGGGGCGGAGCGGCAGGGCGGGGCGACCGCGCCGCCGAGCGGGCAGCCGTTGCCGACGGTGCCGGGTGCGCCACCCAATGGTGTGAGCGTTGTCGGGCCGGACGGGCAGACCGCTCCAACCACGCCGACGCAGAACGCCGAAGCGGGACCGCGTAAGCCCACCCCGGCGGAATTGCGGGCCGAACAGGAACGCCAGGAAAAAGCCGCATTCGAGGCGGCGGCGAACCAGATTCGGGAGGCGGTGAAGAGCGATCCGGCACTGGCGGAACTCGGGAAGCAGTTGGCGATCGACATGACGCCGGAGGGACTGCGCATTCAGATCATGGACGAGATCAAACTGCCGATGTTCGCCACCGGGTCAGCGGAACCGAACGAACGCGCACGGTTGCTGCTGCAGAAAGTGGTGCCGGTGCTGATGAAGCTGCCGCAGGGGATATCGATCGCCGGGCATACCGATGCCGCCCCGTTTCCAGGGCCGGGCCGGACCAACTGGGAATTGTCGGCCGAGCGGGCGAATGCGACACGACGTTTGCTGGTCGATGGGGGGTTGCCGGAGGCACGGATCAGATCGGTGACGGGCAACGCCGACAAGGACCCGCTGCTGCCGGCCGAACCCTTGGCGGCGGCGAACCGGCGCATCGCCATTCTGGTTCTTCGGGACAGGAAACCGGCACCATGACCACGATCGGCGGCCTGGTTTTCGTGTTTTTCCGCGTGTTCGCGAGCTACATCGTCTCGGGCGGCAGCATGGAACCGCTGATCGAGGCGATTCCTTTCGAAATGTGGACGATCGGCGGGGCGGCGATCGGCACGTTCCTGATGTCGAATTCGATGCACGACGTCAAACATACGATCGGCGGGTTCGGGAAAATCCTGAAGGGCGCCAAGTATAAGAAAGCCGATTATGTCGAGCTGCTCAGCCTGATGTATTTCCTGGTTCGTCTGGCGAGCACGAAGGGCAACATGGCGTTGGAGCCGCATATCGAGAAACCGTCGGAGAGCACGGCGTTTCAGAAGTTTCCGAAGATTGTCGCGAATCATCACGCCTGCGATTTAATTTGCGATTACCTGCGGATGGTCGGGATGAACGCGGACGACCCCAATCAGATCGAAGACGTTATGGCTCGGGAATTGAAGAAGACATTGAACGAGGAAATGCATCCGTCGCATGCGTTGCAGTCGATGGCGGACGGTCTGCCGGCGCTGGGGATCGTGGCGGCGGTGCTGGGGGTGATCAAGACGATGTCGCATATCGATCAGCCGCCGGCGGTGCTGGGGGCGATGATCGGCGGCGCGCTGGTCGGCACGTTTCTGGGGATTTTGCTGGCGTATGGGATGTTCGCGCCGTTTGCGAGCCGGTTGAAGGGGGTTGTGGAGGAGGAGGCGAAGTTCACCGAGGTGATACGCGCGGTGATCGTGACGCATTTGCATGGGAACGCGCCGCAGGTGAGTGTTGAGTCCGGGCGGAAGATGGTGCCGAACGAACACATGCCGAGTTTCGCGGAGATGGAGGAGGCTGTGCAGCAGGTGCAGGGTTAGGCAGCAATCGCCTCGGCGTTCGCGGCAAATCGGCGGTTGATGTGGCTTCGTGGCTTCAGCGTCAGCCGTTCGTTTGCCAGGGACACCGCGATGGCTCGGTCGCCGGCGCGCGCCGCGGCTTCGGCGATGGTCCAGTCGAAGACGTCGCGCTGGGCATGGCTGCCGCCGATGCGGAACAGTTCGAACCGGGCGGGCAGCATGTGCTCCAGCGCGGCGGCATATTGGCCGCGGTGGAACGCGATCAGGCCCTCGGCGAAGGGAACCCCGGCATCGCGGTACACCGGCGCGCCTTCGTCGGAGCCGGCGGCGCTTTCGCGCATCGTGGCCAGCCGGCGTTCGGCGGCGGCTTCCTGGCCGGACCGCAGTTCCGCCATGATCGCGTGCAGATCGGCGAAGGCGAGGGTTTTTCCGTCCGCATGGCCCTGCCACCGTTGCAGCAGCGCCTTCCAGCGTTCGACGACATCGACGCCCAGCGTATCCAACCGCCACAGCAACGCCGAGGCATGGGTCAGACTGTTCGCGAGCGCCTTCTCCGACGCCAGAAACGGCCCGTCGTAAATCGCCAGCGCCGCGTCGAATTGCCCGAGGTCGAGGTGATACAGCGCCTTGTGCCACCAGATATGGTCGCGGTTGGCATTCTGCGTGGCGGACCACAGGGGTTCCCGAGCCGTCATCCAGCCGATGCCGTCCTCCGGTCGTCCCGTCATTTCCATCACATGGGTGACGGTATGGTGGGCGAAATAGCTGTGCGGTTCCAGTTCGGCGACGAGGCGGGCTTCGTTCTCGGCCTGGGCGTAGGCGCCGTTTTCCTCCAGCCCGAAGGCGTGGAACCCGAGCAGCGGCGCGTAGCCGGGACGGTCTTTGGACCATTGCGGCAAAGCGCGAGCGACCCGGTCGCGCATCCAACGGGAGCGCCCGAGCGCGAGGTCGGACAGAAGAGCGATCTGGTGGGCGAGGATGTCGAAGGGGAAGGCCATCAACAGCCGGTCGAGCGCGCCGACGGCGCTGACGCGGCGGCGGGAGGTCGCGAGGTCCAAAGCGACGTAGTGCGCCCGCTCCCGCTCGTTCATCTTCAGGTCGGTGGCGGTCAACATTGTCTCGCGGCCACGATCGATCATGGCGGGGTCGCGCGACATGAAGAACAGCCAGGCTTTCGCCAATCGGGCCATCGCGAAATCCGGCGCGGCGGCGATGGCGGCGTCGAAATCGCCCATGGGGTTGCCGTAGGCGAGGTTGAAGGCGCGCAGTGCCTGGTCGTAGAGCGCCACCGCTTCGGTGGTGCCGCCCGTGACGGTATTACCCTGCGCGTCCTTCAGCATGTGTTACTCCCCGGACGCGGACCGGCGGGCGGCGGCTTCCTCGGCGGAGGCGACACCGCCATGGGCGGCGGACCACGCGACCGGGTTTTCCAGGAAGCGCCGGACCTCCGACATGTCGGATTCGGAGAAGTACGGGCGGTCCTTGCAGGCTTCCAGCACATCCCACCAGGTGCACAGGCTGTGCAGGGAGATGTCCATTTCCGCCAGTTTCTCGAAGGCGCCGGGGAAGACGCCGTAGAAGAAGACGACGAAGGTATGGTTGCAGATCGCGCCGGCGTCGCGCAGGGCGTTGGCGAATTTGATCTTGCTGCCGCCATCGGTCGTGAGGTCTTCGACCAGGAGGGTGCGCTTGCCGACGGGGACATCGCCCTCGATCAGCGCATTGACGCCGAAGCCTTTGGGCTTCTTGCGGACATAGGCCATCGGCGCGGACATGCGGTCGGCGATCCAGGCGGCGAAGGGGATGCCGGCGGTTTCGCCACCGGCCACGGCCTCGATATTCTCGTAGCCGACGTGGCGGTCGATTTTTTCCACCGCGAGGTCGCAGATTTTCGCGCGGGCGCGGGGGAAATAGATGATGCGGCGGCAGTCGATGTAGACGGGGGATTTCCAGCCGGCGGTGAAGGTGTAGGGCTCATCGGGGCGGAAGTTGACCGCCTTGATTTCCAGCAGAATGCGCGCGGCGGTCAGGGCGGCGTCGCGATCCCACTCGGTGGTTGGGGATGCGGCGCGGGCGGGTTTGGCCATGGAGGCGGGGTCCTTGGGGGCTGGTGTCGGTGGTGCAGTTTAGCAGAGTTTGGGGAGGGGGACAGCCCGTGGCGGGGCGTCTTAGGTCTCGACCTGCAAGCCGTGGCGATGTGCCTGCGACGATGCGAAACCCGCGATACGACGATCGTAGGTAATCAATGGGCAGGCGAGTTCGATGGCTGTGGCGATCAGCAACAGATCGGCGGGGTCGCGGTGCGGGAAATCGGGCAGGCGGTAGGCTCGGGCGGCGGCGCTGTGGGTCAGCGGCACGGCCTCGACCCCGGGGCGGTCGATCAGGCGTTCGAACCAGACGTCGGGCGGGAAAGCCAACTCCATCCGTCCAACACTGACCAATTGCGCGATTTCCCACGCTGAAATGGCGCTGACGAGGATCGTGCCCCCACGCTGGTGGCAGGTGTCGATCACCCGCAGCGTCGAGGGTCGCAGCCGTTCATCGCCGTTGCCCAGCCACAGCGCGATGTGCGTATCGAGCAGGATCGTATCCGTCACCGGTCGATTTCAGCGCCTGTTTCGGCCTCGGTCGGCTCGTAAGGCAGCGGTTCCGTCAGGTCCACGCCCTCCGCCACGCGAACCGTCCCTCGCAGAACGCCGAACAACGACCCCGTGCGCACGGGCGCGTCCCCCAAGCGGCGCAGCGCGAGGGCGACGGCTTCCGTCCGGTCGCCCGCCGTGAAGCGGTCGGCGATGGTCGCGATCAGGGCGACGACGTCGGGGCGGTCGATGGTGACGATATCTGCCATGGGGGCATTCTCCAGTGGCGACATTGATAAGGAGCGAGCGCGAAATGGGCAAGAAATTCCCGGCACTTGTCGCGTCCGGTGGGGCAAGCGGCTTGGTCCGGTCACGGTCGTGCCGGAGCGGTCTTCTTAAGTTAAACAATCTCCGGTTGCGCTACTCCGCCCCCACCTGTGCAGCATGCCGCGTGAGCGAAACCGCCAACAACGCCCGCCGCACCGGCCCAGCCTTGGAGGCCATGGAGCGGTTCATGCTCCGGGGGTGAGGGCTGGTCTCGGTGGACGGGCAGTTTCGCAGCGGTTGGCGAGCGAGACAGCCCGTGGTCTGGCCGTCACAAATCCAGATTGGCGTAACATGCTGCCAACGGCACTTCGATGCCGATTTCCGGCAGCCGCAAAACGGCATCGTCGCCGGCAACGATTTCCGTCAGCCAATCATCGCCCCGGCGTGCGAACGCGACCGCCGCCGCTCGGGTCTGTTGCAGCACCACGTAGCGTAGAATCGATAGTGTTGCCCGGTATTCACGGTTCTTGTCGAACAGATCAACCGATCCGGTGCTGTCGCTGAGAACCTCGAACACGACAACGGGGTAGTCCCGCACCGTCGCGGTAGGCGGGACCGGACCGCGGACAACGACGACGTCGGGATACCGGACATGGCCGTCGGCGACGATTTTCAAGCTCGGTCCGCTGGGCTGAAAGGGTTTGCCCGCCAGCCCGGCTTCCAGGGCCTTCCGAAGGTTGAACGTGATCCGGTCGTATGCCGCGGTTCCGCCGGTCATCGCTACGGGGTCGAACCCGTCGAATTCGTATCGCAGTTCCTGCCGTTCCTCCCAGGCGAGGAACGCCGGCACGGTCATTGGCTTGCGAAGGGTGGAACTCATGCCTGGGATTCTAGCATCGCCACGCTCGATCGGCACGGCTTTCCTCACCCCCGGATCAACGCCAGCAACTCGTCCTCGCTCAGCCGAGCGGCGGTTTCGGTGCCGTCGAGGAGTTCGGAGGCCAGATCGCGCTTGTCGCGGTGGAGGCGGAGGATCCGTTCCTCGATACTGTCCTGCATGATCAGCCGGTAGATCGTTACCGGGCGCTCCTGGCCGATCCGGTGCGCGCGGTCGGATGCCTGGTCCTCGACGGCGGGGTTCCACCAGGGGTCGAGGTGGACGACGTAATCCGCCGCGGTCAAGTTGAGCCCGGTGCCGCCGGCGCGGAGGCTGATCAGGAAGAGATCGGCGCTGCCGGCCTGGAACGCGGCCACGGAACGCTGGCGTTCGGCGGATGGTGTGCTGCCGTCGAGGTATTCGTATCCGATGCCGCGGGCGTCCAGGGCGACGCGCACCAATTCCAGATGACCGACGAACTGGCTGAACACCAGTGCCTTGTGCCGGTTGCGGATAAGGTCCTCGACCAGTTCCATGAAAGTCGCGAGCTTGCCGCTTTCCACGCCGGCGGCGGCGTCGATCAGCGCGGGGTTGCAGCAGGCGCGGCGGAGGCGGGTGATCTCGGCCAGGATCTGGATTTTGCGGCGTCCGGCGGGCTCGTTCAGGGCGGCGATGCGTTCGAGCGAGCGCTGTCGCAGCGCCTCGTAGAAGGCCCGTTCGGACTCGGCCATTTCCACATTCAGCGTCTGTTCGGTGCGCGGCGGCAGTTCGCTCAGGACGGCGGCTTTCGTTCGGCGGAGCAGGAAGGGGCGGATCAGGGATCGCAGGGCCTGGCGGGCATGCGGGTCCTTGTCGCGCTCGATCGGGCGGGCGAAGCGCTTTTGGAACCCCTCGCGGGAGCCGAGGACGCCGGGATTGACGAAGTTGAAGAGGCTCCAGAGTTCGTCGAGGTAGTTTTCGACGGGGGTGCCGGTCAGCGCGAGGCGGAATTCCGCCCGGAGTCCCTGCACGGCCTGGGCGCGTTTGGTGTCGGCGTTCTTGATGGCCTGGGCTTCGTCGAGCACGGCCATTTTCCAATCGACTGCCCCGAGCGCCTCGGCGTTCTGGTGCAGCAGGCCGTAGCTGCAAACCAGCACGTCGCGTGGGCCGAGGCCGGCGATCGCGGCGGCGCGGTCGCCGGCGACCGGCAGGCGGTGGGTGGTCAGGGTGGGGGCGAAGCGGGCGATTTCCGCTTCCCAGTTGGGGCAGACGGAGGTTGGGGCGACGACGACGATTGGGCCCTCGGCGGCGCGATCGAGCATGACGGCAATGGCCTGCACGGTTTTGCCCAGGCCCATGTCGTCGGCGAGGCAGGCGCCGGCGCCCCAGCGGGCGAGGCGGGACAGCCAGACGAAACCTTCCACCTGATAGTCGCGCAGTTCGGCCTGGAGGCCGGCGGGCAAGGTGGGGTTCCAGCCTTCGGCGGCGCGGATGGCGGCGATGTGTTTCTTCCAGGTGGCGTCGGATTTCACCCCGCCGGCATCCTCCAGCACCGCGTCCAAAGCGGGGGCGCCGAGCTTATGGACGCGGCGGCCGCTTTTGTTGGGTTCGGAGACGGCGGCGAGGCGTTGGAGCTGTGCCTGCAACTGGCGTGTCAGGGCGACGAAACGCCCATCGCCGAGCGGCACGAAGCGGCCTTGGATCTGGTCGAGACGGTCGAGGAGGAAGCGCATTTCCAGGACCTGTTCGTCGTCGAGCGCGACGGTGCCGTCGACGCTGAACCAATCGCGGTCCTGGGCGACGCGAAGTTTCATGTTGCCGGCGGTGACGGGGCTGACGCGCATGGGGCGGCCTTCCGGCCACTCGATGGTCAGGGGTCCGGTGTAGGCGCGCAGTTCGAGCAGCAGTTCGAGGCTGCCGTCGAGGTCGTCCATGACCAGTTCGTGGGTGTCCGGGCCGCCGCGGTCGCGCAGCGTGGGGCAGGCTTCGATCAGCGCGGCGCGTTCGGCCTGTTCGCGCGGGAGATCGCGGGTGGCGCGCAACTGCTCGCCGCCGACGGTGGCCAGGACCGACCGTCCGCCGAGGCCGGCGATATAGGCTGGCCCCTGGGCGCCGAAGGGGCGGACCACCAGCGCCAGTTTCAGTCCGCTGTCGAAGGGCAGGAGTTGAACCACCGGGGCGGACTGGCCCTCGATCCCCGGCGCGGCGATTTCGGCGATTTCGGCGCGGATCGGCAAAGCGGGGCTGTTGCGCTGGATCAGAGCGATCAGCTTGTCGCGGGCGGCGTTGGGGACGGTGAGACCTTTGGCGCCGAGGATTTCCTGCACGGCCATCAGTTTTCTGGGAAATTCGATGACGCGGTAGCGGCCCGGCGTCTCGGCTTCCAGGAAGGTCGTGGCGTCCTCGGCGGCGTGCGACAAAGCGATGCGGTAGTTGCCGCGTTCCTCGGTTACCAGCAGCTCGACCGGGTAGGATACGAGTTCCAGATGCCGGGACCGTTGGGCGGCGTCGTAGACGTTGGGGTGGCCCACGAGGGCGAGCAGCGCTTTGGCGTGGTCGAATTCGTAGCTGACCTCGGCGTTCCAGCCGTAGGTTTCCTTGCGGATGGCCTGCAATGCCGCGTGGTCCTGGGGCGTCAGGTAATCGAGCTTCGGGTCATGTTCGTGAAGTCGCCTCATTGCCACCGGGCGGCCGTCGGTCCAGCCGTCCGCGCCCTTGGCGGATTGTTCGGCGACGGAGACTTCCTCGGTGTCGGTGTTGAGG
Organism: uncultured Acetobacteraceae bacterium; assembly: GCA_903877125.1. Classification (GTDB taxonomy): domain Bacteria; phylum Pseudomonadota; class Alphaproteobacteria; order Acetobacterales; family Acetobacteraceae; genus Rhodopila. The sequence goes on along the minus strand of CAIRCM010000064.1, from coordinate 13,647 downwards.
AACCAGACCAGCCGCTTGGCCGGGCGGGCGGGTTTGCCCTCGGCGGTTTCGGTTTTGCCGCCGCCGAGGAAGATGCCCAGATTCTCCAGGGCGCGTTCCCAGGGGGGCAGGGTCTGCACGATTTTGGTGAAGGCCAGTCCGGTAAAGGGCCGCAGCCATGCCTTGTATAGGCCGGGGTGGGATGCGGTTTCCGCCAGGATTTCGGCGTGGATACGTGCGAGAAGCGGCATCGTGTCCTTCAGCGCTTCGAACCATTCGGCGGAAGCGTCGCGATGGCCGCGAGCGAGGTCGGGATCGATGGTGAATTCGGCCAGGGCGATACAAGCCGCGCCAAGGGGCTGTCGGGGGGGCTTGGCCCCAAGCGAGATCACGAGATCGCGGGCTTTGGCGTCGAGCCCTTGCACCGTCCAGAGCAAGGCGATCATCGCGAGCAATTCGGGCGGGGCCTGCAGGTCATCGGCTTCGACCATTGCGGCTTCGATGCCGTTTTCAATCTCTTTGTGCAAGGATGGGTCGTTGGCGCCCAGCATCGCCAGGACGAAGAGGACGCGGTGCTCGTCCTCCAGGAATACCTTGCGCCGTCCAATCCGTTTGCGGCGCAGTTTCAGCGCGTCCCGGTACAACGCCAGCGCTTCGGCGTTCCGGCCTTCGACGAAGGCGATCGATGCCTCCAGCGCACGGCGTCGGTCGGGGTGCGTGTCGGGTATGGCCTGCATGTCCGAGCGCAGGAGGTCGAGCCGTCCGGAGAGCAGGTCGTAGCGGGTCAGCGGCGTCAGCAGGGTGTCGAAGCCTTCCTGACGCAGATGGGCGCGGCAGTGGGCGATCAGCTTCGGATCGACCTGGCCGATCGCGAGGGCTCGATCCAGCTGGCCTTGCAACAGCGGTGCCTGGATGGGCGGCAATCGGGTCAGCACCCAGTCGGCCGATACCGCGACATTGGCGAACAGGAGAGAGAGTGTTTCCGCCGGGGTGAAGCCGCTGGCGCCGAGGTTGGCGACGGATTCGCCGAAGTCAGTGGCGTCGTTGGTGTAAACCGCCAATCGCAAGTGGCGGAGCACCGCATCCCGGTCGATCGCGAACTGGCGGTAGTAGAAGGGGCTTGGCTTGTGCGTTGGAAAGGTCCGGTGGATCGCCGCGACGAGGGCGGGTGCGTCGTCCGACGCACCGGCATCGCAGGCGATCGGGTGCACCAACGCGGCGGGGATGGCGTCGGCTGGGGTCAGGAGGCCGAGTTGGCGCAGTTCCGCGGACCATGTGTTGACCGTGGTGGTGTGCCAGACCTTCCCGTCGGGGGTGCGCCCGCCGGTGGCTTGGAGGCACGTCACGAAGTCGGCTTTGGTGAACGGGGCGGTCAGCAGGGCTTTCAGGCGCAGGAGCCGCTTCAGTTCGGACTGCAGGGCGGTATAGCGCTCCCACAGGGTGTCGACGGGCAAGGTGACTGGCTTTACGCTCATGCCGCCAGTTTGCGCCGAAAGGTTCGAGTCGGGGAACTGGCAGGCGTTCGCCCTTGGCCAACCGCGTCCTATCCTCTATCCCCTGGGCAACGACCACTGTCCAAGGAGCCCGCCCCATGAGCCGCAAACATAAGATCGCCGTGCTGCCCGGCGATGGCATCGGCAAGGAAACCGTGCCGGAAAGCCTGAAGGTCCTCGATGCCGCGGCGCGGAAATACGGCTTCGACCTGGAGCTGACGCATTACGACTGGTCGTGCGAGACCTACAAGGAATCCGGCGTGTTCATGCCGAAGGACGGTATGGACCAACTGGCGAAATCGGATTCGATTCTGCTGGGTGCGGTCGGCTGGCCGGGGGTGCCGGATCATGTGTCCTTGTGGGGGCTGCTGATTCCGATCCGGCGCGGTTTCGATCAGTATGCCAATGTGCGTCCCTGCAAGCTGATGCCTGGCGTCTACACGCCGCTGGCCAACCGCACGGAAAAGGACATCGACTTCTACGTCGTGCGGGAAAACACCGAGGGCGAGTATTCGTCCGTCGGCGGGCGGATGTTCGAGGGAACGGACCGCGAGTTCGCCTCGCAGCAGGCGATTTTCACCCGCAAGGGGACCGATCGGATCCTGAAATACGCCTTCGACCTCGCGATGACGCGCGAGAAGAAGCACGTGACCAGTGCGACCAAGTCTAACGGCATCATCTATAGCATGCCGTATTGGGACGAGCGGTTTGCCGAGATGGCGAAGAATTATCCGAGCATCCGGACCGACCAGTATCATATCGATATTCTGTGCGCGCATTTCGTACAGCATCCCGACTGGTTCGATGTCGTCGTTGGGTCCAATTTGTTCGGCGATATTCTGTCCGATCTTGGGCCGGCCCTGGCGGGGTCGATCGGCATCGCGGCCAGCGCGAATATCAATCCGGAGCGGGTTTTCCCGTCGATGTTCGAGCCGGTGCATGGTTCGGCGCCGGATATCGCGGGGCGGTTCATCGCCAACCCGATCGGTCAGATCTGGTCGGCGGCGCTGATGCTGAACCATCTGGGCGAACAGGAAGCGGGCGATGCGATCGTCGCAGCGATCGAGACGCTGCTGCGCGAAGATGGGCCGAAAACCCGCGATATGGGCGGGCAGGCCGGCACCGCCGACGTGGGCACCGCCATCGCGCAGGTTGTCGCGCGCGGCTGAAACCGACGTTGACTTCATAGGCAACCGACCCCAACCTGTTTTCCGGCAATCGCGTCCAACAAAAGGACGGGCCGGAAGACAGGGAAGGTGAATTTCGTGGCGAGCATCATCCAGGCGGCATCCCGCCGCGACATCCTGAAGATTTCGGCGCTGACCGCCGTTGGCGGCATCATGGGCGCGGCGCGGGCCAGTGCGGCGCCGAAGCAGATGACCATGATGCACGAAAGCTCGTTCATCCCGGCCTACGATGCGTATTTCAAGAACACCATCGCTCCGGCCTATGAGAAGGCAACGGGCATCAAGATCGTGTACGAAACTGTCAGCGTTGGCAGTATCCAGACGCGCGATACCACGGTGGCCGAAACCGGCACCGGCGCCGAGATGGCGCAGATGGCGTTCAACTGGCCGTTCCTGTTCGACGAAAAGCTGGTCGATGTGACCGATATCGCCAAGACGATCGGCGAGAAGGGGGGCGGATGGCATGCGAATGCGCAGGAGGCCGTTGTGGTCAACGGCAAGTGGAAGGCCATTCCGTTCGGCAACATCGGGCAGTTGATGAATTACCGCACCGACTGGTTCGAGGAGGTGGGGGTCAAATCGTTTCCCGAGACGTGGCATGAACTGCTGGAGGCCGGGATCAAGCTGAAGGCCAAGGACCATCCGTTCGGCTTCGAGCTCGGGCACGGCTTTGGCGACAACCACGGTTGGCTGTATCCGCTGCTTTGGTCGTTCGGTGCCCGCGAGGTGGACAAGGACGGCAAGACTGTCGCGATCGATTCGCACGAGACCGCTGCCGCGGTGGATTTCTGCCGCGAATTCTTTCAGAAGACGATGTTCGAGGATTGCCTCGGCTGGACCGACGTATCGAACAACAAGGCGTTTCTGTCCGAGCAGATTTCCTGCACGAATAACGCGGAGAGCATTCTCTACGTCGCGAAGCGCGATTTTCCCGAGATTGGGAAGGCGACCGGTCAGGCGCAGAATCCGAAGGGACCGAGCGGGGAACGGTTTCATATGCTGAATCCGTGGACGCATGGGATTTTCACGCATACGCCCGATGTTCAGGCCGCCAAGGATTTCATGGTGTGGCTGATGGACCCGAAACAGGTTGCGGGCTGGTACGACGTGGCGGACAGCTATTATGGGCCGTTCCTGCACATGTATGACGATGCGTCCTTCTGGCATAAGGAACCGCGTAACCTTCCATACCGCGATTCGATGGCGAATTCGCATCTTCCGGGTTGGCCGGCGCCGATCAGCCGGCCGCAGTCGGAAAGCGTGGCGAAGTATGTCGTCGTTGACATGTTCGCCAAGGCTTGCGCGGGCAAATCGACCAAGGAGGTCATCGCCGACGCTGCCGCGCAGTTGAAGCAAATTTTCAAAAGCGCCTGACGTGTCTTTGTCGTACGTGGAACACCGTCCAGCCCACCCGTTCCGCCGCTGGACGGAACGGGAGAGCGTGTTCAGTTGGCTGATGGTCGGGCCGCCGATCCTGTTTCTGTGCGCGCTGGTCGGTTATCCGTTTCTCTATGGGATTTTGTTGAGCCTGGAGGACCGGCCGGTCGCGCATGCCGGCACCTTCGTCGGACTGGCGAATTTCGTGGCCGATGCGCACGATCCGGTGTTCTGGCGGGTGACGATCAACACGTTCGTGTATACGTTTTTCGCAACGATCCTGAAAATGATTGGCGGCCTGGGTTTGGCGCTGGTGATGAACCAGGATTTTCGCGCGAAGAATTTGATACGGGCTTTGATGCTGTTGCCGTTCATCGTGCCGACGGTGTTGTCGACGATCGCGTGGATGTGGATGCTCGATCCCGGGTTCAGCGTGATCAACTGGCTGCTGCGATACTTCGGTTTGGCGAATCCAGGGCCGTCCTGGCTGGGCAGCCCGATCCTGGCGATGATTTCGCTGATTATCGTCAATGTCTGGCGTGGCCTGCCGTTCTACGGGATCACGTTGCTGGCGGGGTTGCCGACGAGCTCCCCCGATTTGTCCGAAGCGGCGACGATCGACGGTGCCGGCACCTGGCACCGGTTCATTTACGTGACGCTGCCGCTGCTGAAGCCGGTGATTTTCATCGTGACGATGTTCTCGATCATATTCACTTTCGCCGATTTCCAACTGGTCTATGTGCTCACGCGTGGCGGGCCGGCGAATGCGACGCATCTGTTCGCGACTTACGCGTTCGACATCGCGATGGGCGGGGGCCAGTTGGGCATGGGTGCGTCCGTCGCGCTGGCGATGCTGCCGCCGCTCGCGCTGATCATCATCGCGATGTCCATCTATATGAAGCCGAACAAATCATGAGCGTCGAACGGGGCGGATTGCGTTTGCGGGCGCTGAAACTGTGGATTCCCCTGGGGGCGTTCATGGTCTTTACGCTGTTTCCCTTCTACTGGATGGCGGTGACGTCGATCAAACCGAACAGCGAGCTGTACAACCGCAAGATCATGCCGATGATCGTGTATCATCCGACGCTGAAGCATTATGTTGACCTGCTGACCGAGACGAATTTTCTCGTGTGGACCTGGAACACGTTTCTGGTCGCGGTGGTATCGACCGCGATATCACTGGTGTTCGGCACCATGCTCGCCTACCCGCTGGCGCGGATGAAATTCGCGGGTTCGGCGCTGATTTCCTTCGCCGTCGCCGCGACGTATCTGGTGCCGCAGCCGCTGCTGTTCATTCCATTGGCCGATATCATCAATCAGCTGCATCTGGGGGATACGCTGACATCGGTGATGCTGACCTACCCGACGCTGCTGGTGCCGTTCTGCGCCTGGCTGCTGATGGGATATTTCCGGTCGGTTCCGGTCGAGTTGGAGGATGCCGCGCGGATCGACGGGGCGACGCGGTTGCAGACCATTTTCAAGGTGTTTCTGCCCCTGTGCGTGCCGGGGTTCATTTCGGCGGGCATCTTTGCCTTCACGCTGTCGCAGAACGAGTTTCTGTACGCGCTGATCTTCCTGACGCAGACCGACGTGCGGACCGTGCCGGTGGGGGCGATCGCCGAACTGGTCAAGGGCGATGTGTTCTACTGGGGCCAGCTCATGGCGGCGGCACTGTTGGGGTCGGTCCCGGTGGCGGTGATCTATTCCTTCTTCGTCGAGCATTACGTGGCGGGGCTGACGGCGGGGGCGGTGAAACAGTAGCCGATACTGGCATCGCAGCAAGACGGGGCGCGGTCTGATGTGAAGGGTCGGTTCCCCGCTTGGGACCGCCCCAAACCTTGCCCCAAATCCCCCCCAGGCCTACCCTCCGCACAAGACCACCCACGGGAGGGGAACCCCATGCGCGCTGCCGATGCCATCGTCGAAATCCTGAAGCGGGAGGGCACCGATACCCTGTTCTGCTTCCCCACGACCTCCATCATCGAAAACGCGGTTGCCGGCGGCATTCGCCCGGTGATCTGCCGTCAGGAGCGCGTTGGCGTGCACATGGCCGACGGCTATGCCCGCGTCACCAACGGCAAGCCCCCCGGTGTGTTCGCGATGCAGTACGGCCCTGGCGCGGAAAACGCCTTCGCGGGCATTGCTTCGGCCTTTTCCGATTCGTCTCCGGTGCTGTTCCTGCCGCTCGCGCAGGCGCGCGATCAGTCGCAGATATTTCCGACGTTCCGGTCCAATGTCACCTATGCCTCGGTCACCAAGCAGGTGGAGGAAATCCGCATGCCCGCTTCGGTCCCCGCGGTGATGCGCCGGGCCTTCGCGGCGCTGAAGAACGGCCGGCTTGGCCCGGCGATGGTGGAGGTGCCGCGCGACCTGGTGGACATGGAAATCGGCACGGACGTGCTGAACTACACCCCGATCAAGCCCACCATCTCCGCCCCCAATCCGTCGGATACCGACGACGCGGCGAAGCGGCTGCTGGCGGCGAGCAATCCGGTTATTCTCGCGGGGCAGGGTGTGCTTTATGCCGAGGCGACGCCGGAACTGGTGGCTCTGGCGGAACTGTTGCAAGCCCCGGTCATGACCACGGTCGACGGCAAGAGCGCCTTCCCCGAGAACCATCCGCTCGCGCTGGGTTCGGGCGGCAACACCTTCAACGGTCCTGGCCAGATGTATTGGTACACCAAGGCCGATCTGGTGTTCGCCATCGGCACCGGGCTGAACAATCACCCGCTGACCACGCCGCCGTTGCCGAAGAACGTGCCCATCATTCACGCAACGAATGACACCCGCGACCTGCACAAGACCAACGAGACCGAAATCGCTCTGTTGGGCGATGCCCGGCTGGCATTGAAGGATTTGATCGTCGCGGTAAAGGAACGGCTGGCCGGCAAGCTGCTGAACCGCAATCCCGCGGCCGAACTGGCGACCGAACGCGCGGCGTGGGAGGCGCGGTGGCACGCCAAGCTCAACTCGGCGGAAACCCCGATGACGCCGTATCGGGTGATGAACGAGTTCATGCGGGTCATCGATCCCGCCACGGCCATCGTCACCCACGATTCCGGCAGCCCGCGGGATCAGCTTCTGCCGTTCTACAAAGCCACCACGCCCCGGGGCTACCTTGGCTGGGGCAAATCGCATCAGCTTGGCACGGGTCTGGGCCTCGCCATCGGTGCCAAGGTGGCGGCGCCGGACAAGTTCTGCGTCAACTTCATGGGCGACGCGGCGTTCGGGATGGTCGGTCTCGACTTCGAAACGGCGGTGCGGGCCGGGATTCCGATCCTGACGATCGTGTTGAACAACAACACGATGGCGATCGAAATTCCGCACATGAAACTCTCGCACGATGTCCATCAGGCCCGCGACCTCGGCGGCCACTACGCCGATCTGGCCAAGACCCTTGGCGGTTGGAGCGAGCGTGTCACCGACCCCAACGACGTCGGCAACGCGATCCTGCGCGCGCGTCGCAAGACCGAGGAGGGGCATGCCTGCCTGCTGGAATTCATGACCTCGGCGGAGACCGCGTTCTCCCACCGCGGCGGGCGGGCGGACCACTGATGGACGCGGAAATCCTCTCCCGTGTCGACCACGGGGTCGCCGTCGTCACGCTGAACCGGCCGGCGCGCTACAACGCGCTGACCTCTGGCATGATCCAGGGCCTGACCGGGTTGCTGGCTGGTTTCGCCGCCGATCCGGAAATCGGCTGTGTCGTACTGACTGGGGCTGGCAAAGGCTTTTGCTCCGGCGGCGATGTCGCGGTGCAGGCTGCGAGCGCGGGCAAGGCGACGCAGTCCCCCGAACAGCGGGCGGATGGGCTGCGGGCGGGGATGGTGGCGTCGCAACTGCTGCATGACATGCCGAAACCGACGATCGCGATGCTCAACGGGGTCGCGGCGGGGGCGGGCATGTCGTTGGCATTGGCGTGCGACATGCGGATCGCCGGGACAAGCGGGCGGATGACGGTGGCGTTTCCGAAGGTTGGTCTGTCCGGCGATTACGGGGGCAGTTATTTTCTGACCCGGATCGTTGGACCGGCGAAGGCGCGGGAGCTGTATTTCACGTCGGAGATGCTGGACAGCGCGACGTTGGAGAAGCTGGGCCTGGTCAGCCGTGTCGTGTCCGATGAGCAACTGGAAGCCGAAACGATGGTGCTGGCGCGGCAATTTGCCAGCGGTCCGCGCATGGCCTGGCGTTACATCAAGCGCAACATGAAGGCGGCCGAGGAAGGCACGCTGTCGGACACGTTGGATTCGGAGGCCTACGGCATGCTGCGCACCCGTGAAACCGCCGACCATGCCGAGGCCGCGAAGGCCTTTGTGGAAAAACGCACCCCGGTGTTCGTCGGCAGGTGAACCGGATACTGCTCATCGCGCTGGGGTCGAGTTTCCTCCAGCAAACCTTTGTCAGCATCGGCAAGGTCTTGCCGGCGGTGCTGGCGCCGATGATCATCGCGGAGCTGGCGTACGATCCGTCGTGGATCGGAATCTATTTCGGTCTGACGTCGGTCTTCGCGCTGGTGGCGCAGATGGGGTGCGGCAGTTTCATCATGCGCCATGGCCCGTTGCGCATGAGCCAGGTGGCGTTGGTCATGCTGGCCTTCGGCATGGTCTTCATGACCGCGGGATGGAAAATCGCGTTTCTGCTCTCCGCCCTGATTGGCGGGAGTGGGGCCGCGATCTCGACCCCGACCAGCAGCCAGTTGCTGGGCAAAATGTCCCCGCCGAGGCTGGCGCCGCTGATGTTTTCCATCCGCCAGACCGGTGTGCCGATGGGGCTGTTGTTGGGCGGCGCGTTCGGGCCGACGCTGGCGCAGGGCTGGGGCTGGCGGGAAACCGTCTATGCCAGTGCGGGTGCGTGCCTGATCTTCGTGCTGATGCTGCAGCCGCTGCGGCCATGGTTCGATACCGACCTCGTGCCCGGACGGCGGTTCCGATTTTCCGATTTCGGCAGCACGTTGAAATCGGTTATCGCGAATCCCGGTCTGCGCAATCTGTCGTTCGCCTGCTTCGCCTTCAATGGGATGCAGCAGGTGATGACGTCGTATTTCGTGATCTACCTCACGACGATCGGCTACGATCTGGTGGCCGCCGGCTACGTCTTCTCGACCGCCATGGCCGTTGCCATTCCCGGACGCATCATCTGGGGCTGGCTTGGCAGCTACCACGTGCAGCCCCGCCGTGTGCTGACCGGTATCGCGCTGGGTCTGGGTGCCGGCAGCCTGGGTCTGTCGCTGTTCTCCGCCCAGTGGCCGGTGGCGGCGATCATCGCGGTTTCCATCCTGTTGAGTCTGACCGCGCTGTCCTGGCACGGCATCGTGCTGTCGGAATCCGCCCGCATGGCCCCGGCGGGAATGACCGGATCGGTCGCTGGCGGCGTATTATCCTTCGGGCAAATGGGCGCGCTGCTTGGCCCGCTGGTGTATGCGGGGCTGCTGCGTTCGACCGGCAGTTACGGCATCGGCTTTTTGGCCTGCGGGGTGCCCTCGCTGCTCGTGGGCATCAACCTGCTGCGCCTGCGGGAAGACTGACGTGCGCGTGCTTTGGATCGCACTCGCCGCCACGTTCTTTCATCAAATATTGCTCTCCACCAGCCAGGTAGTCCCCGCGGTTCTCGCCCCCCTGATCATCGCCGCGCTAGGCGTCACCCCGGCGGTCGCGGGGTTTTATTTCGCTCTGACCGCCTGCTTTTCGTTGCTGGGGCAGATGGGGTGCGGCAGTTTCATCCTCCGCTACGGCCCATTGCGGATGAGTCAGGTGGCGCTGCTGTCGATGGCGCTGGGGATGCTGATCGCGGTACAGGGCTCCCCGCTCGCGTTCACGATGCTGGCGGTGATCGGCGCGACCGGTGCGGCCTGCGCCACGCCGGCATCGTCGCAATTGTTGAACCGCTGGTCGCCGCCGCGGCTGGCACCGATCGTGTTTTCGGTGAAACAGACGGCGGTGCCGGTCGGCATTCTGTTGGGCGGCTCGCTCGCCCCCACCGCCGCGGGTTGGCTTGGCTGGCAAGGCACGATGCTGGTGGCGGTCGGGGCATTGACGGTCTTCGCGGTGGCACTCCAACCGTTGCGCCGCAAATTCGATATCGATCTGCTGCCGGACCGAGCCTTCCGGCTGGGCGATCTGGCGGTGACCTTGAGGACGGTGATGACCATCCCGTCGCTTCGGGGTCTCGCCTACGCCTGCTTCGCGTTCAACGGCATGCAGCAGGTGATGACGTCGTATTTCGTCATCTACATGACCCATCTCGGCTACGATCTGGTCACCGCCGGCTACATTTTCTCGGTCGCGGTGGTCGTCGCCATTCCCTGTCGCGTGCTGTGGTCCTGGCTTGGCAGCTACCATATTTCCTCGCGTCTGATGATGGCGTGGCTGGCGATGGGCATGGCCGGCGCGGCGCTGGCGATGGCGTTCTTCACTTTCTCCTGGCCGCTGCTGGCGTTGGAGGCGGCGGCCTGGACGCTGAGCGCCACCGCGTTGTCGTGGCACGGGATCGTGCTGACCGAGGCCGCACGCATGGCGCCCGAGGGCATGGTGGGATCGGCGACTGGCGGCGTGCTGTCCTTCGGTCAGGCGGGGTCGCTGGTTTGCCCGCTGGCCTATGCGGCGGTGCTGCATGTCACCGGCAGCTACGGTGTGGGGTGGGCGGTGTGCGGTCTGCCGGCGCTGTTCGTGGGGGTGAATCTGCTGTGGCCACGGGCGAGGCCGGCGGGGTAGGGCGATTTCCGTCTCCCCGCGGGAGGCATCCGCCAATCGTCCCGCCCGGCGTGACCACGGTTGCGGGCGGGACCCCGCGCCGTCTACGCTGCCGCATCGCACAGGGAGCCTGACCATGGACGGCGTTTCGTTCACCGACGTGCTGCGGCGCCAGACCGACCATATCATCGACGCCTGCACCCGCTGCGGCAAGTGCGCGGAGGCCTGTCCGATGACCGAACCCGCGGGCGTGGATGTCTCGGACTCACCGGCGTTGATTGGCGGCATCCTGGATTTACTGCGCGGCGGGGAGGGAACGGCGAACGCCGAGCGGTGGGCTTTGGTATGTTCCAATAGCGGCAAGTGCATCCCGGCCTGCGCGTATGGGATCAATCCGCGGCTGATGGTGAACCTCGCCCGCATCGCGTCCAAGGCAAAGCGGGGGGAGGCCGCGGTGCGCAAGGCGGGCAACGCCTATTTCAACAACATGAGCCGTGGGACAAGGGTGATTTCCCGCCTGCAACTGCCGCCGGAAACGATTGCGCGCATCAATCCGGCGCTGAAACCGATGGGCGAATACGAGGGCACGCCGGATATCGTGTTCTATACCGGCTGCAACGTGATCAAGACCCCGCACATCGCCCTGCTGGTGCTGGACGTGCTGGACGCATTGGACGTTTCGTATGAGGTGATGGGCGGTAACGCGATGTGCTGCGGCATCCAGCAGTTCAAGCAGGGCGACGCCAAAACCGCTGGCCGGGTCGGCTACAACACGATCGAGCGGCTGGGCCGGGCAGGGGCGTCCCGCGTGGTGGCGTGGTGCCCGAGCTGCCAGTTGCAGATCGGGGAGGTCGCGCTGCCGGCGTATCGGGAATCGTATGGTGCGACGCCGTTCGATATCGCGCCGATGGCCGAATTTTTCGTCGAGCGCCTGGACGACTTGCGGAAACTCTTTGTCCATTCCGTCCCCAAGCGGGTTGCGTTGCAGGAGCGATCCGCGCTGCCTCAGGTCATGGCGGCGGTGAAGCAGGTACTGCGAGCGATTCCGGATCTGGAAGTCGTGGAACTCGACGTGCCCGTCATGAGCACCCAGTCGGTGCACCTGAACGTGCTGCCGAAATTCAAGGAGGAATTGCAACAACGTATCTTCGCCGCCGCGGTTGAGGCGAAGGTGACGACGTTTGCTTCGATCTTCCATGGCTGCCACCGCGATCTCGTGCATTATCAGAAGGATGTGTCGTTCGAACTGCTGAATTTCATGGAGCTGATCGGCGAGGCGATGGGAATTCATATTCCCGATGTTTACAAGCGGCTCAGCCTGATGGGCGATATCGACGCGATCCTGGCGGATAGCGCGGACATGATCGCGGCCAACGGCATGGATATCGAAACGGTGCGCGAGGTCGTCGCGGCCGATATGTTCGGGGGGCGCTGAGGTGACGCCGGTTGCGCCGCTGCCTGGTGCGACGTTTGGGGCCAGGATCGATGCCGCCGATGTGGCGGACTTCGCCGCGCTGCCGCGGGCCTTGGCGGATGCCGGGGGATTGCTGCTGATTCCGGGCATGGATGCGATCGCCGAGGAGCCGGAGTTGCTGGTGCGGCTCAGTCGCGTGTTCGGGGCGGAGGTCGAGGACTACCGCCGGACCCTGACCGCGCAGAACATGGTGCATGCGACGGTGCCGGAGATTTTTGTCGTCTCCAACACCCCGCCGACCCTGCGTATGCCGCCGCGCCGGCCGGACCCGCCGCTGACGCCGGATGGGCGGCTGCCGGTGCAGTTTCCGCATCGCCGCGGTTGGCACACCGATCAGAGCTACCGTCGTCCGCCGCCGGATATCTCGCTGTTTTTCGCGGTGGTGCCGGCGCCGACGGGCCAGGCGCAAACGCTGTTCGCCGACGGCACGGCTGCTTACGAGGCGTTGCCGCCGGACATGAAGGCGCGGGCGGACCGGCTGGACGGCATCCACGTGAGTCTCAGCGCCGGGCGGGGGCGTAACGATTTGCTGGAAGGGAAGACACCGCGGGCGCTGGGTCCGCTGGAGCAACCGCAGCGCCAGCCGCTGGTGCGGGTGCACCCGGTGACGGGGAAGCGCGCACTGTATATGTGCGAATATGGCCAGATGGACTGGCTCGACGGGCCGATCGCGGGGATGGAACCCGGCGTGAACGGGGAGGGTGGGCGCTTCCTGGAGGCGCTGATGCGGCACGCGACCCAACCGGCCTTCGTCTACGTCCACGAATGGACCAAGGGCGATCTGGTGGTCTGGGACAATCGCTGTCTGATCCATGCGGCCACCTGGTTCGATGCGGAGAAGGTGTCGCGGGTGATGTGGCGCACCACGGTGAGCGGCAATCCCGGTGCGATCTACGCCAACGAACGGAAGAGCTGGCTGCCTTAGCAGGCTGCTGAAAAACTGGGTCGGTCGGTCTGCTGGCGGCTTTCCGCGCAGGATTCGTCCAAAACTCGCCGCGATGCGACGACATCGTGTCTTCGTTTTGTCCTTTCCTGCACGAAAATTCGCTCAGCAGCCTGCTAGACCAGGATAGGGTCAAGTTGCCCCTATCCTGGCCTGTGAGCCTTTATTTGATCGCGCGATCCACGCCGCTGTGTGGTTCCACCTCCAGCGATCACGCTCCGGACCGGCAATTGTATCGTTAGAAACTGTACCATTGAGGCAACACGCGCGGCTTCCTCGCGCCGTTGCGCCGACGTTTGCGTCTGACCGGTCACTATACTCTTGCAAATGATCCCTGGTCTCATGTGATTGTAATCTTGGGAACCGGAAGACCATAAAAACGAGGTGGGGCTCATGTTAATACAACGTATAATTGTAGTTTCATGTCTTGCACTCGTTAGCATCCAGGGGGCGTGGGCGGCCGTCGCGATCCGCGGCACCAGCCCATTGCTGGACAACCAGATCG
>CAIRCM010000063.1 GCA_903877125.1 uncultured Acetobacteraceae bacterium | reverse complement strand
GGGACACTGGACGCCGGTCTTCCGATGGGAGGCCATGGCGGAACCGGATTCGATGCGCCTTCAGAAAGGGAGAATGTTGCCCACACTTTTGCCCCTCTTTACTATAGTGGTCTATAAGTCTTTGTTTGATCGCGTGATTCACGCCGCCGTGTGGTTCCACCTCCGGCGATCACGCTCCAGGCGGCAAAGCCGGCAAGCATGGACAAATATTCACCGTCAGTTCCGGTTACCGCAACCAGACCGCGCCGATACTGCCGTTGTGACAGAGACCGATGGTGCTGAGGCCCCCCAACTCAGCACCATCGACGGTTCCCGGCGTGAATCCCCTCCACGCCAGGAAGGTTGGCGGCGCCTCCCCCGGCGCCGCCTTTTTTTGTGCGACGCTTGTCCGGTCACCCCTTTTCAGCATCCCCGGGACCGTTCCATGATCGCCTGGATCAACACAGTCAGGGCAATGCCATGGATCAGACGCTCCTCATCGCGCTCGCAAAAGCCGCCGGTCTCGAAAAGGCGCTGGCCGAATTCCCCGCCGATGTCGCGACCGCCGCCGCGCAGGCGATGGCCAACGCGGGCGCGGTGAAGGTCCCGGACGACCCGCGTGCGGAACCCTGGCCGCCAATGCGTCCGGGGGTCGGCCTATGACCGATCCGCATTGGCTGACCGCTTCGGAGGCATCGCGTGCCTTCGCTGCCAAGACTCTCTCGCCGGTCGAACTGGTGCGCCATCTGCTGAAACGCACCGAGGCGCTCGACCCGAAGCTGAACGCTTATATCCGGCTGGATGCGGAGGGGGCGCTGGATGCCGCCCATACCGCGGAGAAGGAGATCGGCCGGGGCCGCATCCGTGGGCCGCTGCATGGTGTGCCGGTGGGCGTGAAGGACATTTTCGACGTCGCCACACTGCCGACGACCTGCCATTCCAAGGTATTGATCGATCACATCGCCAAGACCGACGCAGTGTCCATCCAGAAGCTGCGGCAGGCCGGCGCGGTGATCATGGGCAAGACGGCGACGCATGAATTCGCGCTTGGCGGGCCGAGTTTCGACCTCCCCTTCCCGCCGGCTCGCAATCCCTGGAATCCGGATCATCATCCCGGCGGTTCATCGTCGGGTTCGGGGGCGGGCGTTTGCGCCGGGCTGTTCCCGGTTGCGCTGGGTTCGGACACCGGCGGTTCGGTGCGCAACCCAGCCAGCGCCTGCGGCATCGTCGGGCACAAGCCGACCTACGGTCTGGTATCGCGGCGCGGGGTGTTTCCGCTGTCGTTCACGCTCGATCACGTCGGCCCGCTCACCCGCACCGTGGCCGATGCGGCTTTGATGCTGGATGCCATCGCGGGGCATGACCCGGAGGATCCCGGCAGCACGGCCACGCAGGCACGGCATTTCGGCCGGCTGTTGGATCGGGGGGTGCGGGACCTGCGCATCGGTTTCGTGCGGCACTTCCACGAAACGGACATGCCGGCGCATCCCGAAGTCACCGCCGGTCTGGAGGAAGTGTCCCGCGTGCTGCAGGCCGAGGGGGCGGAAGTCCGCACCGTGAAGCTGCCATCGCTGGACGAATTCCGCGGGATCAACCGCGTCATCCTGAGTTCGGAGGCGTGGTCGATCCATGCTCCCTGGCTGCGGGAACGTCCCGGCGACTATGGCCAGCTTTGCCGACAGCGCCTGTTGCCGGGCGCGTTCATCTCCGCCGGCGAATATATTGGCGCGCAGCGCCGCCGGTTGCAGTTGATCGCGGCGGTCGAGGATGTGTTGCGCGATGTCGATGTGCTGCTGTGCGCCAGTTCGATGGATCCGTCGTCCCGGCTCGACGACGAGCCGGAGACCAGCCGCACCTATCCGCGCCAGGCACGCGCGCCGTTCAACGTCACCGGGCATCCGGCGCTGGCGATGATGGCGGGTCTGTCGTCCGGCGGCCTGCCGGTTTCGGTTCAGTTCGTCGGGCGTTACTTCGACGATGCCACCGTGCTACGGGTTGCAGCCGCATTCGAAAGAGCAACGCCTTGGCACAAGAAGCATCCGCCCATCGGGTGAGCACGCAAACCGATCCAGGTCCGACCTCGCGCGTTTTCTTTTCGCAGAGGTTACGGATGCACTACGTCGATTGGGGCAACCCCGATGCGCCGCCGATGATCCTGCTGCATGGCGGGCGGGATCATTGCCGCAACTGGGACTGGGTCGCTCGCGCGTTCCGGCGGGACTATCACGTGATCGCGCCGGATCTGCGCGGCCACGGCGATTCCGCCTGGTCGGCCGCCGGCCACTATACGATGGCGAATTACATCTACGATCTGGCGCAGCTCATTCATCAACAGAAGCTGGCACCGGTGACGATTATCGCCCACTCGCTTGGCGGCAATATCTCGCTGCGCTACAGCGGCATCTATCCGGAGAACGTGCATAAGCTGGTGGCGATCGAGGGCCTGGGGCCCGGCCCACGCGCGCCCGACGCCGCGACGCATGAGACGATCGGCGAGCGGATGCGCGCCTGGATCGACGAGTCGCGAACGATGTCGGGTCGCACCCCGCATCGTTACAGGACGCTGGAAGATGCGCATGCCCGCATGAAAGAGGCCAACGCCCAGTTGTCCGACGAACAGACGCGGCATTTGACCGAACACGGTGTCAACCAGAACGAGGATGGCAGCTACAGCTGGAAATTCGACCAGTATGTCCGTCTGTGGCCGCCGTACGACATGACGCGTCAGATGATCGCGGGGCTTTGGTCCAGCATCACCTGCCCGACCTTGCTGGTTTATGGCGAAAAAAGCTGGGCGAAGCACCCGGCGACCGACGGGCGGCTGGATTGTTTCCGTAACGCCGAGGTTCTGGCCATACCGGACGCGGGCCATTGGGTGCATCACGATCAACTGGACTTCTTCCTTGCCAACGTCCGAGCATTTTTGGGCGGAATGACGTAATGCCGGATGCTCCGGCAATCGATTCGATGTCCGATTTCGCAAGCCGGGCCGACAGGCACGCCGGACGGGTGATCCGAAGGGTCGTTGCAGTCGCAGTGATCATCGCCGCCCTCATGTGGCTGTTCATCGGCTGGCTGATCTGGTCGGAACGTCGGTCGGCGCTTGCGCAGGGCATGGTGGACGGGCGCAATCTGGCGGCTGCCTTCGCGGTGGAATTGACCCACACGCTCGACCATATCGATGGTGTGATGGATACCATCCTCCGTCGCATGCCGGTCGACCATGATGGGCGCCCGCGGGTTCCGGACCTCGATCTATGGGCTTCGGACCTGTCGCTGATCGGCGCGCCGGCCAGATATATCGGCGTGGTCGGCGCCGACGGAAAACTGCTCTTCAGCAACAATATGGCCGCGGGGGGCCAGAACGGTTCGAGCGACATCGACCTCAGCGACCGGACGCATTTCCGGATCCATGTCGAACATCCCGACAACGGTCTCTATATCAGCGTGCCGCTCGAAGGTCGGCTGGCCCAGGGCAAGATGCTGTTCTTCACCAAACGCATTCAGGGCCCGGATGGCACGTTCCGCGGGGTGCTGGTGTTCGTCGTGCCACCGGTCGAGCTGACCCGGATGCACGAGCGCATCGACCTCGGCCGTCAGGGCGCGCTTGCCATTGTGGGCACCGACGGCATCGTGCGGGTGCGGGTCAGCACGGATCACCCCGATGGCGATGTGGGCCTGGGTGTATCGGTCCGCGGCGGCGCCTGGCCGGATCACGTCCCACCCGGGGGTTTTGGCAGCTATTCCCGCCCGGGCGTGCTGACCCCGGTCAACCGGTTGTTCAACTACCGCGCCCTGGACCGCTATCAGCTGATCGTCAACGTCGGCCTGGATCTGGACGATCTGTTGGGCGAAGCCCGTAACAATGCATGGATTCTCGTTGCGGTCGGCGTCGGGATGACGGGGCTTGTGGCCGGGTTGGCAACGCTGCTGGTGCGGGAAATCCACCGCCGGATCTCGATGGACATCGCACTTGCCGCCGAACGCATTCGGCTGGAGGAAGCGCAACGCCGTATCCAGGACGAACAGAACAAGCTTTCGATCGCCAACGCCGAACTGGTCGAAGCGGTGGAGCGGGCGGAATTGGCGAGTCAGGCCAAATCGCGGTTTCTGGCGAATATGAGTCACGAGTTGCGCACGCCGCTGCACGCTATCATCGGGTTTTCGGAACTGATTCAGGATCAGGCTCCACGCACCGGCAAAGGTGCGACGATGGGCGAATTCGCGACGGATATTCTGGCATCGGGCCGGCATTTGCTGGAGCTGATCAATGCCATCCTGGATATCTCGAAAGTGGAATCCGGCACCGACCAGTTGCTTGAAGGTCCGGTACGGATCATGGACGAGGCGCGTGCCAGCTACGTCGCCATTGCCGGCCGGGCGCGGGACCGCGGGGTAAGCATAAGCCTGGATATCCCGGAGGATTTGCCGCGCATCACGGCCGATGCCACGAAAATCCGGCAAATTTTGCTCAATCTACTGTCCAACGCGGTCAAATTCACCCAATCTGGCGGCGAGGTGCGGCTGTCCGCGCAAGTCGGGGCGGAGGGTGGCCTGATCCTGACGATCCAGGACACCGGCATCGGCATGAGCCCCGAGGAAGTCGAAATCGCACTGCAGCCTTTCGGTCAGGTCGACAGTTCCCTGGCGCGCACCCATGAAGGGACGGGGCTCGGCTTGCCACTATCCGTGCGTTTGGTGGAATTGCATGGCGGGTCCGTGCGAATCGACAGCATAAAGGGCGTCGGCACGACCGTTCGCGTGGAACTGCCCCGGGAAAGAGTGGAGGTGTAGGATGGATCTCGTCGTACGTAATGCGCGCCTGACAACCGGTGAATTGACCGATATTGGCATCGACGCTGGGCGTATCGCCGCGGTTCAGCAGGGCCTCGCCGCGGAGGCGCCGGTTTACGATGCCGCCGGCGCGCTCACCTGCGCTGGGCTGGTGGAGACGCATATCCATCTGGACAAGTCCCGCATCGTCGACCGTTGCGCCCCGGAACCGGGACGGGTGCCGAAGTCGATGGAACGTGTCTCGGCGGTGAAGCACACGTTCACCGAACAGGATGTCTACGATCGCGCCAGCCGGACGCTGGAGGAATGCATCAAATGGGGTGCGACGCGGATGCGCACCCATGTCGAACTCGATGCCGGTGTGGAACTGCGCAGTTTCGCCGCGCTGGAGCAGTTGCGGCGCGACTATGCCTGGGCGATCGACCTGGAGCTGTGCGTGTTCCCGCAGGAGGGTCTGACCAACAACCCGCGTTCGGACGCGTTGATTGTCGCAGCGCTGAAGCGGGGCGCCAAGGTGGTTGGTGCGGCGCCGAACTACGACCCCGACAAATCGACCCATGTGCAGCGCATTTTCGATCTCGCCCGGGAATACGGCGTCGATATCGACATGCATCTGGATTCCGGCAATTCGCCCGACGATATGGACATCTACCAGGTCTGCGATCTGACGGAGAAATACGGCCTGGGCGGACGGGTCGCGGTCGGGCATGGATCAAAATATTCAACCATGCCGCCGGCCGATCTGACCGTGCTCGCGCGGCGCATCGCGGACGCCGGGGTGGCGGTGACGGTACTGCCGACGACCGATCTGTTCATGGGCGGGCGGGACCAGACGTTCTCGGTCCGGCGCGGCCTCGCGGATGCGAATATGCTGTGCGACTGCGGGGTGAACTGTTCGATCTCGTCGAACAACATTCTGAACCCGTCCACGCCGATGGGCGATGGATCGTTGATCCGGGTTGCCAATATGCAGGCCAATGTCTGCCAGGTCTCGCGCCCCGAGCAGTTTCGGGACTGCTTCGCGATGTTGACGGACCGGTCGGCACGGCTGATGAATCTGCGGGATTACGGCATCGCGGTGGGCAATCCCGGCGATATCGTCGTCATCGACGCGATGTCGCCCGAACAGGCGGTCGCGGAAAACCGGGCGCCGCTGGCGGCGTTCAAACGAGGCATCCGTACCGTCACACGTCCAAGAGCAGAATTGCACAAACCGGGGTAAACCCATGAAACTGTCCGAGATCGCGCAGGTCATCCGCAGCAAAAACGCGGGGCCGCGCAGGCTGACGTTCGACATCATGTTCGGGTCGGATGATGATTACCGGCGCGTTGCCCAGTCGCCCGGCCTGTCCGCGGAGACGATCGGCGGCCTTTACGGCGTTCCCGCCGCGGAGGTGACCATTTTCCCGTATCCCGTTGGGCGCGCCATCAAGGTGGTGTTGGCCCGCAAGATCATGGCCGGCGATCCCGGCGATTTCGACGTCTACGGCGCGCAACAGCACGCGCCCTTGCTGGGGATCGAGATATGAGCGCCTCGGGCCGCGTTCTGCGCGAAATCAGGGCCAATCGCCGTCCGTTGCGGCTTTTGGGCGCGTCCGGGCAATTGGGCTATGGCGTGCCGACGCCGGCCTTCAATGCCGGGCTTGCGCGCAAGCCGGACATGATCGGCTGCGACATGGGGTCGATCGATATCGGCCCGACCTATCTGGGCAAGGGGGAGATGGCGACTTCTCCGGAGTCCACGCGCCGCGACCTGCGCAAGGTGCTGCATGGGGCGCGTTCGCTGGATATTCCGCTGATCATTGGATCGGCTGGGTCGGCTGGTGCGAAAGCGCATCTGGATGCGACGCTGGAGATTATCCGGGACATCGCCCGGACGGACGGTCTTTCGTTCCGGATGGCGGTGATCCCGGCCGACACCGACCGGGAGATGCTGCTGACCGCGGTGCGCGACGGACGCGTCAGCGGTCTGGACGACATGCCGGCGTTGACCGAACAGGACGTGCGCGACGCCGCCAATATCGTCGGGCAGATGGGCACCGGCCCGTTTCGGGCAGCGCTGGAGGCGGATGTCGATGTGATCATCGCGGGGCGGGCGTGCGACACCGGCATATTCGCCGCGTTGCCGACGGCACTGGGCTTTCCCACCGGGCTTTCGGTGCACATGGCGAAGATCGTGGAATGTGCCTCGCTCTGCTGCGTGCCGGGCGGGCGGGATTCGATTCTCGCCATCCTGGACGACGACGGTTTCGTGCTGGAAAGCATGAATCCGGACCGGCGGGCGACCCCGGTCTCGGTTGCGGCGCATAGTCTGTATGAGCAATCCGATCCGTATACCGTGATGGAGCCCGATGGGGCTTTGGACCTGACCAACGCGCACTATGCGGCGGTGGACGATCGCCGCACGCGGGTCAGCGGCGCGGCGTGGCGGGATTCGACCGATCCGACGATCAAGCTGGAGGGGGCGACGAAAATCGGCGAACGCGCCATCCTGCTGTGCGGTTCGGCCGATCCGCGCTTCATCGCGCAAAGCAAGGAATTGCTGCCGAAGGTCGGGATCGTGGTGCGCGACCTCGTGTGCGAGGATTCGCCCGAGGATTATACATTACGATTCCGAGTCTATGGCGTGGATGGGGTGCGCATGAATGTGCCACCGAACGATACGTTGCCGGGCGAGGTCTTCATCATGGCCGAGTGCATCGCGCCGACCCGGGAACGCGCGTCGGAGGTGGTTCGCACCTGCAAGCAGTTTCTGCTGCATTATGGCTATCCCGGGCGGCTGTCGACGGCGGGCAACATCGCTTTTCCGTTCACGCCGCCGGAGATATCGGTGGGTCCGGCCTACCGGTTCAGCGTGTACCATCTGCTGCATGTCGACGATGTCGACGCCTTGTTCCCCATCGAGGTCGAAACATTATGAAGCGACGCACCCTTCTGACCGCCGCCGCCGCCGCGAGCCTTGCTCGGCCGTCCATTGGCGCTACCACCAAGACCTTGAAATTCGTTCCGCAATCGCCGCTGGGCAGCCTCGATCCCATTTGGACCAGTGCGATGACCACGCGCAACGTCGGTTTCATGATCTACGATGTGCTGTTTGGCCGGGACGAACGGATGAACCCCAAGCCGCAGATGCTCGAAGGCTACAATATCGAGGATGATGGCAAGCGCTGGGTCATGAAGCTCCGGCCCAATCAGCATTTCCACGATGGTCAGAAGGTACTCGCGCGGGACTGCGTCGCCTCGATCAACCGCTGGCGGCAGCGGGATCCCGGCGGTGCGACGCTGACCGGGCGGATGGACGCGCTGGAGGCCACCGACGACAGCACGATCACGCTGCGGCTGAAGAAGCCGTTCCCGGCGCTACCGACACTGCTGTCGAAATTCCAGACCGCCTGCGTCATGGTTCCGGAACGGATCGCCACCGGGACGGAGCCCTGGAAACAGATGACCGAAGCCATCGGCAGCGGCCCGTTTCGCTTTCTGGCGGACGAATATGTCATCGGCAGCCACGCCGCGATGGCTCCGTTCGAAAAATACGTGCCGCGCGACGAACCCGCGAGTTTCACCTCGGGCGGGCATCGCGCGCTGGTGGATCGAGTGGAATGGAAAATGATTCCCGATGCTGCCACTGCCGCCAACGCGCTGATCGCCGGGGAGGTCGATTGGCTGGAGATGCCGCTGCCGGACCTCGTGCCGCTGCTGAAAAAGTCGCCGGATGTCGTGGTCGGACGGCTCGACGACTGGGGCTTCATCAGCCAGCTCCGGCCGAATCATCTCAATTCGCCCACCAATAACCCCGCCTTCCGCAGAGCCCTGCTGGCCGCGATCGACCAGCGCGCGGTGATGGATGGGGTGATGGGCGGCGATCCCACGGACACCGTGCTGCCGATGGGCTACCTCGCGACCGGCAAGCCCGAGGTGGACCGAGCGGGGATCGAGGCGATGACAGAACGAAAGAGCGTGGCCGAAGTACGCAAGATGCTCGCCGATGCGGGTTACGCGGGCGAAAAATTGGTGCTGCTGCATACCAGCGACCAGCCGTTCTACAACGCGGCGACCGAGGTGGTCGCCGATGCCCTGACGAAAGTGGGGATCGTGCTCGACGATCAGGTGATGGACTGGGGCACGGTGCTGCAACGCCGGTCGAGCAAGAATCCACTCGACAAGGGTGGGTGGTCGCTGTTCGTGAGCGTGACGCCAGTGCCAGAGTATCACGACCCGTTGCTCGGATCATTACTACGGGGCAACGGAAAGGACGCCTGGATCGGCTGGCCGGAAATTCCACGGATCGAAGCCGACTACAACGCCTGGCTCGACGCGACGAACGATGCCGAGAAGACGCGGCTGGAGCGCGACATTCAGCTTACCGCCTTCGAGTCTGTCCCGTTCATCCCGCTGGGCCGTTACATGCCCAAGGCGGCGTGGAGCAAGGCCATCAGCGCCCCGCTGAAAGGCCCTGCCCCGGTATTCTGGAACATCAGCAAAACTTAAGCGGTTATTTCCGGGTCGTGTACCATGGTACCGGCATGCCCGGTGTTTTCACCCGCAGGGTGTAGACGGATGTGCTGGCGGTCAGCAGCAGCGTGCGCAGATCGTCGCCACCGAAGGCGACGTTCGCGCAGACCTCGGGCGTTTCGATGATGCCGATCTTCTCGCCCGACGGACTGAACACCCAAACGCCTGTCGCACCGGTGCAGAACACCCGCCCGGCCTGATCGACCTTCATGCCATCGGGCACGCCGTTGGTGGCATCGATTGACATGTCGGCGAAGACGCGCCGACGGATCATGGCTCCGGCGGCGTCCAGTTCGACCGCGTGGATGTATTGCGTCCAGCGGGTGTTTGCGATGTAGAGGGTCTTCTCGTCCGGCGACAACGCCAGCCCGTTCGGATATTCGACCCAACACACCAGCGTGCATGTGCCATCCGGGGTCAGACGGTAGACCGCGCCCTCCCCCACGTCACGATTCTGGACGGGCACCCGTAAGGCGGGGTCGGTGAAGAACAGCGTCCCATCGGAGCGGCAGATCACGTCGTTCGGGCGATTGAGGCGCTTACCATCCTGTTTATCGAGCAGGATGGTCACGCTGCCGTCCAACTCCTGACGGGTAAGGCGGCGGCTGTCGCCCTCGCAATTGATCAGGCGCCCTTGCAGGTCAAAGGTGGTGCCGTTGCCGCCGCCGGTCTTGCGCACCAGATGATGTGGCTTGCCGGGCACGATGCTGAACAGCTTGTTGTCGCGCACGTCGACGAAATAATAAAACCCATCGGGATGCCAGACCGGACCTTCGGTAAAGACGAAGCCGCCGGCGATTTTATCCAGCCCCGCTGTGTCCTCCAGGATATCGGACAGCGTTTCCATTGGCGGTTCTCCCTTGTTTGGACGGGAGACTGCACCCAACTCCCCGCTTGCTCAACCCTGCCACCCGCGAGTACCAGGGATTTGCAACGCGGGAGAGCAGCACATGGAACTCATCGATCTGAGCCGGGAATTGTTCCATCGGACCCAGGCCCATCCATCGCACCCGCCGGTGATCGTCACCGTCTGGGGCGACCATTCCGAGAAGAAGGTGGCGGGCAACACGGTTTTCACGTCCAAGGCGCTTTCGTTGGCGATGTCCGATCATGCGGGATCGCATGTCGATGCGCCCTGCCATTTCGATCCGCGGCCCGGCGCTCTGTCGATCGACCAGATGCCGCTGGAGCGGTTCTTCACCTCGGCGATCTGCCTGGATCTGTCGCATGTCGCGCTGAAGGGCCAAGTCACGGTGCCGGAAATGGAGGCCGCGTTGGCCGCGTCGGGCGAGACGATCCAGCCTGGCGACACCGTTCTGCTGCATATGGCCACCAACGACCGCCTGCTGGGCAAGCCGGGCTATTTGCACGATTTCCCGGGCCTGGCGTTGGAGTCGGTGCATTGGCTGGCGGACAAGGGGATCGGCATGTTCGGAGTCGAGGCGATCAGCCCGGCGCCCGAGGGCGAGCCCAACTTCCAGGCCCATATGGCCTGCGCCGAGCGCGGCATCACTCACATGGAATGTTTGGCGAATCTCGACAGGCTGATCGGCCGGGGGCGCTTCACCTTCATCGGGTTCCCGCTGAAAATTCGGGGCGGCACGGCCAGCCCGATCCGCGCGGTGGCGTTGTTCCCGTGATATCTGGATTTAAAGTCGGCATCACCGTGCGGCGTGCGCGGCCGGAAGTGGCGTCTGTGATGTTCGACGTCAACTACCTCACGGGCTGGCTGAGCGGCGTGCGGTCGGTTGAGGTGGAGTCGGGAAACCCGCCAGCGGTCGGCGCGACGGTGGCGCTGAGCGCCGGATCAGCGCCGGACATTTTTGAGATCGTCCAGCATGAGCCCGACTTGTTGCTCGTGCTGGAGAGCGAGACCCGGACCTTGACGTTGGCTTTGGAGGGCGTCCCGGTCGGAACCGTTGCCTGGCTGGGTATCGAAACCGAACGGACGGGGGTTGCGCGTCTGTTCAGACGTCTGCTCGATACTCGCGAGCGGCGAATCGCGATCCGCGACCTTCGCCGGCTCAAGCGGCTGATCGAATCAGGCGAATACCGCACCTGGTGGGTCGAAGCCGACCCACCGGAGGAGGAGGATTAGGCCGCCGCCTTTTTATCCCGAGCACGCTCGATCCGGCGCTTCAGGGCGAGGCCTTCCGGGGTGAGCTTGGTGTTCGGCGTGCCCAGCAGGAACGCGTCGATCCCGCCATTGTGTTCGACGGTGCGGATCGCACGCGTGCTCAGGCGCATACGCACCGAGCTGCCGAGGGTGTCGGACAGGAGAGAGGCGACCTGCAGGTTCGGCAGGAAGCGGCGGCGGGTTTTGTTGTTGGCGTGGCTGACGTTGTTGCCAGACAGAACACCCTTGCCCGTGAGTTCGCAGCGGCGAGACATTGTAAAGCTGATCCTTGGGTCGTCATGGAAGGCGGGTAACGGAAGGCGCGGGTTATGGCGATGGCCGGCGGCGGCGTCAAGGATGGAGTTGTCGCGGTGGCGGCGGGCGTTCAATCTGGTTCCGGGGGAAACTCATGAAAATCGGCATCCTGCAATTCTTCGGTTGGCGCGACCGGTCGGTTCCGATCGCATCGATCTACGAGTCGGCGTTGGAGCGGTTCGGGATCATGGACCGCACCGGGTATGACGCGGTGTGGCTGGCGGAGCACCATTTTTCCGGGTTCTCGGTCTGCCCGTCGGTGCACATGCTGGGCACGATGGCGGCGGCCCGCACCACGCGGCTGCGCATCGGCACGGCTGTATCGCTGGCGCCGTTCTACAACCCGCTGCGCTTGGCGGAGGAGGTGGCGCTGCTGGACGTGCTGTCCGGCGGGCGGGTGAACTGGGGGGCCGGGCGGGGGTTCGAGCGGAGCGAATTCGCCGCTTTCGGTATCCCTGGAGAGGAGAGCGCGGCGCGGTTCCACGAGACGGTCGAGATCGTGCTGAAGGCCTGGACGTCGGATCGGGTGCGGCACAAGGGCCGGTTCTTCGAATACGATGGGGTGGAGGTACTGCCGAAACCCGTCCAGTCCCCGCATCCGCCGGTTTGGATGGCAGCCTCGTCCACCCCCGCGATCGAGTGGGCCGCGAGCCAGGGGTATTCGATTCTGATGGACCCGCATTCGTCGCGGGGCGATCTGATCCGGAAGCGGCGGCATTACGGCGACTGCCTTGCCGCCGCTGGATTCTCCGACGATGGGCGGGACATTCCGATGGCTCGGCTGATCGCAGTGGATGAGACGGCGGACAAGGCGCGGGAGGTCGCTCGGCGCGTGGCGGAGTGGACGGTGGCTTCGTATGTCGGGAAGGAAGGGAATGTGCGGCAGGAGACGCGGTCTTACGGTGGGCGGGATCCCGTCGATCATTACCTGGACGAGGTGATGATCCATGGGACGGCGGAGAGCGTGGCGGACCAGATAGGGGCGTTTTCGGCGGAGATTGGGATGAACTATTTGATGGCGGCGCCGATGAGTGGGCGGTCGTTCCGGTTGTTGACGGATCGGGTTTTGCCTTTGTTGGGGTGAAGATAATAAATATTTTTTACACGGATGAACAGGATGAAAAGGATGGATGGGGGTCTATCGGACGATGCGGCGGAATTCCAGGCGGGGTTTTGCGAAGTTCATCAGTAGGCTGGTGGTTTTGCCGGTGGCTCGGAGGTAGTTGACGCATTGGGCGGTGTGGAAGTCGTTCAGGGACTGGGCGACTTTCAGCTCGACGATGTCCTTGTAGCGGACGGCAACGCCGCGCTGCTGGGTGACGTCGAGGCCGAGCACGCGGAGTTCCTGGACAAGGGCGTTTTCATAGACTTTTTCCAGGAAGCCGGCACCAAGGGTGTTCGAGACCTCGAACGCGGCGCCGATGATGCGTTCGGTCAGCGCGTGCAGACTCGCGCCATCATATTTCATCCTTTTCATCTGTGAAAAGTGCCTTTCAGGCCGTGGGGCAAGCGCGGCGTTGGGCGATTTTACACGGTAGTCGTTAACAAAAGGTTAAGGCCGAGGGCACCATACGCCGCTCCGGCGGGGGGGTGGAGGGCAACTCCAAACTTCCAAGCTACGACCGCACGGGACCATAGATGACGCCGTCCCGCTATGCCTCATGCGGTGGATCAAACCAGTATCGCTGCTTGAATATCGCCATCGTGTCAATAAGCCGCGCGGTGGCCGGCTGCGTGTCGTGATCCGGACTCGTCCCCATCCTTGACCCCCACTCGCCCCCGCCCTACACGCGCGGCATGACCGAATTCACCGCCCCCGGCCCCCTTGGGACCGATGTCGCCGCCGCGGCCGAACGCGCGCATGTGCTCGCGCAGGCCCTTCCGTTCCTGCGCCGCTATGCGGGCGCGACCATCGTCGTGAAGTACGGCGGGCACGCGATGGGGGAGGAGCATCTTGCCGAGGGGTTCGGGCGGGATATCGCCCTGCTCAAACAGGTGGGCGTCAACCCGGTCGTCGTGCATGGCGGCGGGCCGCAGATCAATGCGATGCTCAAGCGGCTGAATGTGCAGTCGACTTTCATCGACGGGCTGCGGGTCACCGACAAGACCACGGTCGACGTGGTGGAAATGGTTCTGGCCGGGACGGTCAACAAATATGTCTCCAACCTGATCACGCAGGCTGGTGCGCTGGCGGTGGGGATTTGCGGCAAGGATGGCGGTATGATCCGTGCCCGCAAGGTCATGCGCACCAAAAAGGACCCGGACAGCCATATCGAGAAAGTCCTCGACCTCGGCTTCGTGGGGGAGCCGGAGCATGTCGACGTGCGGGTGATCCATGCGCTGACCGGTGGCGGGCTGGTGCCGGTGATCGCCCCGGTGGGTGTGGATGCGGACGGTCAGACCTACAACATCAACGCCGACACCGTGGCCGCCGCCGTGGCGGGCGCGCTGCATGCGACGCGGCTGTTGATGCTGACGGACGTTCCGGGCGTGCTGGATAAGGACAAGCAACTGATTTCCGAGCTTACGTTGGCGGATGTGGATGCGCGGATCGGCGATGGCACGATTACTGGCGGGATGATCCCGAAAGTCGAGAATTGCGTCGAGGCGGTGAAGCTGGGCGTCAAGGGCGCGGTCATCCTGGATGGGCGGGTGCCGCATGCCTGCCTTTTGGAGTTGTTCACCGAAGGCGGAACGGGCACCATCATCCGGCGCTAACGCTTCCCGGGGATCCCAAGACTGTGCCCATTCGTGTCCGTCTCGCGATCGCCGTACTCTGCCTTTCCTTCGGTGCACTGCCGGCTCGGGCGATGCAATTCTCCCAGGAATCGGCTAGCCAGACCGAGCTTTTTCTGGTCGGACGTGGCCCGATCGTGTCCGGCGATGCCGAGCGTCTGAATAAGGCACTGACTTTGGTGCCGGCGGGGACTCGGATATTGGCGCTGGCGCTGGACAGCCCTGGTGGGCTGGTGACCGAGGGCGAGCTTCTGTCCAGCCTGATCAAGAACCGGTCGCTGCCGGTGGCGATCGCCGCCGACCGGCAGTGTGTTTCGGCTTGTTTTCTGTTGTTCGCTGCCGCGCCGCGTAAGTACGTGGCGTCGAATGCCTTGGTCGGGGTGCACAGCGCCAGCGAGAATGGTCAGGAAAACGAGACGACCATGGCGGTCTCGGTGCAGATGGCCCGGATCGCGACGGGTCTGGGCGTTCCGCCGGCGAGCGTTGGCAAGATGGTCGCGACCAAGCCGGGTTCGGTGGCTTGGCTGACGCCGGCGGATTTCACCGCGATGGGGGCGAAGACCTATAACGACGATATCGTGGGCGCGACACGCGACACGGGGCCGTTGCCGGTTCTGCCGCCAATTGCTTCGCCAGGTGCAACGCCGTCCGTTCCATTACCGACGCTGCCAAGGCCATCCAATGGGACGCAAACCGCGGGGCCGCAGCCGCATTATGTGCCCTCGGACCATTTCGTGGCCCCGCAGGCCTCGACCGCGCAGCGGCCCTCGCCGGTTTCGGGCAACGCCTCGGCGCCTGGATTTCTTGCCGGCCGGCAGGACCGTGGGGAGTGGGACCGCTGGCTGGCCGCTCAGGCTCCGGCATTTCGGGAAGGGGCGGTCCTTGCCCAATTGCAATCCAGCGTGGCCGGGGCCGGACCGGCGGTCTGCCGCGGCCCCAACGGCGCCGATCAGGGGGAGATCACCGTCGGCTGCGAGGCTGGGCTGCGGCGTCTGGCAACTGCTCAGGCCAAGCGGCGTATGGACCCGAATTACGCCAGCGGCTGGGACAGTGCCGGGCTGCCGGTTATTCCGTCGCATGCGATCGTTGCCGAATATCAGGGGGCTTTTTTCTGCGGACGCCAGATCGGTCGCTTGACGGTCCGCGTGCTGGTCCACGCCGATGAGCCGGTGCAGCGCGCGGTCTTCCTTTTCGGGCCGCAGCCGACCAGCCCCGACGTGCCGTCGGGTGCGTTCATGGCACAGGGATCCTTCGACGCCGCGAACGCGGGTCTGCGCATGAGCCCCGCGAGTTGGCTGTCCCAACCGGTGAATTATCCCTGGTTCGGACTGAACGGGACCAGCACCGACGCGGGATCGACCATCACCGGACAGGTGACCGACAACACCGGTTGCAGTCAGTTCACTCTCAAAAGAGTGAATATTTCGCGCTAACCGCAACAACACTTCCGCGCGAGTAAGCACCTCCCGCCCGGTTGGACGCTTGAAACCGGCAGGGGGGTGGTTATGACAGGTTAACTTCGAACCATGAGGACAAAAAAATGGCTGTTCGGCGCGTTTTCGGGAAACATCTGATACTGACGCTCGGCCTGACGGCCGCGCTGACCAACTGCGCGGCCCCGCCGATGGGTCCGACGGTCGTGGTCGCACCCGGGCCGGGCAAGACCGGCGACGCCTTCCGCGCCGATCAGTACAGTTGCCAGAGCATGGCCGCGAGTCAGGTGCAGGGCGCGGCGAACGCGGCGAACCAGAATGCGGTCGGCACCGCGGTCGTGGGCACGCTGATCGGCGCCGGGGTTGGCGCGCTCACGGGCAGCGCCTACGGCGCCGCCGGGGGCGGTGCGGCTGTCGGGGCGGGCGCCGGACTGGCGCTCGGCAGTACCGTTGCCGCGGCAAACAACCAAGCGGATCAGGGCAACATCCAGGCGATGTACGACACCGCGTACGCGCAATGCATGTTGTCGCGGGGCAATGTGATCCCGGGCTATGGTTACTCACCGCAACCAACGGGGTACTCCATCCCCGCCGCGGACCCGATGGTGCGTGCGACCCAGCAGGAACTGGTCCGGCTTGGGTATCTGAGCGGCGGCGCCGACGGGGTGGCTGGTCCAATGACCCGGTCAGCGATTTCTCGGTTCCAGACGGCGCAGGGTCTACCGGCGACCGGTCAGCCTTCTTCGGGGCTGCTGGCCCGCTTGCAGTCGACCCCGAGCGGCGGCGGCGCGGGTGCGGCAACCGGCGCACCCGCCTCGGGCACGCCGGCTGGCGGGACGTCGGGCAGCGGCAGCACCGCTTCGGCTCCGACCAACTGGGTCGCGCCGACCACACGTTAATCTCAACCATCAGGAGGACGCCGCCGTGTCAGCCAACATTGAGAAGAGGCAAATTTCAGCCGTTGCGGGCTGGGTCGCCGGTCTCGGGCTGATACTGGCGGCGGCCACCCTGCCTGCCGGTCCGGTTTGGGCGCAGGCCGGCGTCGATTTGGACGACGGCACGCATCCGGCGGCCCCGCCACCGGTCGCGCCGTCGCTGCCGACGCTGGATTTGCCCACCGCCAACGCCGCCGACAATCACGGCGGCATCATCGACGGGATCCGGACCGTTCCAAACGGCAACGATCCTGGCGGGGACAAGCTGATCCCCCAAAACAGCACGGTTACGACGTCCCAACCGACGCAAGGCGGGACATCACCGGCGGCTCAGCCGGCCGCGGCCTTGCCGCCACCGGTTGACCTCGAGAATCCGAAAGTCGTTTCGACGGCACAGTTATCGGGTAACGGCAAGACGGTGCCGCTGTTCGGTATCGTCGGGCTGGAAGGAGAAGCTGCGCAGCAACTTGAAGCGTACCTCACCGGTGCCAACGGTCACCTGATCTGCCCGCCGCAGACGACGACGGATTATGTTTGCACAACCCCGGACGGCACGGACGTGGCCTTGATCGCACTCGCGAACGGCGCCGCGAAGACCCGTGACGACGCGCCCGATGCGTACAAGGCGCAGGAGGTCGCGGCCCGCGAAGCGCGCAAAGGCATCTGGGCCGATCTGCCGCCGCCGCCCGACGCGGTCGTGCATCCGACAGTCGTCAATACCGCCACGTTGGCTTCGGGCGATAAAAAATTCATCCTGGATGGGGTTATCGGTCTTGGCCAGCCCTACGCTGGGCAATTGCAAGGCTACATCCAGGCGAACGGCGACCAACTGACCTGCCAGCCGCAGGGCGTGCCCGGCCATTACATCTGCATGCTTGGCAACGGCACCGACATCGCCAAGATCGCCCTGGTCAACGGTGCGGCTCGGGTAGGGCCCGACGCCCCCGACACTTACCGGGTGGAGCAGTTGGACGCGTTGAACAACCATCGCGGCTTCTGGCTCAATCCGCCGGCGAATTACGCTGCGAACGATGCGCCTCCTTCACCCGATGCCTGTTGCGTGTTCGTTGCCGGCGATGACGGCGGCGACGGAATCACCTATGTCGGAGGCGAGCCGACGGCGGTCATCGATGGCCAGACGGTGTTCCTGATCCTGGCCGGTGCGGCGGGCTGGGGCTACTACGATCATGATCGGCACTGGCACGACGCGCCCGGCCACTTCCGAAGCCATCTCGAACGCTTCCACCCGAACGGCCAAGGCCTGCGCGCCTACCGCCCAACGGGCGCTGGCATAGGGGTCCGCATGCCGGTGGGCGTGGGCGGCGGCGTGCGTGTAGGCGGCGGCGTGATAACGGGCGGCCATGTTGGCGTAGGGGCAGGCGGGCTTCCCATTGGCGGGCACACGGGCGTGGCTCTAGGTGGCGGGCACCCGGTGGGCCCGGGACCGGGCTTCCGACCGGGCGTTCCGTTCGGCGGCGGCGGCGGCGGCCGTCCCGGGCCGACCTTTGCAACGCATTCAAGCGTTGGTGGTGGCGGTTTCCACGGCTTTGGCGGGGGCTTCGTTCGCCCGACGGCGCCGGTCGGCGGTGGGTTCCATCCGCCCGCCGGCGGGGGCTTTCATGGCGCGGCACCGCACGTGGTCACTTCTGGCCCCGTCAGGCACCATTAGAGCACTGTAGGGTTATGTTGACCCAATCGTGCTCTATCAGCCTGTGTTTAGCCGCGTGATTCACGCCGCCGTGCGGTTCCACCTCTGGCGATAACGCTTCAAGGCTTACGCCGGTCCACGACCGTCATGATGGCGGCGTGGACGGCGGCGATATCGCCGCCCGCCGACACCAGCACGCACCGCTTTGGGGCGGCCGCGGCGATGGCGCGGAAACCAGCGTTGACCCGCGTATGGAAGGCGGAATCAAGTCTTTCATAGCGATCGGATGCACCGCCCCGGCCGCTAACCCGCGCCGAACCAATGGCATCCGGCACGTCGAGTACCAGTGTCAGGTCCGGGGTCAGACCCACCAAGTCCGTCAACGAGGCGATGAAATCCTTGTCGGCGCCTTGGCCGTACCCTTGATACGCCAGCGTGGAATCGAAGAACCGGTCGCAGACCACCCACATGCCGGCGGCAAGTGCCGGGCGGATGGTCTTTTCCACATGCTCTACCCGAGCAGCGAAATGCAGCATGGTCTCGGCTCGGCTGGACCAGTCGGTGGCGCCATCCAGCAGGATGCCACGCAACAACTCCGATCCTGGCGCGCCGCCTGGCTCCCGCGTGCGGAGTACGGCGTGACCACGGGCACACAGTGCATCGGCGAGCAGCGCGGCCTGGGTGGATTTACCGGCGCCCTCCCCTCCCTCCAGCGTGATGAACAAGCGCCTAGCCGCCGTGAGTGAGGTGGGTGAACATGGCCATCGCCCGCCCTGGCAGGCCGAGCCGGGGCACATCGGCGCCAGCCAGCAACTCGACGGTCAGCGGTGGGACACCCTTGCCGGACAGAACGAGCTTACCCACCACATCGCCCTTCATCACCGGCGCTTTGACCGGGGCGTCGTAGGACAGCTTCACCTGCGCGTTGTCGCGCCAGTTGCGCGGCATCGTCACAGCCAGGTCGCGGCCAGCGATCAGCGGGACATCCTTGGCGGTGCCGAGCCAAACCGGCGCCCGTTCGATCGTGTCGCCGGCGGAGAACAGGGTGACGTTCTCGTAGTTGGCAAAGCACCAGTCCATCAGGCGTTCGCCTTCCTCGCCGCGTTCCTTCATGCTCGCCATGCCGTTCAACACCAGGACGACGCGCCGGCCGCCGCGTGTCGCGCTGGCGGCGAGGCCAAAACCGCCTGCGTCGGTATGGCCGGTCTTCAGCCCGTCCGCAGTGCCTCGCTGCACCAAGGGGTTGCGGTTTTCCTGCTCGATATTGTTGTATTTGAACGTTTTTTCTGCGTCGTAATCATAATATTCGGGGAAATCCTGAATGATCCGGCGGGCGACGGTGGCGATGTCGCGCACGCTCATGTGTTGTTCGGGATCGGGCCAGCCGGTGCAATTCTTGAAATAACTGTGCCGGAGGCCAAGCACCTTCGCTTTGGCGTTCATCATTTCGGCAAACTGTTCCTCGGACCCGGCCACCCCCTCGGCCAGGACAACGGCGGCATCGTTGCCGGATTGCACGATCACGCCGCGGATCAGATCTTCGACCCGTACCTGGGTTCCGACCTGCACGAACATCTTCGAACCGCCCATCTTCCAGGCCCGCTCCGACACCGGCAACTGATCGTCCAGTTTCAGGCGGCCCTGCTTCAGACGCTCATAGACCAGGTAAATCGACATCAGCTTGGTCATCGACGAGGGCGGCATTTCGACGTCGGCTTCTTTTTCCAACAACGTCGCGCCGGTCGTGAAATCGACCGCGATGGCCCATTTCGCCAGGGTGTCGACGGGACCGACCGGCGAGTCGGCGGGGCTACCCGATGGCACGGTTTCCTTGCGGGTACGGCTACCAGCCGGGTGGGCCGCGGGAGGGTGCGGCGCGGGTGGATGCCCGGGCGCCGGCTTGCGCGTCTGCGCGAAGACCGGGACCGACACGGCAAGTGCCGAGGCAAGCACGGCAAGACGGCGGGTCAACATGGGTCGATCGCTCCCAGCATTTCAGTCGACAACGATGTGGGCGTCCGGGATGCCCCTCGCAAGCGCGTCGCGCAACACCTGATCGGCCTGCCCGACGGAATCGATGGGGCCGACCTGTACCCGGAACAGGCGCTCCCGCCCATTGAAAATCCGGTCAACGGTGGCGCCCCAAACGCTCATTCGCTTCTGCTGCGCGATCGCGTACGGATATTCGGCGAAGGTGTCGAGGCGCACCCACAGGCGGCCGGGGGCGGCGGAACCCTGGGTCACGGTTTCCGGCAGTCTGACGATGGTGGGGGTCGCATCGGCAGGGGCCACCGGGGCTTCGTTGCCGCCGACGGTGTGAGTTGCGGCCGCGATGCCGGGGGGCGGTGCGAGGTCGGTCGCGACCACGGTAGCGCGGGGGACGGCGGCCATCGCAAGCTGCGGGCGCCCCGGTAACGCATCGATCGCGGCGTGACTTTCCTCGGGAAGTATCTTCAAGCGGACGCGTGTCGCACGGTCGGCCGCCATGCCCAGTAACGTCGCGGTCCGTCGTGTCACCTCGACCAATCGGGCGGGATTGCCGGTGCCGCGATCGTTGATCCGCACCAATACCGAGCGCCCATTCTCCAGATTCGTCAGACGCGCGACCGCCGGCAGTTGGATCGTTGGATGGCCGGCCATGACGACCGACTGATCGAATGCCTCCCCGTCCGCGGTCAGGGACGGATGGCCTGAACCGTACACGGCGGCGAGACCGGACTCATCGAGGGTATAGGTCTCGCTCGGGTAGAACCAGACGCCGCCGGTTTGGTATGGCTGGCCGAGCTGGTAGTGCGGGTTGGGCTTGGGTCCGAAGCAGGCGGCGAGGGCCAACAGGCTCAGCAGAGCGGCGATGCGCCTCACGCGGTGACCCGATCACCGATGATGCCGACGGCGAGCGCGTAGTAATCCGAGGGGTTGTAGCGACGGATCGCCTTGAAATTGGCGTGCACCACGAAGGTGTCGCCGTTGTTGCCGTCGGGTGCGACGATCGCCGCGGGACGGTCGGCGGTGGCGCGCCAGGATTGCTCGACCGGGCGCACGCCCAGACGGGCCCAATCGCCGAGGGGGCGCATGTTGTCGCGCCCGGCCTGCGAAACATCGAAGCCTGGCGGCAGGGTAACCTGCTGGCCCCAGCCTTCTCCGACACGCCAACCGGCTTTCGCCAGATAGTTGGCGATGGAGCCGAGTACGTCGGGACGGCTGGTCCAGATGTCGCGGCGTCCGTGGCCTTCGAAATCGACGGCGTAGCGGAGGTAGCTGGACGGCATGAATTGCGGCTGGCCCATCGCGCCGGCGTAGCTGCCGGTCATCTTGGCTGGAGCGATGTCGCCGTTTTCCAGGATTTTCAACGCGGCCATCAATTCACCGCGGAAGAAGCTGGCGCGCCTTCCGTCCCAGGCGAGGGTGGCAAGTGCCTCGATCACCCGGTAGTCCCCGGTGCCCGCGCCGAAGCCGGATTCCAGGCCCCAGATGCCAGCGATCACGCCGGGGGAGACGCCGAAACGGTCTTGCACCTGGCGGAAGAGGTTTCGTTCCTGCGCGACGATCGCTCGACCGTTGGCGATACGTTGGTCGTTGATGACCAGGGTCTTGTAGCGGTCCCAGGTCATGGTGAATTCGGGCTGGTGTCGATCCTTTTCCAGCACCTTCTGGTTCGGCACCACGCCGGCGAAGGCGCGGTCGAGGGTGACCTGGGAGATTCCGGCGCGGCGTGCCTCGGCTTTCACGCCGGCGACGAAGGCGGGGAAGCTGCCCTCGGGCGCGGCGAGGGCGGCTGACGCTGGTAGAGCCAGAATCGGAGCGGCGAGGACGTGGCGACGGCTGATCATGGCGCGGTTCCTGCCACGGCCGGGGTTGCCGGGGCAAATGTTGGATTTGCGCGTCAGCGTCGAGCGGATGGTCAGGCGGTCAGCGGCCAGATGAGCTCGGTGCGCCAATCCGCGGGGTCGGGTCGCATCTCCGGCCCGACGGTATAGCACTCCCAGAATTCGGCGCCGGCCGTGTGGCCCTGCCCTGCGATCCAGTCGCGCAGTTCGGCCCATGCTGCACCCAGGCCGGCGTAATCGCCGTGCATCACCGTCCGAGCGGCCGCGGTCGCGGGGAGCGTCCCCGGCTCCACCCGCCCCACGGGCAGCAACGCGGACGCCACAGGCACGCAGATTGCGAAATCGAGCGTGTCCGTGGGCGTCCGGAAATGGCGATTGAGCCAAGGCCCCGTTGGGGTAAGCCCCTGCGACGCGAGCGCCGCCGTGACCTCGGCCAATCCAGGGCGCATCATGTGACGCATTTCGGGCCACGTTATCCGCAGCCGCAACATCGCGACGGGTTGCGGGTCGGTGAGAATGACGCAGGGTGGCTCGATCATTCGTTAACGGCTTGGTGCGACCATGTTGAAAAACGCGCCCTGAGGGTCCTGGCACTGGACGATCCACTGACCGCCGGGCACCTGCATCGGGCCGTTGCAGATCTTTCCGCCGGCATCGGCGACCCGGGTTGCGGCGGCATCGATGGCGGCGACGTTGAAATAGTAGCCCCAGTGGGGGACGGGCATCTGCGGCATCTTGGTCATCATGCCGCCGCGATCGACGCCGTCCTTGGCGAAGAGCTGGTAAACGCCCATCGGGCCCATGTCATGCGCGGCGGCCTTGGTCCAGCCGAACATGGTGGCATAGAAATTGAAGTCGGTTTCCAGGTCGCCGGCCATCAGCTCCCGCCAGCCGACCGTGCCGGGCGCGGCGGGGTCGGGTGGGGCGCAATTTTGGTCGGCGGCCGGGGTGTTGGGCTTGAAGAGGATGAACACGGCGCCGTGCGGATCGGCGACCACCGCGAACCGGCCGACGCTCGGGATATCGGTCGCTGGCTTCCGCACCGAACCGCCCGCTTCCATCACGCGCTTTTCATCGGCGTCGACATCGTCGGAGCCTATGTAGCCCGTCCAGCAGGGAGGGACACCCATCGCCTTGGCGTCGTCGGGCAGCGGCATCATCCCGCCAACCGGTGCCTGGCCGACCGAGAGCACGGTGTAGTTTGCGCCGGGCACCCCGGAGTCCGCCATATTCCAGCCGAAGACCGCCTTGTAGAACGCGCGGCCGGCGTCCGGATCGGGGGTCATGAGGTCGTACCAGAGGAAGTCGCCGGCGAACGTCGTCATGATTGGCCTCTCCGTGATTTGACAATATGGGTTGATATCAACATATTTTGCCCATGTCAAACTCCGATTCGGTGCCGTACGCCACCACGATCCATGTCCGCGACCATTGCCTTTGCCTGCATGTTCAACGCGCGGCACGTTTCCTCGGCCGGCTTTTCGATGAGGCTTTACGGCCGTGTGGGCTGACCAATGGCCAATTCTCCCTGATGATGGCGCTGAACCGGCCGGTACCGGCTGGGATGGGCGGGGTCGCGAAGCTGCTGGCGATGGACCGCACCACGCTGACAGCGGCGCTGAAGGTGTTGGAACGGCGCGGCTGGATTGACGTCGCGGTCGATCCCGCTGACAGGCGCGGCCGGTTGCTGACGTTGACTCCGGAGGGCAAGCGGGTGCTGGCCATGGCGGTGCCGGTTTGGGAGCAGGCGCATCGGCAGGTAGAACGGCGGTTGCCGGATGGGGATGGCGACCATTTGCGGCGGGACCTGTTGGCACTGGCTTAGGCACCGGGTTGGATTTCACGCCGACTTTGGGGTGCACGTCGCTGGCATTCGCGTTAACGTCGGCGGCAGGAGGTGGCCATGCGGAGCATACTGCCGCGCGCGACATTCGAAACAAGTTGTTTGCCTCCCCGCTCTCGGTACGAGGCCTGGCGCAACTTGATTTCAGCTGTCTTCGAACCCCGGTTGCCGGACGACGATGTCCGGCAGGACCTGACCGCTGAAGCCAGTTCGGTGCATTTCGGGCAGATACTGCTGGTGAACGCCAAGGCCGAGGCGCAGCATTTCAGCCGTACCCGCCGGCTGATCGCGAGCGAGGGACTGGATCATTACCTTGTCCAGGTCTACCGCTCGGGCATCTGCGAGGGCAGCTACGGGGATGTCCAAAACGTTGTCCGTCCCGGCGACATCAAGATCATCGACCTCGCACAGCCGTTCGAAACGTTCAACACCGGCTTCGACAACACCACGTTGACCATTCCGCGCGCGGCACTGGCGCCGCTGCTGGACCGGCCCGATGGGGTGCATGGCACTGTTCTGCCCGCGGATTCGCCCCTCGGATCCGTCCTGGGGTCGCATATTCTCGCGCTGGCCGCTGTCGGACCCGATCTGACGATGACGGAGGCGGCGAGCCTCGCAACGGGTTCGGTCCGCCTCGTCGCGGCTTGCCTGGGCGCCAATCCGCGTGCCCGCGGGGAGACACAGGCCTACCGGGCGGTGGGGAGGGGTCAGGCGGTGAGAGATTTTATCGATGAGAACATCGCCTCCCCACTGCTGTGCCCCGAACTTCTGGCGAAACATTTTCGTCTGTCGCGCGCTGGTTTGTATCGGGTGTTCGCGGACGAAGGTGGCGTCGCGGCGTTTATTCAGGCCCGGCGGCTGCGCCGGTGTTTCCTGGCGATCACCGATCCCGCGCAGGCGCACCGGCGCTTCGGCGATATCGCGCATGCCCATGGTTTTTCCAGCGATGCGCATTTCGGTCGAGCCTTCCGCCAGGCCTTCGGCATGACGCCCGGGGAGGCCCGGTATGAGGCCGGCGCG
Organism: uncultured Acetobacteraceae bacterium; assembly: GCA_903877125.1. Lineage (GTDB taxonomy): Bacteria > Pseudomonadota > Alphaproteobacteria > Acetobacterales > Acetobacteraceae > Rhodopila. Next base: position 1,109 of record CAIRCM010000063.1, on the reverse strand, counting down.
ATCCCGGCACCGAGCGAGGCCTCGTTCATCAACCAATGGATGCGGGGGTTGCGGCCGGATTCGGCATTCGGTCTTACTTAAACATCGGGTCACCAGAGCGGACGAACGGTCGAATTTGAGATGCTCCGTCAAGAAACAGGCGCTTGCGTGAGACACCGGGGCAAACAGCGGCGCGCGCGCCTGCTATAATCTGGGACACTGTTCGAACAGGTGCCTTCCGCATGACCACGACCGTCACCAATCAGGCCCAACTGGCCGCGGCCATCGCGGCGGCCGACAGCGCGACGTCGGGTTCGTACACCATCGTGCTGGGCAACGCGGTCACGCTGGCGTCGATTTTGCCGGCGGTTTCGCTGGCCAGCGGCGTGACCCTGACGATCGACGGCGGTTCCGGCGACAATGCCATCGATGCCAACGGGCAGCGCGGGCTGGCTGTCACCGCTGGCGGGGTGATCCTGCAGAATCTGGCGATCGACAACGCCGTGGCACGGGGCGCGGCCGGGGCATCGGGCGGTGGGGGCGGCGGCGGCGGTCTTGGCGCGGGGCTGTTTATCGGCGCGACCGGCACCGTCACGCTGAACAATGTCGCCTTTTACAACGACAGCGCCATCGGCGGGGCCGGCGGCGGCAGCGCCGCCGGGCAGGCCAGTTCGGGCGGCAACGCAGGGATGGCCGGCGCGCCCGGAGGCGCCGGCGGAAGTCCATCGGGCATTACCGGCGGTGCCGGGGGCGCGGGGGGCGCGGGCGGTTCGGGCGGGGCCGGAGGAAACGGCGGGGCCGGCGGCGGCGGGGGGGCCGGCGGGAACGGGATTTATGGCATTGGCGAGGGCGGATCGGGCGGCAACGCCGGCGGCGGCGGGCTAGGGGGGGCGGCCGGCAACGGCGGCAGTGCAGGCGTCGGCGGCACACCGACCGGCGTCGGCGGCGGCGGCAGCGGCATCGGCATCGGCATCGGCGGCGACGGCGGCGGCGGCAGCGGCGGTGCCGGCGGGGGAATTGGTAACCTGAGCAGCAGCGGCTCGGGCGGCGCCAACGGCGACTTTGGCGGCGGCGGGGCCGGCGGCGGCGGCGGAGGCGGCGGTTCGGGTGGCGGCGGCGGGGGAGGAGGC
>CAIRCM010000062.1 GCA_903877125.1 uncultured Acetobacteraceae bacterium | reverse complement strand
CCCAGCCTTGCAAAGCGTGGATACCGGCATTCGCCGGCATGACGTGATTCGGTCGGCTGGGACGTCAAAGCTTATACAGGGTGGTATAACATGCGAATTCTCCGACGCGATCGCCTTCCTATTCTCGATCAATGCCGTAAAAGGCTCACGCGCGACACCATCGGAATCTACTTAAGGCCTGTTCGAAGATAATCGAATCGATGTAACGGTTCGAATCGGCACGCTGGCGCACTTATACCAGTCCGCGCAATGATTGACTCGTGGCGGCTGCCCACCCGTCGTGCCGGCATGACGTGATTCGGTCGGCCGGTACGTCAAAGTTTATACGGGCTGATATTATTTGCCGACGCTGCCTTAGCAGGCTGCTAAAACCTCACTCCGATCTACGCCGCACTGCGCGCCGACCGGTCGTCCGCGCGGTAGCGCGTTGCCCCGCCCAAGTGGAGTTTCATCTCGGCGCCATTATCGAACCGGTCGAAAGCTTCGATCGGCAGTGCCGCATGGCCATTCGTCCAGCGCAGGCGGCCGGACGGTTCGTAACCATGGAAGCCCGAGATCAGCCGTTCGTCCGCGGCGTCGAGCACCTTCAGTTTCCAACTGTGACTCATCTCTATCAGCCGTAACGCCACGCCCAGCGCTCGGGGGTCGCGGGCGATGCCGAGTTCGGACGGAACAGCCGCTCGGGAGGCGAGGATCACGCTGTGCGGGTGCGGCGGGACGCGGAAGACGTATGTCTTGTCCTGCTGCCGGTGTGCGTCGATCCTGACGCCATCGACGATCAAATGGAGGTCCGGATCGTCGGTCAAGGGCGGCATGGCGGAGGTGCCGGCGCGGTCGAGCAACCGCTGCCACACCGCGTCGACGACCGGACCGCCGGTCAGGACCGGTGCACAGGGTTCGTGCGGCGGCAGACCGGCGCCGGTGCGGGCGTTGCGGAACATCCAGCGGTTGCCGTCGTCGCGGTAGCTCTCGGCCGGGGCGCCATTGGCGATCAGCACGTCGTGGGTTTCCAACTCGACGTGATAGATCTCGACCTCCTGCGCGCGGTCGTCCCATTCGATCGTGCGGTGGTTGACCAGGAACTCCACGGGGATGAGCACATCGTCGATATAGAGGGCGTGCGCCTTGGTCACGTGCAGGTCCCGATTGGGCACATTGGGGGCGAGGGCGCCTTTGCGGACGATCACCGGGGTTGCGACGCCGCGCTGGCCTCGGGTTGCCAGGACCCGGCCGGTGCCGATCCAGACGACCGGGCGGGCTTTGCTGCTGGCGGTCAGGACGAGATCGCCGGCTTTCAACCGCTCGACCGGGATCTCCCCATCCGGCGTGGCAATGGCGGTGCCGGGCAGGAAGCAGATCGGAGTGATCAGGGTGCCGTTGCTGCCGTCGTTCGTCGCCTTCCAGATGGTGCCGGCGTAGCTCCCGCTGCCCAGGTGCAACTGCACCGAACCGCTGCTGCCGGTGACGGTCAGGACGTTGGTGAGCGTGTTGAGGGTGGCGGTGGCGTTGTTGCCGGAGTCGCTCAGTCCCTTCAGGTCGATCGTGTCGTGGATGCCGGTGAAGCCCGCGATCGTGCCGGTAATGGCGGCGGCCGCTGTTCCGACGGTCAGCAGATTGGTGCCGGTTCCGAAGGCGATCGGCGCGGTGCCGGCGATGGTCCCTGAATCGACGATCGTGCCGCCGACAAGCCGGATGCCGTCGTTGCCGGACGACATGGTGCCGACGTTCACCAGGGTACCGGCAACCGTCAGCGTGCCCAAGGCGGTCAGGCTGACGCCGGTGCCCAGCGTCACGTTGCCGGCGATGGTCCATTGCGCGCCCGTCGCCACCGACCCCTGACTGAAGTTGGTGAAATACGCGGCTTGCCCCGTCAGGGTGCCGGCGCTGGCGGCCGATGTGAACAGCAGCGTGTTGGTGCCGCCGCCGCCGTTTATCGTGCCTTGGATGTCGATGCTGGTGGATGCATCGAAGCGCATCAGGTCGTTGGCACTGCCGAAGGCGATCGCCGTGCCGTCGGTGCCGATGATCGTGCCGGTGTCGATCACGGTCTGGCTGGCGACGTCGGCGGCGTCGATGACGATGTCGGTCGTGGATGAGAGTGTTGCCGCGTTGACGATGGTCGCGGCGCCGGTGGTGATGGAGATGGCGGCGTAGCCGATGCCGGGGTTGGAGTAGCCGGCGGAGGTGATCAGTCCGGTGCCGGTGTTGGTGATCGCGCCGCTGCCCAGCACGATGCCGGTGCCGTAGGTTCCGTTGATGGTGCCGCTGTTGACGATCGTCCCGGTCCCGCTCACGCGCAGGGCGTCCCCAGCGAGGATCTGCCCCGAGTTGTTCACGGTGCCTTCGTTGTCGAACGCCAGGGCGGTGTTGTTGGCAGCGATCAAGCCGCTGTTTGTCACGATGTCCGCGCTGTTGGGACTACTGACGAAAGCGACCCCATACCGGCCCGAACTGGCGATCGTGCCCGCATTATCGAGCGAGCCGGCGCCGCGGAACACCATGCCCTGGTAGACCGCCGAGACCAGACCGTAGTTGGTGACGATGCCATCGGCGCCGGTATTGGCGAGGTAGACCCCGGATCCCGTGGCGCCGGTTTCCTTGATGGTGCCGCGGTTGACGACGGTCGCCGACGCGGCCCAAACGCCGGCGCTGTATCCGTTCACGATGCCGCCGGCGGCGTTGGTCATCACCAGGCCGACACCGCCCTGGATCGCGAAAGTGCCGGTGGAGGAGACCGTCCCGCTGTTGGTGATCGTCCCGCCGCTGGCGCTGTAGATATCGACCCCGGCGCTGGCGACACCCCCGGTATTGGTGATGATCAGCGGCGACGTATAGCCCCCGGACCCAAGGGTGATACCGTGCGTGATTTTCGAGCTAAGGGTCGACACTGGAGCCCCCGGAAATTCGGTAGACCGGTCCGCGGCCCCCTCAACGAGCGTTTTAATTAGCCCCGCCGCGCGACCTTGTCATCCGGATGCGGTGCGGGTAGGGCAAATTTTATCGCATGCCGTGCGGCGAGTTACATCAACCGCAGCACCAGAAAACCACCGATAATGCCGACCGCAATGCCGGTGGTGACCAGCGTCAGCCGGCGTTCGACGAAGGTCCGGACGGAATCGCCGAAATAGTGCAGCAGCGTCGCCACCAGGAAGAACCGGGCCCCCCGGGTCACGACGCTCGCGGCCATGAACAGTGCGAAGTCGAAATGCGCGGCGCCGGATGCGATGGTCACGATCTTGTAGGGGATCGGGGTCACGCCTTTGATCAGGATGATCCACAGGCCGTACTGCGCGTACGTCGCCTGGAATGCGTCGAAGCGGGCGCCGTAGCCGTAGAAGGCGATCAGCGGCCGAGCGAGTTGGTCGAAGAGCTCGTAGCCGATGAAGTAGCCGAGGGCGCCGCCGATCACGCTCGCGACCGTGCAGACCAGGGCGAACCGCCAGGCTCGGTCGGGGCGGGCGAGGGCCATCGGGACCAGGAGCGTATCGGGGGGAATGGGGAAAAAGCTGGCCTCGGCGAAGGCGATAATCGCCAGCCACCACGCTGCTCGGGGGGATGAGGCCAGGGCCAGGGTGCGGTCGTAAAATCGCTTCAGCATGGGCGCGCGTTTAGCCGGTCTGGCCAGGGGCGCGCCACCCCCCTATCCTGGGGGCAATATTCGCCGAGGAGACGACCCCACCATGACCACCGTTGCCCATCTGCTGGCCGACACGCTGGAAGCGCATGATGTCGACCAGATTTTCTGCGTCCCCGGCGAGTCCTATGTCGGTCTCACGAGCGTGCTGAGCGCGCGCAACTCCATCAAGACCATCGTCTGCCGCCATGAGGGTGGGGCCGCGTTCTCCGCGGTGGCGGATGGCCGGCTGCGGCCGCGGGCGGGGGTCTGCATGGTCTCACGCGGGCCGGGGCTTTCGAATGCGATGGTCGCGATCCACTCGGCGTTCCATGACGCGACGCCGCTGGTGATGCTGGTCGGCCAGGTGGAGCGGAAGGATTTCGGGCGCGGGGCGCTGCAGGAGCAGAATTACTCCAGGCTGTTGAGCGACATCACCAAGCTGGTGATCGAGGTGAATGAGCCGGAGACCGCGTCCGAAGCCATTGCTCGGGCGTTCCATGTGGCGGAATCCGGAACGCAGGGGCCGGTCGCGGTCATCCTGCCGGAGGATATTTTCGACGAGGAAACCGATGCGGAGGTGTGTCTGCCTCGGCCGCGGGCGTTGTCCGGGCCGCGCAAGGAGGATCTGGATCGGCTCGCCGAGATGCTGGCGGCGTCCGAACGGCCGCTGACGGTCGTGGGCGGGGCGTTGCTGGCGGATACGGTGTACGATGCGAATGTGGCATCGGATCTGCGCAAGCTGGCGGAAACCTGGATGCTGCCGATCAACCCGACGCACCGCCGGCCGCAACTGTTCGATGCCAGGCATCCCAATTACGGCGGGTATATGGGCATCCGGGTGCCGCCGGCACTGATCGGGGAGATGAAAAAGGCCGATCTGATGGTTTCGATCGGGGAGCGGATCACCGACAGCGTCAGCCAGTCCTACACGTTCCCCGCGGCGCCGCAGCCGCAATTGCCGCTGGTGCATATCTGGCCGGATTCCAACGAGATCGGGCGGGTGTTCCGGCCGGCCTTGGGCATCGCGTCGGACCCGTACGAGGTGATCAAAGCCCTGCTGGCGAAAGGCGCGCCGCCGGATGCGGCGAAGCGGAAGGGCTGGGTGGAGGGGCTGCACAACATTCACCTCGGGCTGCTGGCCAAGAAGTGGGAGCCGACGACGGACGGGGTGAATTTTGCCGCCATCGTCTGCGAGGTGGACAAGCATCTGGCGGATGACGCGATCATCACGTCCGACGCCGGCAATTTCGGATCGTATATTCATCGTTACATCGGCTTCAAATCGAGCCAGATTTTCCTGTCTTCGATCGTGGGCGCGATGGGGTCGGGGATGCCGATGGCGGTGGCAGGGACGCTGCGGCATCCGGGCCGGCAGGTGGTGTGCTTCATCGGCGACGGCGGCGCGTTGATGATGGGCAACGAGCTGGCGACGGCGTGCCAGTATGGCGGCAATCCGATCATGATCATCTCGGACAATTCGATGTACGGGACGATCGGCATGCACTCCTACGTGCGCTATCCGGAACGGAAATTCATGGACGCGATGCGGTTGACCAATCCGGATTTCGCGGCGTGGGGGCGGGCGTTCGGTTGCGAGGCGATCACGATCCGCGATGAATCCGAAGTCGCGGATGGGATCAAAGCGGCGTTCGCGGTGCGGTCGAAGCCGGTGGTGGTGCACTGCCTGACCTCGGCTATACAAATGAGCGCGTGGCGGCGTTATGCCGGGGAGGAAATGCGTTGAGCCGGATTGCGCTGATCCATGCGTTGAAGCCCTCGATCCCCGCGATCGAGGAGGCTTTCGGGCGGTTGTGGCCGGAAGCGACGCTGATGAACCTGCTGGATGATTCACTGTCGGCGGATCTGGCGGCGGAGGGTTCGCTGACCCCGGGGATGACGCAGCGGTTTCTGACGCTGGCCCGGTATGCGGTCGGGACCGGTGCGGATGCGATCCTGTTCACCTGTTCGGCATTCGGGCCTTGTATCGATGCGTGCGCGGCGGCATTCCCGCATATCCCGGTGCTGAAGCCGAACGAGGCGATGATCGAGGATGCGCTGGCGCTGGCCGGGCCGGCCGGTAAGGTCGGGTTGCTGGCGTCGTTCGCGCCGACATTGGATTCCATGCCGCCGGAGTTTCCAGCGGGGATGACGGTGGTGCCATGTCTGGCGACGGGGGCTTTGCCGGCGTTGAACAAGGGCGACGGGGCGGGGCACGATCGGGATGCTGCCTCGGCGGCGCTGGCGTTGAAGGATTGCGATGTGATCGCGCTGGCGCAGTTCAGCCTGTCCCGAGCGGCGGGGGCGGTGGCGGCGGCGACGGGGAAGACGGTGTTGATCACGCCGGACAGCGCGGTGCGGAAGCTGCGGCGGTTGTTGGGGGCGTAGGGGATGGATCTCGCGGCTTTCAAGGCGTCGCTGGCCGCGGCCGAACCGCCGGCGGGGTTGGACCTGGTGCTTCAGGCGTTGTGGTGGGATGCGAAGGGCGACTGGGCGAAGGCGCATTCGTGCGCGCAGGACGACAAGTCCGCCACCGGGGCCCGGGTGCATGCGTATCTGCACCGGGTGGAGGGCGATCTTTCCAACGCGGGTTATTGGTACAACCGGGCGGGGCGGACGCCGGCGAGCGGGCCTACGGCTGCCGAGTGGGAGAGTTTGGCGATGGAATTGCTGGGGCGGTAGGGTTCGGGCGGCCGGAAAGCCGTCCGCCTTAAATTTCAGACCGGTACTCCCGAATCACGGTCCCTGCCCCGGCGCGGGCGCAAGCATCTGCACGTCATAGCGCGTGATTGCGTTGTCCCGCGTCGCAAAAATCAAATTCTCGACACGCGCCTGGGCGACCAACATCCGGTCGAATGGATCGGCATGGTGCCGGGGCAACGCGCCGGCGGCGATGGCATGGGCCGGGAGAATGGGCAGGATATCGAAGCCCATGGCGCGCATGGTTGCCTCGAACCGGTCCATGGGAAAATCCAGCCGCCCTTGCGCCTGCTTGATGGCGATCTCCCACGCATTTGCGCTGCTGACCAGGACCTGATTCTCGGGATCGACGATCGCCTGGCGCGTGACTTAGGGCCTGTTCGAAGATAATCGAATCGATGCAGCGGTTCGAACAGGCCCTAAGTTTTTGTTTTGACCGGCAGCTTTGTCGGCACGCTGGCGCACTTATTTGCCGACGCTGCCTTAGTCTAGCCGCGCCGGGTCCGAAACCGCCCAGATCAGAATGTGGGTATCGAGCAACAGTCTCAGGGTTCAAAACCCTCGAACGCCCGCATCACATTGTCCGGCAAAGGATCGTCGAAATCCGCACCGACCCTGACCTGTCCGGCGAGCAGGCCGAGCGGACGGGGCGCCGTACGCCGATGCAGCGGCACCAAGCGCACCAGCGGGCGGCCCCCTTTTGCGATCACGATTTCCTCGCCGGCCGCCGCGCGGTCTACCAGCGAGGACAGGTTCGTCTTGGCTTCGTAGAGGTTGATGGCATTCATGGTGGGGCTTGACCAATGTTGGTCAAACAATGCGAACTGCGCCCACCCCGTGTCAACCAAATCCTATCGCCCGGTGAACACCGGCTTCCGCTTTTCCATGAACGCCGTGCGGCCTTCCTTGAAGTCGGCGCTGTCGAAGCAGGTGGTCATCATCGCCTTGATTGCCGCGGTATCGCGCTGGCTTTCGTCCTTCAGCATTTCGCCGATGGTGAGTTTGGACGCGCGAACCGACAGTGGCGCGTTTTCGGCGATGTTACGGGCGATGCCCATGACGGTTTCGTCCAGCGCCTCGACCGGCACGCACTGGTTTATCAGGCCGATCCGTTCGGCTTCATGGCCGTCGATGCGGCGCGCGGTGTAGAGGATCATGCGGGCGTGGGCGGGTCCGACGAGGTCGATCAGTTTTTTCACCGAGTCCGGTGCGTAAGCGATCGAAAGCCGGGCGGCGGGGATGCCGAACTGGCTGTCGGGGGTGGCGATACGCAAGTCGGTCGCCATGGCGACGGCGAGTCCTCCGCCCATGCAGAAGCCGCGGATCTTGGCGATGATCGGCTTGGTGAAACCATGCAGTTTCTGGCGGCCGATCCCGGTGATCCGGTCGTATTCCTTTTGCGCGTCCGCATTGTTACGGTGTTTCGCGAACTGGCTGATATCGGCACCAGAAACGAATGCCTTTTCCCCGGCGCCGCTGAGCACGACGACGCTGAGGGTATCGTCAGCTTCGTATTCGGTGAGGATTTCGCCGAGTCCGAGCCACATTTCCATGGACATGGCGTTGCGTTTTTCGGGCTGATTGAAGGTGATCAGACCGATTCCGCCGTCGCGCGCGGCCAGGATCTGGCCGTTCGCGTAGGCGGTTGTTCCGGTGGTTTCCAACATCTCAGATGATCCCTTTCGCTTTCATATCGGCGATTTCGGCGTCGGTGTAGCCGACCGATTTCATGATCTCATGCTGATGTTCGCCGGCATCGGGGGTGTAGCGGCGGATGGATTTGTCGAAGCCGGAGATGTTGATCGCGGAGGCCACGACTTCGGTTTCGCCGACGAAGGGGCTTTGCATCTTCGTTGCCATGCCTAGATGTTTCACCTGGGGATCGGCGAAGACCTGATCGATCGAGTAGATCGGGCCGCAGGGGATGCCGTTGGTTTCGAACAGCTCGATCCAATGATTGGCGGGTCTGGTCGCGGTGATCTCGGAAATCGCGGCGTTGATTTCCTTGCGGTTCTTGCTGCGCTCGCCCTGGCTGGTCCAGCCGGGTTTGGTCAGCCAGTCCGGCCGGCCGATGGCTTCGCAGAAGCGGGTGAAGACGCGCGACGAGCTGGCGGCGATGTTGATGTGGCCGTCGGAGGTGGGGAAGACGCCGGTGGGAATGCCGGTGGGGTGGTCGTTGCCGGCCTGCCCCGCGACTTCCTTGTCCATCAGCCAGCGGCTGCCCTGGAAATCGAGCATGAAGATCTGCGCTTCGAGCAGGGAGGTGGTGACCCAACGGCCGACGCCGGTGCGCTCGCGATCGAACACGGCCATCATGCAGCCGAGTGCCAGGAGGTTGCCGGCGGTGAGATCGTCGATGGGGATGCCGACGCGCATCGGGCCACGGCCGGGTTCGCCGGTGATGGACATCAGCCCGCCCATGCCCTGCGCGATCTGGTCGACACCGGCGCGCGGGCCGTAGGGGCCATCCTGACCGAAACCGGAGATCGAGCCGTAGACGATGCGGGGGTTCACCGCCTTGACGTCCTCGTAGGACACTTTCAGACGGTGTTTCACCGCGGCGCGCATGTTTTCCAGGACGACGTCAGCGGTTTTCGCGAGTTTCATGAAGGCGGCGTGGCCTTCGGGGGTTTTCAGGTTCAGCGTGATGCAGCGCTTGTTGCGGTGCAGGTTCTGAAAGTCGGACCCGTGGCGGCGGCCGGTGACGCCTTCCGCTTCTTCGGTCGGCGGTTCGATCCGGATCACGTTCGCGCCCCAATCGGCGAAATGCCGCACCGCGGTCGGCCCCGCTCGGGCGAGCGTGAGGTCGAGAACGGTGATGCCGTTCAGCGGCAGGCGGGTGGAGGCATCGGCCATAGCGGCCTTGTCGGCGGGACTTTCGGGCATGGTTTGAACTCCTTGGCGTTGCGCCGATATTCCGCCGCATTCGTGGATCACTCAAGACCCCCATGGATCACGTCGATTTGGCGATGGTGCTCGCGGTGGATGGTTCCGCCAGCGTCACCTATGAGGAGTTCGGGCTGATCGCCGGGGGGATGGCGTCGGCATTGCGCGATCCCGCGGTGGTGGCGGCGCTGACGAAGGCGCCGTCCATTTTGTCGCTGCTGCTTTGGTCAGGGCCTGGGGCGCAAGAGGTCATTACCGGCTGGACGCGGGTGGGGACGGCGACGGAGCTGGAGGCGTTCGCGCAGGGTGTGGACGATATGCCCCGGCTGGTGAAGGCGGGAGAGACGGCGATCGGGGAGGCTCTGTTGGCCTCGATCACTTTGCTGGCGCATGTGCCGGCGACGCCGAAGCGGAGCATTGTCAACGTGATCGGGGACGGGCGGTCGAACGCCGGGGTTGCGCCGGGGCCGATCCGGGACATGATGGCGGCGGCGAGCATCACCATCAACGGGCTGTGCATTCTGCATGAGGAGGCGGATTTGCTGGCATCGTATGAGAAGGAGGTGATCGGCGGGCCTGGGGCTTTCGCGGTGGTTTGCCGGGACTATCCGGATTTTCAGGATGCGATGCGGCGGAAGCTGGTGCGGGAGCTGGGGGCGACGATTGTTTGATATGGCGGCTTATGTTGATGGTTACTGGGTTTTATTGTTTTTGGCTGGGTATTTCGTGCGGGTGGGAGGTATCGACCACAGATCTCACTGATCAAGGGCACAGATTACGCAAAATCCGGATGGCCGATCAGGGTTTCGTTATTAATACAAAAACTAAAACACGCCGGCGCGCTTACAGAAGGTCCAGCGGCACTTTGCGGCGGGGCGGTTTGTGCGCGGCGTCGATGGCCGCGAGGTCGGCCTCGGTCAGCGCGATCGCGGCGGCGGCGGCGTTTTCCCGCACATGGGCGGGGGTGGCGGCTTTGGGGACCGAGATCACGTGCTTGTGGCGCAGGCCCCAGGCGAGCGCGACCTGTGCGGGGGTGACGCCGTGGCGTTGGGCGACGGCGGTCAGCGCGGGGGAGCGGAGCAGACGCGTGGTGGTATGGCTCAGGGGGGAGTAGGCCATGACGGCGACGCCCTGTTGGGCACACCAGGGCAGGAGATCGAATTCGATCCCTCGGCTGTCCGGATGGTACAGCACCTGGTTGGCGGCGCAGGCGGTGCCAGTGAGTTCCGCCATATCGTCGGTATCGAAATTCGACACGCCCCAATGACGGATTTTGCCTTCCTCGCGCAGCTTTTCGAAGGCAGCGACGGTTTCGGCCAGCGGATGGCCGCCGCGCCAGTGCAGCAGATAGAGGTCGATACGGTCGGTGTTCAGGCGTTTGAGGCTACGGGCGCAGGCGGCCGGGACGCCGGTGCGGGAGGCGTTGTGCGGATAGACCTTGCTGACGATGAACAGTTTTTCCCGTTGACCGGCGGCGGCCATGGCCACGACCTCCTCGGCGCCGCCGTCGGCGTACATCTCGGCGGTGTCGATCAGGGTCATGCCGAGATCGATGCCCAGGCGCAGCGCATCGGCCTCGGCCTTTGCGCTGGCACGCTTGTCGCCCATGTACCAGGTGCCCTGGCCAAGGCAGGGGACGGTTTCGCCGCCGAGCAGTGGGACGGTGCGCATCAGGCCGCTGCCTCCTCGACCTCGCGCATCACGCGCAGGAAATTGCCGCCCCAGAGTTTTTCGAGCGCGCCGCGGTCGTAGCCCCGGCGCAGCAGTTCGGCGGTGACGTTGGCGCTGTCGGCGGCATCCTTCCAGTCGGAGAACCAGCCGCCGCCATCGAAATCGGAGGAGATGCCGACATGGTCGATGCCGATGCGTTTGACGGCGTAGTCCACATGGTCGGCGAAGTCGGCGACGGTGATGTCGGCCGGCCGGGCGTTGGGGCGGAGGAAGGCCGAGACGGCGGTGATCTGGATGACGCCGCGCACCGCCTTGACGATGTCCAACTGCCAGTCGGCCATGTTGCGGGGATGGTCGCAGAGCGCCGAGACGCAGGAATGGGTGGACACGATCGGGGTGCGGGAGACCTCGGCGGCCTGCTGCATGGTGTCGCGGGAGGTGTGGGCGACGTCGACGATCATGCCGACGCGGTTCAGCTCCGCGACGGCGGCGCGCCCGAGGGCCGACAGCCCGCCGTGTTCGGATTCCCGGTCGCCGAGGTCGCGGCGTGGATTGCAGGAGTCGGCGAGGGCGTTGTGGCCGTTCTGGGTCAGGGTCAGGTAGCGGGCGCCGCGGGCGCGGAATTCGGCGATGCGGCCGAGATCGGCGCCGACCGCGAAGCCGTTTTCGACGCAGGGCACGATCGCGCACACCCCGTCGCGTTTGGCGGCGAGGATTTCATCGACGGTCGGGGTGACGCGCGCGGTGATCCCGGCTTCGGTCCGGCCCATCGCGTTGATGTGGTCGAGCATCGCGATCGCTCGGGCGTAGGCCGCGTCCTCATTGGCGACGGTGCGGGAGGCCTGGGGAATGTAGGCGACGAAGCATCCGGCGCCGAGGCCGCCGCGGACCATTTTCGGGAAATCGACCTTGCGGGGGCCGTCGGCGAAGGGATCGGGGCCGGGCGGCCAGGGGATATCGATATGTGTATCCAAGGTCACCAGACTTTGGTGGAGGGCTTGGGCGTCCGGGGAAAGAGCATCGTTCATGGCTCGCACGGTCGCAGATAACCGCGTGACACGGAAGGGGCGGGTTTCTAGATATGGACCTGCAAAGAAGGAAAAGCCGCCACATGCGAAGGTATAACGGCCGCTCGGGAGGGGGGCGCCTGGTATGGGCGCTGGTCGCATTGCTGTGGCCTGGCGTGGTTCTGGGGCAGACGCCGGTGCGCCCGGCGAACGAGACGATCGGCTCATGGACATTGTCATGCCCGGCCAGCCAATCGGAACCCTGTACGTTGCGCGCCAGCGACTGGATCTGGCCGGTTGAGGCCGGTGGGCTGAGCGCGGCGCTGGAGGTGCAGCGGCGGGGCGCCGAGCTGGTGCCGGTGATCGCGGTGCGGGGGCTTTCTTCGGCGATGATGGTTGGCGGGATCGCGGCGGTGAAGCCGACCGTGACGCTCGGCTTCGATGGCGGCGGCGCGTTCGTCCTGCGGTGCGGCATGACCGGCGGGTTTCTGGCGTGCGGCCCCGATGCGGCGGTGTTGTCCGCGATTTCCGCGGCTTTGCCCACCGCGCAGACGGCGGCGGTCGAGGTTTCCCTGAGCTTGCCCACCGGTTCGGTGGCACTGCCGCGCGCGGTGACACTGCGGCTGAGCAACACCGCGGAGGCGCTTGGCAGGTTGCGGGCGGCGGGCGCGAGCGGGGAAACGCTGCCGGCCCATCCTGGTCTGGACCTCTGGGGATTGGGTTCGAAGGTCATGCGGGACCTCGGTTTCGCGCGCGGTCCGTGAGCGATGATTCTCCTCTTGCAAGACAATGCGATCCGTGCCCAATTCGGGGCTAACAGTCGGAAATTGCTTTGCGATCAGGGGAGACGCGATCCAAGCGGATTGAGCGGGTGAATGCACGGGCAGACCGGTCGTGTGGGGCAGCAGCGTTCGTGGCCCCGGCCTGAGAACCGGCAGGGCGCCTGTGTTGGCGGAATGGGACGGGGGTAGCATGGACGTACGCCGAACGGCGCCATTCTGGCGCGACCGTGTCGTCAAGGCCATCGCTGGCTTGGCGGCGATAACGTTCGTTTCGGGCCTTGGAGGCTTTGCCCCGGTGGCGCTGGCGGCGACGGCGGAGCAGATTGGGACATGCGATAAGCCGGAGAATTTCGGGCCTGACGCAAAGTTGCGCCTGACGGGGCAAATGGGTCGCGCGCTGGTCGAACTGGTCAAGCCGCACGCCGCGGGGCGCACGCTGCAGATCGAGTATGGCGACGAGCTCTATGTTCAGAAGTTCGGGGCCAGCGGCGCCATCCGGCTGGGCTTTGCGCTGACGGCGGCGAGCAACGAATTCACATTGACCATGACCGAGACCGCGCCGGTGAAGTGCAAGCTTCAGGTGCCGGATTTCGGGCGGATTTACCGGGCGATTCTACGTTGGCACGATCCTGTGCAACTCGATCTGAACGTCCTTGAACCCGGCGGCCGCATGGGAGAATCCGGCAATGTCAGCGGCGGCAACCCGAACACCGGCCTTGACCAAGGGATTGGCAAAATGGACGTGATCGGCGGGATTCCGGCCGAGGACGCCACGGGCGAGATGTCGTATGTCACCGATGCCGCCGCGATTCCTCCGGACGGCGTGTTCGGGTTCAAGGTCGATTTCGTGACGCGCGGTTCGCAGGCCCAGCCGCCGTACTGCGACAATGGTGCGCTGGCCGCCCCGCGCATTGACTTCATTACCATCGCGAATGGTAAGGTAACGGTCATAAAGCAGACACTGCCGCGTGCCCATTGCGGCGACAGGATACCGGACCGGCTGCGATTGATGATGATCCGCCAATAGCGGATCAGGCAACGGCAACCGCAACCCAAGGAGTCACCGGACCGTGGAGGCTGATCGTTACGCCATTTTCGGGGCTTCGCGCCGTGAGGGCGGGTTCGTGTGGTTAACAGCGTTCGTCTTGGCATTCGGCATCTGTGTCGGTTCCGGCGGGGCGATGGCCCAAACGAGCAACAACTATCTGGTTCGCCTTTCGGGCTCACCGGTGATCGGTGCCCGTCCGGTGCAGGAACTCGCGACCGCCTGGGCGCAGGCGCTGAAACTGACAGGTGTTCGGGTTGATGCGGGTATGGATCCGAACGAGTACGACGTGGTTGCCGAGGGGGCGGAGGGTAGCGGGCGCATGACGGTGCAGTCGCGCTCGCATGGCACTTTGGCTGGTATCGAGCCGTTGTTGCGGGGCCAGGCGGACCTTTGGATGGCTGCCCGTCAGGTGCGGCAGTCCGACCTCGATGCGATGCGGGCACGCAATGTACCGAACGTGCCGACGCTGGCGCAATTCCAACAGCCCGGTGTCGAAAACGTCATCGGGTTGACCGGGCTGACGATCATTGTGCATCAGCGCAATACAGTCAAAATGGTCAATCCTCAGCAGTTGCGCGATATTTACGCTGGCCGCGTGACCAGTTGGGCGCAGGTCGGCGGTCCGTCGAACCTGCCGATCGGCCTTTACAGTCTGGATGTTGCGGACACCGCTACGGATTCGTTCTGCACCACGATTCTGGGCATTCCCGATACACGGAAATGCGTTGACTCGTTTGCTCGGCTGGCGGTCCCGAGCGCGGGCATGGAACAGGAGGATCTGGCGGACGATGTCGCCGGCAATCCGGCCGGTATCGGCTTTGTTTCTTATAGTTCCCGGCGTGGTGCCAAGGCGTTGCCGCTGGGGACGGCATGCGGCAGCGGTATCGCGCCAAGCCTTTTCAGGCTGAAGACGGAAGAATATCCGTTGGTGCAACGTCTTTATCTTTACACGGCGCCTGGGCGCCCCTTGTCGCCGGCGGCGCAGGCATTCCTTCAGTTCGCGTTGGGGCCGGCCGGGCAGGCGGCGGTGGGATCCTCCGGGCTCGCCGATCAGTTGCCCAGCCTGTCGGACCCTCGCTATGCCGAGGGGCGGATCGCAACGGCGAACGATCCGATGGACGGGGGGCAGACCCGTGTGCGGCCGCCCGATGTACGTGCGTTTGAGCAGGCGGTCACCGGGGCGGACCGTTTGTCCATCACGTTTCGTTTTCAGGCGGGCACAAATGCGCTGGACAGCCGTGGCGAAGCGGATATGTCGCGTCTGATCGATCTGCTGCGGCAGCCGAGCTACGCTCGGACGTCCGTGGTCATGATTGGATTCAGCAGCGCGACTGGCGACTATGCCGATAATCGTCAACTTGCCCGGGACCGGGCACAGGCGTTGCGCGAGCGCTTGACCGATGCGGGGGTGGCGAATGTCAGTGCCGTTGGGATCGGTCCCGGGGCGGCGGTGGTATGCAATCTGGACCCCGTGAGGGGCATGTTGAACCAGCGGGTAGAGGTGTGGTTGCGCAAGGCCGGGTGACCCGACCCGGTGACTGGCAGCTTGAGGTAGACCATTGCGGATGCTAACGTCGCTCCGGGATATGCAATTGCGCTTCTGGATCGGTCATACAAAAGGGGATGTCATTTATGTCGAGCGTCAACGCGGGTGCCCGTCTCGACCGGCTGCCCATTTCCCGGTTTCACCGTCGTATTTTCGCGCTGGTCGGGATTGGGATGTTTCTCGACGGGTTCGACATTTATCTCGCCAGTACCGTGATCGGAACGGTGCTGAAGACCGGTTTCGCGACGATGGAGCAAACCGCGCTGTTCATTTCGGCGACCTTCGTCGGCATGATGCTGGGCAGCCTGGGGGCTGGTTTTCTGGGTGACCGCTACGGCCGCAGTTTCACCTATCAGCTTAATCTGTTGATCTTCGGCGTCGCATCCATCGCCGCCGGCTTCTCGGTCAACATCACGATGCTGATCGTGATGCGCTTCCTGATGGGCCTGGGCCTTGGGGCGGAGAACGTGGTCGGGTACACCGCCGTCACCGAATTCATTCCCGCCCGGCTGCGCGGTCGCTGGCTCGGCATTCTGGCGATGATCTTCAGCGCGGGCCTTCCGGCCGCGATTTTGCTCAGCACCTATTTGATCCCCTCGCACCCGTCGCAGGGCTGGCGAACGATGTTCTTTATCGGCGGCGGCGCCGCGTTATTGGTTTGGTGGATGCGGAAGACGCTGACCGAAAGCCCCCGGTGGCTGGAATCGGTGGGGCGCGATGCGGAAGCCGAGGCGATCCTGTCAGACGTCGAGGAGGAATGCCGTCGCGGCTTGCAAGCCGAATTGGCGCCCATTGCCGAACGGCCCCCCGGCCCGCGGCCGTCGAACCAGTTTTCCGCCTTGCTGAAGGCCCCATATTTGGGACGCGTCGTGGTCGGCAGTATCGTTCTGGTGATCATCAACGCGGTCGTGCATGGGTTCGTGATCTGGCTGCCGACGTTCTTCATTCTCCAGGGCATGACGATGACCGATGCGTTCCGCTTCGCGCTCGTCATGTCGTTGGGCGCGCCACTGGGTGCGGGAATCGCGGCGATCGTCGCCGATACGATCGGGCGTAAGGCGACTGTCGCCATCGCCTGCGTTATTGCGATGGGTGTTGCTTACATCTACCCGGATGTGCGCGATCCCATGCTGTTGCCGTTCGTTGGTTTGGGGCTGACGGCGCCGATCTTCGCGCTGATGGCCATGCTGTTCGGCATCTACATCCCGGAACTGTTCCCGACCGAGCTGCGGCTTCGTGCTGCGGGAATCTGTAATATGTTCGGTCGCGGTACGACCATCGCAACACCGTTCGTCGTTATCTACCTGTTCGATACCCAAGGCGTCGCGGGGGTTACGATGGTCATGGAGGGGCTGCTGGCAATTCTCGCGCTCGTGCTGGTTATCTTCGGGGTCGAGCCGGCGCGGCGGAGCCTGGAGGAAATTACCGGTCCTGGTGCGATCGTGACCGCCCTGCCGCGTCGGGTGCGGCCCAGCCGGGTTGCGCCCCGGGAGTGAGGGGCGCTGACGGATTTGGGGCTGGCCGGGGAGTTTGCCGGTCAGCCGCCGATCTCACCTCGGTCGGTGGGATTGGTGGTGGGGTCCGGATGGCTGTCGACGCGGGCAGCGCACCGTACCCTGGATGACCGGTTTGGCGGTGGTGGCGCTCAGTTCTGTCGGAGCACGATAGGGTTAAGTTTACCCTGTCGTGCTCTATAAGTTGTTCTGTGACCGCGTGATTCACGCCGCCGTGTGGTTCCACCTCCGGCGACACGCTCCAGGAATGGTGCCGATCGGTTAGGATCAAGGGCTGGGATTTTATCGCAAGGCCATGATCGGCGATCCCGTCCGTGGGGGCGATCGTTGTTGGGGCGCAGCGCAAATAAAGCCCGTCGCGGGGACTGTCAGCGGTGTATCGTTGTTGCAGTTGTCGTTGGGCAGGCTTGGATCAAAGCCTGGTGCCGGCGGGAATCCCATGGGTGGTTCCGATGGGGTGGACGTGTCGCACTTGGCCCTGTTCTGTTTGGGAGATTACGACGCGCCGCTGGGGCGGGTGCGCGTTGAACGACTTGGCCCGAACACGTTCTAACTGACAAGGGCAGGCAGGCCGAGGATGGTGCCGAACCCGACATAGGTCAGGTAAACCCCCAGAACGAGGCCGATCACATTCGACGCGTAGTAATATTTCTCCAACTCCATGGCGTCGAACAAGGCCCACAGCGCGTCCTGGGACAGGAACATCAGCAGCACGGCCCGAACCATCAGCCACCAACCGATCATCGTCAGGACCAGCGGCAGTGTGTCACCGCCGGAGACATCCTGGGTCAGGACGATCGCGAGGCCGCCGAGCAGTTGGATCACGCCGAGGACGAACAGCAACGGGGGGTTTTGCATGAGGTTTTCGACCAGCGGGATCATCGACTCGCGTCTGGCCAGCATGGCGATCGACACCACGAGCATGCACGGACCAAGCAGCTGTGCGAGGAAAGATACTGATTGCATCCTCGAATCCTCCAAAAAACCGTGCCGGCGGGCAGTTCGGCTCACAAATTTACGCTGGTGCTATAGCATGACACCGGAGCGATTCATAGCGGTCGAAGCGGTTTTTCCCTTGTTCTTGTGAAGATCGGCCTATTGAACCGCACCGTTTGGCGACGGATAGACTGCCGGATGGTAACGAGACTGCTCTGCCAGGTTTCGTTGCCGGCGACGCGCCGACAGATTGGGTGACCCGGAGGGTTTGGTGGGCGCACAAGGACTCGAACCTTGGGCCCGCTGATTAAGAGTCAGCTGCTCTACCAACTGAGCTATGCGCCCCCCAACCGACCGCTTTTGAGGCGGCCGGCCACCAACGGGGAGCGCTCTGTAGCAAGCTTGGGCGGGCTTGCAAACCCCTGAAATGCGGGAAAGCGATCTACGGACGTCCGGCCCGATGATAGGGGTGGCCGGTCGCGATGGACCGGGCGCGGTAGATTTGTTCGGCGAGCATGGCTCGGACCATGAAATGCGGCCAGGTCATGGGGCCGAGGGACAAAGCGGCGTTGGCACGTTGCAGGACGGGGGCGTCGAGACCCTCGGCGCCGCCGATCAGGAAGCAGATTCGGCGGGTGTTGGTCAGCCATCGTTCCAGCAATTTGCTGAAGCGGAGACTGTCCGGCATTTCGCCGCCCTGGTCGAGGGCGATGACGAAAGCGTCGGCGGGGAGCGCGGCCAGGAGGGCGGCGGATTCGCGGCGTTTGACCTCGGCCGGGGCGCCGCTGGCTTCGGGGATTTCGGTCACCGTGAGGGCCGGGCGCAGGCGCGCGTTGTAGCGGGCGAAGAGTTCGGCGTCGGGGCCGTCGCGCAGGCGGCCGATGGCGATCAGGTGCATGGGATATTTCGGCTCGCGGTGTGGCGGAGCGGTATCACGGCGGGGGTGGGAAGGACATAATTTCTTCGGAATTGGAGGGTAGTCGCAGACCTTTCAGGACGGAGGGTTCGGTGGGACGTTTCGCGATCGCCGGTTTTCTGACGGTGTCGGCAGCGATCCTGCTGCTGGCCTGGGCGAGCGGCGATCTTGGTTCGCTTCCGTCGGTCGGGGATTGGATGGGGCGGTTGGTGCATCAGGAGGCGGCAGCGCCGCCGGCTGTGCCGATCGATACGGCGGACATCCTGGCCGCGCGGCGGGAACTGGCGGAGATCCAAGGGCAGATCGGTCAGGCAAAGGCGGAACTGGCGTTGGTGACGGCCGAGCGGGTGCATGCCCAGCAGGATTTGGAGGCGTTGCGCCGGCAGCGGGAGGCGGAACAGGCTGCGGTGACGCGACTTCAGGGCCAGCAGCGGATCGCGGTGCCGGATCCGGTTGTGGTTCCAGCCGCACCTGTTGGGCCGCCGCAAGGGGCATCAGCGAAGCAGCAACTGATGGCGGCCTACCAGACGCTCATGGCCGGACGGGAGGCCGAGGCTCGGCAGATGCTGACCGCGGCGCAGCATCGGATGGCGTTTCGGCCCATCGGCGCCGACAACCCCGAACCGGAGGGCACGAATTGGCCGGCGACCTGGGCGAGCCGCGCGCTGCGGTCGCTGGACGCGGGGGATACGGCGAAAGCGCTGCGCGAGATCGAGCAGGCGATTGGCAGTTCGTGAGGGGCGGCGGACGCATGTGCGCCCGCCGCTGTGGTAGTCCAGCTGTAAGTGTGTCGTTCGTTGGAAACGATCCGGGTGTTTCTTTGCCGAAATCAGAATGATGCCGCTGCCTCGGGATTGACGGTGCTCACGCCGGCACGGTGCGCGCCACCGATGGGCGCTGGGTCATGGCGTCGAACCAGGCGCGCAGTTTCGGATGGTTGTCACGCCAGCGAAAGTTCGAAATGCGCGCCTCCAGGCCAAGGGCACAGGTGAGTGCGATCTGGGTGAGGTTGAGTGGACCTCGCATCCAGGGGTGATCGATGTCCGCCTCCCAGACATCGGTCAGGCGGCGGGCGCGATCGGTTTCGTGATCGATGGTCGTGGGCGATTGTTCGGATTGGGGGCGCGCTCCTCGCGAAGCCAGACCGACAGGCCGTCCAGAAAACTGATTGCCCGCGCGCCGAGGCGCAGCGCCTCCCACAACGGCGCGCCGGTCGGGAGATCGAAGCTGGGGTTGCCGTCGAGGTGATCGAGGTAGCGGCAGATCACGGCGGAATCTTCCAGGCCCGGGCCGTCGTCGCGTTCGAGATACGGGACCCGGCCGGACGGGTTGATACGGTAGTAGGGGCTGTCTTTGGTTCGGGTGAGCGGGAACACGATCTCGACCCGGTCTTCGAGCTGCTTTTCGATCACGACGATCCGTGCAATCCGAGCGTAGGGGGATCCGGGGGTTATATGGAGTTTCATGGGGCGGTCCTTCGGTGGCGCTCGGTCTGGGACGATTTCGGCCTATTCCCGCGTGCGAAGCAAGATGGCGATCTGCCAGGCGATGACCAGGACCAGGGTCAGGGCGCTGGCTTCGTTGAGGGCAGCGAGACGGTGGGCGGCTTCGGCAGGCAAAGCCACGATGGGTGCACCGAACATGCTGGCGGGGACGAAATTCGCCGCGAACGGGAAGGATGCGGCGACGATCAGCCATGGTTTTTCGGTTCGGCGGTAGAGCAGGGCCGCCAGCAGGACGCAGGGCAGGAGAAACAGTTCGAGCCCGCAGGATGGGCCGAGCACCTTGGTGCACCACAGTGTGTTGGCGGTACCGATAAGGGGGAGTGCGAAGCGTCCGGCGCTCGGGCAGGTTCGGCCAATCGCGGGGATGGCGAGAAACAACGGCGCGGCGAGCGCGGTCAGCAGGGCCGTCGGCATGGCGCCCCAACCGGCGAAGACGATCACGTAGGCCGGATAGAACGGCGTGTTCCAGCCGATCATCATGGAGACGAAATTGGCGGTCGCGGTGGCCGGGTCGTCATGCGCCATGTAGCGATGAATCCGGCGCCAAATCCGCTGCGCGGTTGGGGGCGGGCGAGGGTCGGGGAAGACGGTCATAACCCGGTTACGAACGCCGCGCGTTTTTGGGTCACTGGCGCGCGATACCGGTGATCCAAGGGGGCGGGCGAACCGTAGGTTCTACTGGCACGACAACCGCACAGCCAACGGGGGCAAGTGGTGCATTCCGTTCCAAAGCGAGAAGCCGAACATCGAGGTGGGCGGTGGTGGCCCATAGGGGCTGGCGGCCTGGGGCTGGGCACGCTCTGCCTTGCCGCGTGGGCCTGGGCCGGTTCGCCCGATGCGACCCCGATCGGCGATTGGATGCGCCAGGACGGCGGCACCCGGATCCGCATCAGGCCGTGCGGCAGCGATCCATGCGCCGTCAACACCTGGGTTCGCGATCCCGAGGCCGGCGAAAAACCGGGTGACACGTTGGTGCTGACGCTCAGTCCCCGTTCGGCGACGGTGCTGGCCGGTCAAGCCTATGACGAGCGGCGAGCGATGACCTATTCGATGCGGATATCGATCGGGCCCGCGGACATGCGGACCGAGGGCTGTTTCCTGTTCGGGATTTTGTGCAAAAGCGCGGCTTGGACGCGAAGCCGATAACGGGTCGCGTCCAGGGTTCCCATCTCCGTCCGGCTTGACAAGGCATGGTCAAGGTTTAGAGGTCGTGACAGGGAATAATGGAGACGGTCTTGAGCGACAATCCGATCGGTGGTTCCTACATCTATCTACAGGAACCGGAGGTTCGCTTCCTGGAGGCGGCCGTTGAGCAACTGATTCCGACCGACGAGCTGAGCCCGGGGGCGCGCGATGCCGGGGTGGTTGTCTATATAGACCGGCAGCTCGCGGGGAGCTGGGGCACGCACGGGCGCCAGTATCGGAGCGGCCCATGGCTGCAGGGCACGCCGCAGCAGGGCTACCAGTCCCGGTTCACGCCACAGGAGGTCTACCGCATCGCGATACGCGAGATCGACCAGCATTGCCGCACCGCCTTCGGCCGGCCGTTCGCGCAGCTTTCGGCTGACGCGCAAACGCAGCTCCTCCAGCAACTGGAGAAGGACGAGGTCGAGCTGGCGTCGATGTCGTCGAAATTCTTCTTCGATCTGCTGTGGCGGAATACCGAGGAGGGGTATTTCTCCGATCCGCTGTATGGCGGCAACCGGGACATGGTGGGTTGGAAGCTGCTGGGTTTCCCGGGGCTGCCGACGAGCGATTACCGCGATCTGATCACCAGCAGCGAACCGTACCATGCCGAACCGGTCAGCGTGCTGGATGTGCAGACCGGACGGGTCGCGGTCGATGCGCAAGGGTTTCCGAGGCACAAGGTGATCAAGGGCGGGAAGGAATAAGACGATGTCGGTAACGAAAATGAAACCCGTCGATGTGGTTGTGGTGGGCAGCGGCGTCGTTGGTTCCATCATGTCGATGGAACTGGCCAGCGCGGGCATGAGCGTGGTGTGCCTGGAACGCGGCAAGCAGTTCGATATCGGCACCGATTTCCATGCGCCCAACGTGTTCGATGAGTTGAAGTTCGACAGGCACAGCGACATTTTCCAAAACCTGTCGCGCGACACGCTGACGTTCCGTAACAATGGCGGGCAGACCGCTCTGCCGATGCGGGAGATGGGCGCGTTCAAGCCGGGCGAGATGGTCGGCGGCACATCCGCCCATTGGGGGGCGAATGCGCGGCGGTTTCTGCCGCACGATTTCGCGATGCGGTCCCAGATCGAAGCACGGTACGGCAGGTCGTTCATCCCCGAGGATTGCAATCTGCAGGATTGGGGGCTGGAATGGGATGAGATCGAACCGTACTACGATCAGTTCGAGAACATTTTCGGTGTCGGCGGCAAGGCCGGTAATCTGGACGGGGTAATCCAGGAGGGCGGTAATCCGCATGAGGGACCCCGGTCCCGCGAGTATCCGAACCCGCCGACGCGGCAGACGTATCAGGGCGGACTGTTCGCCAAGGCAGCGAGGTCATTGGGTTACGTGCCGTTCCAGGGGCCGAGCGCGGCGATGACTCAGGATTACCGCAATCTGTACCGGGTGCAGATGTTGCAGTGTGCGCATGGCGGTTTCTGCTCGAGTCATGTGTGCTCGCAGGGGGCGAAGGCCAACCCGCTGACCGCGGTGATGCCGGCGCTGATGCGTCAGCCGACGTTCGAACTGCGGCCGCTGTGCCATGTGTTGCGGGTCAACAAGGACAGCACCGGGAAAAAGGCAACGGGCGTCACGTATATCGACGCACGCGGCAACGAAATCGTGCAAGAAGCGAGCATCGTCGTGCTCGGTGCGTATTGTTTCAGTAACGTTCGGCTGATGCTGCTTTCAGGGATTGGGACGCCATACGATCCGGCGACCGGCAAAGGTGTCGTTGGGCGTAACTATTCATACCAGCAGGGCGGGTCGGTCGATGTGTTTTTCGACGATCGGGAGTTCAACCCGTTCATCGGCGGCGGCATGGTGAATACGTCGATCGACGAGTTCAACGGCGATGTGATCGATCGCGGGCCGCTGGGCTTTATCGGCGGGGCGTATTTCGACGCGGTGGCGCGTGGTGCGGCGCCGATCAAGGGCAAGCCGGTGCCACCGGGGACGCCGCGTTGGGGGGCGGAATGGAAGAAGGCGGTGGCGCACAATTATCGCCGGACGATGTCCATCGCGATGCACGGGACGTGCTTGAGCTATAAACAGAACTACCTCGATCTGGACCCGACCTACAAGGACGCGTTCGGGCAGCCACTGTTGCGGATGACGTTTGATTGGCATCAGAACGAGCTGCGGATGATGGAGTATATGACCGAACGGGCTTCGGAGATCGGGCGTGCGCTGGGTGGGGCGCGGTTCGGCGGGAAGAGCAAGGGGACGCATTTCGGTCTGGTCGGGTATCAGAGCACGCACAACGTCGGCGGCGCGGTGATGGGGACCGATCCTTCGACGAGCGCTGTGAACAAGTATATGCAGTCCTGGGACGTTCCGAATCTGTTCGTGGTGGGGGGGAGCGCTTTCCCGCAGAACCCGGCGAACGGGCCGACAGAGACGATCGGAATGCTGGCTTGCTGGGCGGCAGATGCGATCAAGGAGAATTATGTGAAGCGGCCGGGCGCGTTGGTTTAAGGGGCGCTGTGTCAGAGCACGACAGGGTCAAGTTGACCCCATCGTGCTCTATAAATCTTTGTTGGATCGCGCGATTCACGCCGCCGGACGGCTGGGCCCCTACACCCGCCGCACCCCCCAGAACAGCGGAAACGCCGCCTTCACGATGTCCGTGAGATCCGACCGGAACGCGGTCGGCTGGAATAATTGTCCAAGCGGAACGCAGGGCAGGGTGTCGAACGCACGGAGTTGAAGTTGCGCGGCGACGGAGTTCTGGGACGCCAGATCGGGGGCGTCGAACCAGGCGGTGCGCAGACGTTCCAGTTCCGGGTCGTCGGGCCAGCCGAACCAGGCTTTGGGGCCATTGCCGCGCAGTTCGAAACTTCCGCCGGGTGTGCAGGCGGCCACACCCTCGATCTGGGTGACGAAGCAGCCCCAGCCTCCCTTGTCCACCGGTTCGCGGCTGGTGCGTCTTGTGACGACCGACCCCCAGTCCATCGGCTGGAAATCGACGTTCAGGCCGATCTTGACGAACAGGTCGCGGGCGACCTGCATCAACTGGTTATAAACGGGCCGGTCGGTTGCGGCCAGCATCACGACCTTTTCTCCGGCGTAACCGGACTCCCGGACCAGTCGCTTCGCCAGCGCCTCGTCGCGCGGGCTGGACAGGACCTCGAGTCCGGCGTGGCTGGCCATCGGTTGGCCCTCGATGAAATAGCCCGCCGGGGTGCGGGTGAGTTCGGTCTGGTCCCCAACCACCGCGGCCATGAACTGGGACTGGTCGATGGCCGGCAGCAAGGCGCGCCGCAGCTTCGGGTTGTTGAAAGGCGGCTGGGAATGATTGAGCGCGAGGACGAGCGGCCACCCGAAGGGGTCGTTGACCGCGACTGTCACACCTGGCGATTTGCGCAGCATCGGGCAGAGATCGATCAGGGGGACTTCGAGCCAATCGACCTCGGCCTTCTGCAGGGCGGCTGCCGCGGTGGCCGAGTCCGGCTGCACCACCCATTCGACCCGTTCGATATTCACCGCCTTGCCACCTGAGAGGAAGTTCGGCGCTTCCTGCCGTGGCACGTATTTGTCGAAGCGGGCATAGGCTGCGCTGACGCCGGATACCCACTGGTCCGGCAGAAAACGGAATGGACCCGACCCGATTGCCTCCTTGATCTGCTCTGTGCCAGGTGTTTTCGCCATCCGCTCGGGCATGATGAAACAGCCGCGTGCGGCCAGGCCGTAGAGCATCTGGTTGAACGGGCGCTTCAGTTGGATACGAAACCGCCGGTCGTCGATGGCAGCGATCTCGTTCGCAACGGCGATCAACACCTGGCCGAACGAATCGCGGGAGCACCAGCGGCGGATGGACATCGCGCAGTCCTTGGCCAGGACGGGTTCGCCGTCATGGAAAGTCAACCCGTCGCGCAAGGTGAAGGTCCAGGTCAGGCCATCGGCGGATATCTCCTGCCCGGCGCACATCTGGGGGTGCGGCTGGCTTTTGTCGTCGAGGCCGTAGAGCGTGTCGAACACCATGTAGCCGTGGATTCCCGCGATCAGGGCGGTGGTCCAAATGGGGTCGATGGTGGAAAGGCCCGAATTCGGAATGTAACGCAGCGGCCGTGCCGCCGCTCGGGCCAAGGATGGCGCCATCAGTATAGGGGCTGCCTTCAGCAGGTCGCGGCGTCGCATGGTGAGTTCTCCCACGTTGTCAGGCCGGATGGACGCCGAACATTTCCACCTGCCAGCCGGCGGCGGTCAGCGGGAAGGTCTTGATCGAACGCCGCACACCGATCTGGTAGATGGGCTGGAACAGAACGATCAGATTGGCCTGATCGACCATGATCTGCTGATACTGTTTCCACAGTTCGATCTGTTTCTGCTTGTCCTGTTCGGCGGCGGCGCGGTGGACGAGTTTCACCACATCCCCGGGCACATCCCAATGCACGCGCTTGGCGACGCGTTCCACCGTGGCCGCCGCCCACAGCTCGCTTTCGATGGCGGGCGGATTCCAGAAGGTCAGGGCCGATGTGGCCTTAAAGGTTGTGTATTGGGTCCGGAACGTAACGGTATCCAGCGGTGCCAGCTTCGCTTTGATACCGACGCGCGCCAGATCGGATTGCAGCTTCTGCGCCAGCACCTGGAAGGTGGTGCCGGTGATCGAGCTGGTGCCGTATTGCAGATCGAATTCGAAACCGTCGGGCATTCCGGCCTCGGCCAGCAGTTTTTTGGACTTTTCCAGGTCCTCGCGGAAACCGATTTCCCGGGTCAGCTCCTCGGTCGATCCGACTGTGCCGATCGGCAGGAAGCTGGCCGCCCGCACCGCGTTGCCGGCCAGCAGACTGTTCTTGATGCCGTCGTAGTCGATGGCATAGCCGATCGCCTGGCGTGCGGCCTTGACGCTGAGTGCCTTGTTGAACGCGGCTTCCGACGTCAGTGCCATGTAGACGAAGTCGGTGCTGAACAGGCGGTTGATCCAGATATCCTTGTTGTCCTTCAGAACGGCAACCTGTTCCGGAATGAGATTGAACGCCGCATCCACGTCGCCGCGCTGCAACGACAGCATCTGCACCGAGCTGTCGGGGAGGTGACGGAAAACGACGCGTTCGAAGGGGGGCTTGCCGCGCCAGTAATGCGGATTTGCCACCAACTGGATGACGGCGTTCTGTTCCCAGCGCACCAGCTTGTAGGGGCCTGTACCGGGCGAGTTCTGGTCCAGCCAGGTGCGTGCCTTGTCCTTTGTTTTGGCGTCGGGACTGGCATCGGCGCCGTGCTGTTCCAGCACCGCCTTTTCGGAAACCACGAAATTGGGGGCGGCGAGAATGGTCAGAATCGGCTCGTTCGGGTCCTTCAGGATCACATCGAGCGTTTTGTCGTCCACCTTGTTGAAGCTGGCGACGTTGGACAGGTATTGCGAGGGCTGCTGGCCGACATACAGTTCGCGGTCCAGGGAGTATTTCACGTCGTCGACGGTCATGACGTTGCCGGTGGGGAATTTTACCCCCTGGCGCAGGGTGAACCGCCAGCCCTTGCCGTCCGGCGTGCGGGCGAAGGATTCCGCCAACATCGGTTTCACGTTGGTGTAGTCGTCCGGTGTCATGGTCACCAGGCATTCGTAGCAGGCGGCCATGATCAGCGGCGGCATGTAGTTCGATTCCACGGCCGGATCGAATGTGAACGTGTCGGCGAAATCGATCGCCAGCACCAGCGTGCCTTTGTGGCTTTGGGCATAAGCCGGTTGCCCGCCCAGCGCGGCCGCGCCCAGG
This sequence comes from uncultured Acetobacteraceae bacterium, assembly GCA_903877125.1. Classification (GTDB taxonomy): domain Bacteria; phylum Pseudomonadota; class Alphaproteobacteria; order Acetobacterales; family Acetobacteraceae; genus Rhodopila. The sequence continues at coordinate 24,669 of CAIRCM010000062.1, read as the reverse complement.
CCCGCGCCGCCGAGGCCCAGGAGCCGCAACACGTCCCGCCGATCCACCAATGTCGCTGGTGTTTTTCTGTCTCGTGCGTGGGCCACGTTTCATCTCCCGATTTTTGTTGCTGGGACTATAGGCAGCGGTGCCTGTGCTGTAAATCGGCCCGGTTGACAGGGGTTGGGCGTTGGACAAGGGTCGTTGTCCGGCCGAATGGCGACCGTGAAAAGCGGCCCATCGGGGTTCGACGACGGGGAGGACACGCGCCGATGCTTCGCTTTCTGATCGCGCGTACAGGCGCCCTCGTGGCGATGACCCTGTTGGCGACGTTGGTGGTTTTTCTGATCGCCAATACCGTGCCGGGTGATCCGGTGCTGGCGCAACTCGGGGATCAGGCGGCATCCGACCCGGTATTCGTCGCGCAATGGCGGCACGAGTACGGCTTGGACAGGCCATTGTGGGAACGATATGGCATATTCGTCGTCGGGCTGCTGCACGGCGACCTCGGCCGGTCGATCCATTCGCAACGACCGGTGCTGGACGATGTGGCGGAATACGGGCCGGCGACGCTGGAACTCGCTTCCGTCAGTTTCATCCTGACGCTGGCGGTCGGCATTCCGCTGGGTATCCTGGCCGCTGTCAAACGCGACACCTGGATCGACCATCTCGCCCGCATCGTTTCGCTTCTCGGGGTTTCGTCGCCGACGTTCTGGCTGGCGTTCATGCTGCTGGCGGTGTTCTACGGGTATCTGCAGGCCGCGCCCGGACCAGGTCGGCTGGATCCCATCGGGCTGCCACCACCGACCGTCACGGGGGCGTATCTGATCGATTCCGTGCTGGCTGGCGATTGGGACACGTTCCGCGATGCGGCGGCGCATATGGTATTGCCGTCGATCGTGCTGGCATCGGCGACGATCGGTCTGATCACCCGCACCACGCGCGCGAGCATGCTGGAAAGTATCCGGCAGGATTATGTGCGGATGGGCCGAGCGAAGGGGTTGAAGGAAAGCCGGGTGATTATGCGGCATGTTTTGCCGAATGCGCTGGTGCCGGTGGTGACGCTGGGCGGCCTCGCCTATGCCAACCTGTTGACCGGCGCGGTGCTGACGGAAACGGTTTTCTCTTGGCCGGGTCTGGGCCGTTACACTTTTCTGAGCGCCGCGGCGTTGGATTTTCCGGCGATCATGGCCATCACCCTGCTGGTCGCCATTACCTATCTGGTGGTCAATCTGATCACCGATATCAGCTACGCGCTGCTGGACCCGCGGGTGCGGCAATGAGCGCGAGCGTCGCTGCCCGCCCGCCCGCTACCCGCTGGCAGCGCTGGCGCCGGCAATACACGCTGGCGGCGGTGGGCGGCGTGCTGGTGATGCTTTGGATACTGATCGCGGTTGCGGCCCCGCTGCTGGCGCCCTACGCGCCGAACGCGGTCGAACTCTCCACGCGGCTGCTGCCGCCGTCCGCCGGGCATTGGCTGGGTACCGACGAACTCGGCCGCGATGTCTTCTCCCGCCTGCTCTACGGCGCTCGGATTTCGTTGGTCACCGGTGTTGTCGTGGTGGCGGTGGGTGCGGCGATCGGCACGCTGATCGGCGGTGTCGCGGCCTATGCCGGCGGATTGGTCGAAGAGGCGCTGATGCGCCTGACCGACCTGGTGCTGTGTTTTCCGCCGATCATTCTGGCCCTGGCGATCGGGGCGGCGCTGGGGATCGGCACCACCAACACCATCATCGCCATGCTGGTGGTCTGGTGGCCGAAATTCGCGCGGCTGGCACGCAGTCTCGTGTTGCAGCAAAGGTCTTTGGAGTATGTGGAGGCGGCGGTGGTCGCCGGCTTCGGACCGGGGCGCATCCTGCTGCGCCATATCATTCCGAATTCGATCGGACCGTTGATCGTTCTGATCACGCTCGATATCGGCAACGCCATCATCATCTTCGCGGGTCTGTCCTTCCTCGGCCTGGGCGTGGTGCCGCCGACCGCGGAGTGGGGTTCGATGATCGCGGCGGGGCGCGAACTCGTCGCGCAATGGTGGGTCGCGGCGTTCCCTGGGTTCGCGATCCTTTCGATCGTGTTGGGCTTTAACTTCCTTGGTGACGGGATCCGCGACTGGCTGGATCCCAGGTCACGGCGCTTCTGAAATGACCCAACCCGATCCGGTCCTGGAGGTGCGGGACCTGCGCACCTGGTTTTACACCGATCACGGCGTCGCACGCGCGGTGGATGGGGTCAGCTTCACGGTGAACGCGGGGGAGAGCGTCGGCATCGTTGGGGAGTCGGGCTGCGGAAAAAGCGTCACCGCGCTGTCGATCATGCGGCTGCTGGAGGAGCCGGCACGCATCGCCGGCGGATCGATCCGGTTTCGCGGCCGCGACATCGTCGATATGACGCCGGCGGAATTCCGCACGCTGCGTGGTGCCGAACTGGCGATGGTGTTCCAGGACCCGATGACCTCGCTCAACCCGGTGCTGCGCATCGGCAGTCAGCTCAACGAGGCGATGACGGTGCACGGACCCAGCGCGGCGGTGGCCGCTCGGCGTGGCATCGCCCTGCTGGGGAGCATGGGGATCACGTCGCCGGAGCGCGCGGTGACCAGCTACCCGCATCAGTTTTCCGGCGGGATGCGCCAGCGCGTGGTGCTTGCGATGGGGATGAGCAACGAGCCCGCGCTGCTGCTGGCGGATGAGCCGACCACCGCACTGGACGTCACGATCCAGGCGCAGATTCTTGATCTGTTGCAGGCGCTGAACCGCGATTTCGGCACCGCCATCATGCTGATCAGCCACGATCTGGGGGTGATCGCGACCATCTGTACGCGGGTGATCGTGATGTATGCCGGGGAGATCGTGGAGCAAGGCCCCACTGAGGCGGTGCTGGCGCATCCTCGGCATCCCTATACCTGGGCGTTGTTGAATGCGCGTCCCGGGCTGGATCAGGAACGCGGCGACCGTCGGTTGATCACGGTGGAAGGCACGCCGCCCGATCCGATCGCGCATCCGCCGGGCTGCCGTTTCGCGCCGCGTTGCCCGTTCCGTCAGCCGGTCTGCGATGAGCATCCGACGCTGCAGGCGGTGGCACCCGACCGTCTGGCACGCTGCTGGCTGGCGGGGGAGAACGATGCCCCGTTCGTGCGCCAGCCGCGTCCGCCTCGGCCGGCGGTGGAGGAGATCGTCACCGCCGCTGAACCGATCATGGAGGTGCGAGGGCTGGTCAAGCATTTCCGGCTGCGCGGCGGGTTCCTTTCAAAACCCTCGGTTGTGCGTGCGGTCGATGGCATCGATCTGACGATCCAGCGCGGCGAGATCATGGGCGTGGTGGGTGAATCCGGCTGCGGCAAATCGACGCTGGGGCGGACGCTGATGCGACTGTACAAGCCGGATCGCGGCAGCATCAAATTCGCCGGGCAGGACATCGCCAATGCCTCGGCCGCGCAAATCCGACCGTTACGCCGGCGGCTGCAGATGGTGTTCCAAAACCCTTATGCCAGCCTCAATCCCCGCATGACGGTCGAGTCGATCCTGGCGGAACCGTTGCGGTTCCATGGATTGACCGCGGGTGCAGCCGCAACCCGAGCGCGGGTGGATGAACTGCTGGGGCTGGTCGGCCTGGGGGCGGCGGCGCGGGATCGGTATCCGCACGAATTTTCCGGCGGCCAGCGGCAGCGCATTTCGATTGCCCGAGCGCTGGCGGTGGAACCGGATTTCATTGTCGCCGATGAGCCGATTTCGGCGCTCGACGTCAACATTCAGGCGCAGATCGTCAATCTGATGATGGATTTGCGGGAACGTTTCGGCCTGACTTATTTGTTCATCGCGCACGATCTCGCGGTCGTTCGGCATATCTGCGACCGGGTGATGGTGCTTCATCTGGGGCAGGTGGCGGAGATCGCGCCGGCCGACGATCTGTTCACGACGCCGCTGCATCCCTACACCCGGTATCTGATTTCCGCGCAGCCGGCACTCCACGGTCCGGGGGCCGGGTCGGGTCGGCTGAAACTGACCGGCGAGCCCGCGAGCGCGATCGATCCGCCGTCCGGCTGCCGGTTCCACACGCGCTGTCCGATCGCCCAGCCGGTGTGCGCGCGGGAGGCACCGCCGATGCGGATGTTGCGACCTAAACATGAGGTGGCATGCCACTTCGCCGAACGGCTGGGTTGACCCCGGGCGTGGGCCGGCCGCAGACTGGAGGGTAATTCGGACCTAGGGAGTCAAACAATGTCCGCCACGGTTCAGGTTATACGACCAGGGTTTGTCGCCGAGATCGGCAACGTCGATCTGCGCACCGTCATCGCGCCGGACGACGTCGCGATCATCCAGAATGCTGTCGACAATCATCCGGTGCTGGTTTTTCGTGGCCCGACGCTGACCAACGACCAGCACATCGCCTTCAGCAAGAACTTCGGCAACCTCTCGCGCGCCACGGAATACCAGAAGGACCCGATGAAGCGGCGGCTGGGCGGGGAGATGACGGATGCGTCCAACCTCAGCGAGGACAACCAGGTGTTGGGCGCGGGCGATCGGCGGCGGATGAACAATCTGGGCAGCCGCCGTTGGCACACCGATGGATCGTACAAAGCGCTTTCGGGGAAATATTCGTTACTGCATTGTCATACCGAGATCGCGGACGGCGGCCAGACCCAGTTCGCCGACATGCGCGGCGGCTACGACGCACTGCCGGAACGGATGAAGCAGCTGATCGACAAGCTTGTCGTTGTGCACAGCATATTCTACTCCCGGGAGGTGGTTGGTTTCGGCGGCTTTTCCCCCGAGGAACAGTCCACGCTGCCGCAGGCGCGGCATCCGCTGGTACGGGTCCATCCGGCTTCGGGTCGCAAATCCCTGTATATCTCGTCGCATGCCTGGCACATCGAGGGGTGGCCGATTCCGGAGGGGATCGATCTGCTGCACGAGCTGACCGAATATGCCACGCAGCCTGACAACGTTTACACGCACCAATGGCAGGTGGGCGATCTGACGATGTGGGATAACCGCTTCACCATGCACCGGGCGCGCCGGCACTGGCCGGAAACAGCGGTGCGCGATATGCGGCGCACCACGATCGAGGAAGCCGCGCCGCCGCTGCAACAGGCGGCGTGATCGACCCATCGGCTTGCAATCCGCTTCCTTCACGGGCGGATGTGGCGGTGATTGCTACAGATCAATGACGCTCCCGTCGGGTTGATGTCGCGTGGCGGTTCGCCGAACGACGTAAGGAGGAAAAAATGCCATTGACTGCTGCCGATGTCATGACCACGAACGTGAAGACGGTCGGGCCAGACGCCAAGGTGGCCGAAATCGCTCGGCTGCTGAGCGACAACAACATAAGCGCGGTTCCCGTCTGCGACGACCAGGGCAGGGTGCTTGGTGTCGTCAGCGAGGGCGATTTGCTGCGGCCTGTCGGACAGACGATGTCGGCGAAACGCGCATGGTGGCTGACGCTGGTGGCGGATGGGACGGAGGTTGCGCCGAGCGTTCTGGAGTGCATCAGTATGCAGAACCAGCGTGCTCGGGACCTGATGGTCGCGCCGGCGATTTCGGCGACCGAGGCGACGACGGTGGCGGCCATGGCGGATATGCTGATGAATCACCGCATCAAACGGTTGCCGATCTTACGGGATGGCACACTGGTTGGCATCGTCAGCCGGGCGGACCTTGTCCATGCCTTGGCCCGCACGCCGAGCGCGATTGCCGAGGCGCTGTGACGGGGTTCGGATCGGTGGATCGCGTCCAACGTAGCGGTGCGGCAGACCAACAATGCTTCTGACCGGTCAGTCCAACGCCACCGATACGCCGGTTTGCCCCGTCAGCAGGCGCTTCAGATGGAAGCTGACCAATCCGTCGCCGCTGTCTTGTCCCAACAAGGCGGCAAAGGCGGGCAACGCAACCGGGTCGCAGGCCTCCGCCTTGCGATAGGCCTCCCGGTATGCGGCGGTCAGCGGATCGGAATGGCGTTCCGCGGTCAGTGGCTCGTGCGCTGGCAAAGCCTCGCTACGTCCGCGCAGCACGACGTTGCCAACCGGACGTCCGTGGAAGTCCGGAATACGATCCGCAACGCTGCCGCTGACGAGGACGCGGGTGCCGAGCTGCTTGTTGGCTGCTTCCAGACGCGCGGCGACGTTGATTGTGTCGCCGTAGGCGGTGTAGTCGAAGAACCTTCCGCCGCCGAAACTGCCGACCAACGCCGAACCGGTATTGACGCCAATGCGGGTTTTGCCCATCGCGACGCCTTTTTCCGCCCAGCGACCGCGGAATGCCTCGGCAAAGGTGTCCAAATCCATGGCGCAGGCGACGGACCGCGCGGCGTGGTCTTCCTGTTCCGTCGGCGCGCCGAACAACACATTCAACGCGTCGCCAATGATTTTGACCAGGGTGCCGCCATGATCGAACACGATTTCGGTCATCCCGGTCAGATATTCGTTCAACAGTGGCCCAATCAGGCTGGGTTCCAGGGTTTCCGCGAGCGTGGTGAAGCTGGCGATGTCGGTGAACATCGACGTGATCACGCGTCTTTCGGCGCCCAGTTGCACGCCCGTCAGGCTGTCCGCGAGACTGGGTGAGAAATAGCGCGAAAGCTGCGCCTTGGCACGTTCCGCTTCCTGTTGCTTGCGCTGATACCCTCGGTTGATTTCGAGGCTGTGCAAGGTCTTGGAAATCGTCGCATCGAGATCGGCGAAGTCGATCGGTTTCATGACGAAATCGAAGGCGCCGCGGTTCATCGCGGTGCGGACATTGGAGATATCGCCGTACGCGGACACGATGATGGTGGCAAGACCGTTTTCGCGTTGCTGAATTTCACTCAGTAATGTCAGTCCATCCATACGGGGCATATTGATGTCGGTGACGACCATATCGATGGTCGGGTCTTTATCGAGTTCGGCCAGCGCATTCACGCCATCTGTCGCGAAGACGAAACTGTAGGACCCGTCGCGGACCTGCCGGCGGAAGCGTTGGACGATCAGTTGCTCCAGATCGGGTTCGTCGTCGACGACAAGAATGCGGGAGGTCATGCGCCCCCTCCGGTCTCGGCGATGACGGCGGCGACATCCTGCTTGAGCTGGGCAAAGTCCACCGGCTTGGGCAGAAATTTGGTGGCTCCGCATTCCATGGCGGTGGCGACGGTGTCCTTGTCGCCGTAGGCGGAGATCATGAACACCGGCAAATTGGGACGACGTTCCTTTACGACCGGCAGCAGTTGCAGGCCCGTCATGCCGGGCATGTTGATGTCGGACACCAGCAGAATGATATCTTCGCCGACGCAGCCTTCGAGTTTATCCAGGGTTCCTTGCCGGACAGCGCGAAATCGAGGCTGTACAGGCCTTGTCTCACTTCCCGGCGGAAATGCTGACGAAACATGGTTTCGATGTCGGGCTCGTCGTCGACGATCAGAACGGTAACGGTCATCGCGTTGCTCCTTTCGCCATTTGGCGCGGCAGTGTGACGGTAAATTCGGTGAAGGCGTCGGTCTCGCTGTCGACGCTGACCTGGCCGCCGTGCTGTTTGACGATGATGTCGTAGCTCAAGGACAGACCGAGGCCGGTGCCTTCGCCGGCCGGTTTGGTGGTGAAGAACGGTTCGAAGATCTTCTCCCGCATATCGGGCGGGATGCCGGTGCCGTTGTCGCGCACTTTCAGTTCGACGCGTTCGCCCAGGTCTTTCGTCGCGATCTTCAGTACCGGCTCCAGGCCCGGCGTTTTCTGCGCCCGTTTGTGTGCGGCGTAAAAGCCGTTGCCGATCAGGTTCAGGAACACCCGCAACAGTTCCTGCGGGTAGGCATCGACCGATCCGGCTTTGGGATCGAGTTCTTTTTCCATGGTGATATTGAATTGCTGATTTTCCGCCCGAGCACCGTGGTAGGCCAGGTTCAGTGCTTCCTCGATGGTGTTGTTGACGTCGATCGGGCGGTGTTCGCTGGGACCGGTGCGGGAATGAAGCAGCATGCTCTTCACGATCCCGTCGGCGCGCTTGCCGTGATGGACGATTTTCTCCAGGTTGGATTTCAGCGTAGTGGTCAGGTCGTCGATGTCATCCCGCAGTGACGGCGCCAAGTCGAGTTTGCCGGGCGCCACGGCTTCCAGCAATTCATTCAGCAGTTCGACCGACAGATCCGAGAAATTATTGACGAAATTCAGCGGGTTTTTGATTTCGTGCGCTATACCGGCGGTGAGTTGGCCGAGGGACGCGAGTTTCTCGGTTTGCACCAGCCGGTCCTGGGCTTTTTGCAGGTCGGTCAACGCTGTTTCGGCGGCGAGGCGTGCTCGGCGGGCCTCCTCTCCACGGGCGGCGAGTTCCTGGAACAGGCGGGCGTTTTCAATCGCCAACACGCACTGACCGGCGAAGGTTTGCATCAGCGTGACGATCGTTGGTTCGAATGCACCCTCAGCGCGGCGGCGGATGACCAGGCCGCCGATGACTTTGTCGTCCTTCAGCAATGGCACCGCCAGCACGGCGTGGATGCCCGCGAGCAACCCGGTGGTGTCGTGGAGGCTGGTGTCTCGTTGCACGTCATCGACATGCACGGGCTTTCGGTCCAGCGCGGACTGGCCAAGATAGGTCTCGCCGAGCCGGATACGGCGTTGGCGGAGGCCGGCAATGCGGGCCTCGGTCATGCCGTAGGCGGATTTGGGCAGGAAGTAGCCCGCAGCTTCGTCGAATTCGTAGACCATGCCTTCGTCGGCGCGGGACAGGCGGACGGCGCGGCTGATGATGGTTTCGAGGACGGTGTCGAGATCGAGCGAGGAATTGACCGCGCGCAGCACTTCTTCCAGGGCTTGCAGCTCGGACAAGGAACGGGTGAGTTCGGCGGTGCGTTCACGCAGGGCGATGAAAGTGTCGACGCTGCCGATCGCGATGACAGCTTGCTCGGCGAAGGTTGCTAGCAACGCAACCTGGGAGTCGGAGAAGCCACCCGGTTCATCGACGGTGAGCGATACAGCACCGATTGCCCCGCCATCGCGCATCAACGGAACGACCACTTGCGATCTGTAGGTACGAGTTTTTATCAATGCCTGAACCGTGGGAGATAATCCCGATTCAGCCTTAATGTCCTTAATATGAATGACGTGGCCATCGAGGATCGCACGGAGCGGGATCGATTCTCGCGTAGGCTGCATCGGGAATTGCGCAACGTAAGACGCATACGCGGGAACATTCATGTTTGTTTCACTGTGCATGGCCCGAAGATGCACCAGTCCGTCGCGCAGTTCGAACAAAGCGGCTGTCTGTCCGTTGCAGAGTTCCTTCGCGCGTCGCACGATCTGATTGAACACCGGTTGCGTGTCGTCCGGGGTGCTGGACATCACCTTCAGCACGTCGATGGTCGCGGCCTGCTGTTCGATCCGTTCGCCGAACTCGCTGTTGCGTTCCGCCAGCGCGGCCGTGCGTTTCTGCAACGCCCGATACGTCTCCGCGCTGCCGATCGCGATCGCGGCTTGTTCCGCGAAGGTTTTCAGTAGCTCGATCTGGGTGCCGGAGATGCCGTCGACGCGCATGCTGGCCGCGGTAAGCGCGCCAATCGCCCGTCCATCCCGCATCAATGGAATCGAGATCTGCGCCCGATGACCGATGTCGATCACCGCCTGGGAGACGCCGGGCTCGTCCCGGACGTCCCGGATGTGGATCATAGCGCCGTCCAGAACGGCCCGGCACGAGATGGAGCCGCGGTCGGGTGTCCGGGGCCATCCAGTCAGATAGTGCTCGAGCCCCACGGGGTTGAAATGCTCGCGGCCGATGCTTGTTCGCAGGTGAACCAGGGCGCCGTCATATTCAAACAACGCGACATTCGCGACGTCCAACAACAAATCGCGGGCCTGCCGACATATCAAATCGAACACCGGCTGCGCGTCGGCTGGCGAGGCCGACATTTCCTTCAGCACATCGATCGTCGCGGCCTGATGGTCGATCCGTTCCGCGAAGGCGTCGTTGCGTTCGGCGAGTTCGGCGGTGCGTTCGCGCAGTTCGCCGAGCAGGCGGGCGTTTTCCATCGCTATCACCGCTTGGGCGGCAAAGTTTTCCAGCAGCGCGATTTCATTTTCCGCGAACGGGCGGACCTCGGTGCGAACCGCCGAGATCGCGCCGAGCAGCGTTCCGTCCTTTCGCAATGGCACCATGAGATAGGATCGGACACCGGTGGCATCCACGAATGCGCGTCCCAGGTCGCCTAATGGGCCCTGGTACTCTCGCATATCGGGTATGTGAATGACTTCCCCACGCAACAAACCGTGCTGGATAGTCGAAAGCGGTCGCCTGAGGCGCGCGACTTCTTCAGCTTCTGGGGAGTAGCCGTGCGTTTCCACAGCTTCCAGCAATTCCCCGTCGAAGGTGAGAAGCGCCCCCATGGTGACGCCGCATAGCGCATGCGCCTTCTCCAGGATCGCATCGAACACCGGCGCGAGGTCGCCGGAGTTGGCGTTGATAACGCCGAGCACCTCGGCCGTCGCGGTTTGTTGGTCCAGCGACTCGCGCAGCTCTCGGTGCCGCGCGGCGCCGGCCATGGCCAGGGAGGCTTGTTCCGCGAAGGATTCCATAAGCGCGACCTCGGAGTCGCTGAACCCGCCGGTTTGCGCGCGGCCCAGGCCGATAACGCCGACGGGCCGCCATCGCGTCGCAGCGGAACAAACAAAGCCGACGGCACCCCCAGGAGGCGCTGTGTTGCCACAAAATCCCGGTCGTCGCGTTGATGGATGGTGACATTGCCGACGATGGCGCGTCCAACGGCGTCGTCCGGGTCAAACGGGTGCGGGTAGAGGTACGTCGGACCTGCTCGGCCGCTGCCGGCACATGGCCGACCATGGCCCGGACGTGCACAAGGGTGCCGTCGTATTCCAGGATGGTCACGGTGTTGGCCCCGCACAGTTCCCGCGCCCGCCGGGCGATCAGTTCGAAGACGGGCTGGGGATCGTCGGGGGAGGCGGTGATGGCGCGCAGCACCTCCCCCAAAGCCGCGGTCTGCGCCGTTGCCGCGTCGCGCTGGCGGCGCAGTTCGGCCAGCTCCCGCAGCGGATCGGCGTCAGACGCGGCGTTCATGGGGCGGCCCCTTCCGGTCGTTTCCGGTGGGTAGAATAACCGGTCGCCGGGGTCATGCCACCCCTCCCGCCGGGCCGAACATCTGGCGGGGCAGTGTCACTGAAAAGGTGGTGTGGTCGTCGACGACGCTTTCCACCGCGATCGTGCCGCCGTGCTGCTTTGTGACGATGTCGTAGGTGATGGACAGGCCGAGGCCGGTACCCTCGCCCGTGGGTTTCGTTGTGAAGAAAGGTTCGAACAGCTTGTCTCTGATCGCTGGCGGGATGCCGGTTCCGTTGTCGCGGACCTGGACTTCCACGGCATCGCCGCGATCGATGGTGGCGACGCGTAACGTCGGCTCGAAGCCAGGGGGGGCGGCGTCTTTCGCGCGCTTGTTGGCGGCGTAGAAGCCGTTGGTGAACATGTTCAGGAACACCCGTGTCATGTCCTGCGGATTGACCTCGATGGGTGGCAGGCCGGGTGCGAAATCGCGTTCCAACGTGATATTGAAGTTTTGGTTCTGCGCGCGGGCGCCGTGGTAGGCGAGGTTCAAGGCCTCATCGATCAGCGCGTTCAGATCGATCGCGCGCCGTTCGCCCGATGCGCCGCGCGAATGTTCCAGCATGGCCCGGACGATACCGTCGGCGCGCTTGCCGTGTTCCTCGATCTTTTTCAGGTTGGAGGTGAGCATGTTCGAGAGATCGTCGACATCGGCCCGCTGGTCGTCGGTGAGGTGTTCGAGGCCGGGGGCGGCGGCTTCCTTGAATTCCTCCAGCAATTCCACCGACAGATTGGCGAAATTATTGACGAAATTCAGCGGGTTCTTGATTTCGTGCGCGATACCGGCGGTGAGCTGTCCGAGCGAGGCCATTTTCTCGGCTTGGACGAGGTTGGCCTGGGCGATTTTCAGGTCGCGATAGGCGGCTTCGATGGTGCGGGTCGCTTCCTCGGCCGCGTCGCGAGCGGCCGCGATGGCGTATTCATTGCGTCTTCGTTCGGTTATGTCTCCGAAGATCAACACGAAACCGCCGCCGTCCACCGGATTGTTGCGGATCTCGATAACCCTCCCGTCGGGGCGGGTGCGCTCATAAACGCCACGCTGGCCGGCGTTGCCGGCGATGCGACGAACCTGTCCCTCGATGTCTGTATCGGCTCCGTAATCGCCGCGTTGGGCGAGAAAGCGGATGTAGTCGGCATAGGTCTGGCGTTGTTCCAGAAGTCCGGGGGGGACCGCGAAGATTTCCTGGAACTTGGCGTTCCAGGCGACCAGGCGCGGTTCGGCGTCGAACATGGCCACGCCATCGCCCATATTTTCGAAGGTGATACGCAGTTCGCTCTGGCGTTGGGCGAGTTCGTCGGTGCGGGCGCGAAGTTCGCGCAGGGCCTTGGCACTCGATATGGCGATCACCGCCTGTTCGGCGAAGGACTCCACAAGCGCCACCGCGTTGCGATCGAAACCGTTGCGATCGGTGTGGGACAAGCCGATCGCGCCAATGACCTTGCCGTCGGTCTTCAGCGGAACCCCCACCGCGGAGCCCGCATTGCCCAGGTTGGTGGCGGTAAGGGCGCTCCAGGCGGGTATGCTGGCGATGTCGCCGGTATGAATGACCTCCCCGGCGAGAATAACACTCCCATGCAAGGATTCGGCGATCGGGGGGCGGGGAAAGCTTGCCATGTACCGGGCCGTCGCCGCGGCATCGTGGCCGATCATGACTCTCATGGTCATCATGGTGCCGTCGAACTCGCTCACGCTCGCGGCTTCCGCGCCACACAGTTCCCGTGCCCGGCGGGCGATCATTTCGAACACCGGCTGTGGGTCGTCGGGCGAGGCGGAAATTGTCTTGAGAATCTCGATGCTGGCGGACTGCCTCGCGATGAGTCTGCTGTTGTCCTCGTCACGGACCCGCAATTCCGTCAGCAGCCGCGCGTTTTCCATCGCGATGACCGCCTGGGCGGCGAAGCTCTCCAGCAGAGCGATTTCTTTTTCGGTGAAAGGGCGAACTTCCGTGCGGTAGGCGCTGATTTGCCCCACGAAGACGCCGTCTTTTCGAAGCGGAACCCCAAGGTAGGTTTGAAGACCGGTACGGTCCGCAAACATTCTGCCAAAACCGGACACATTCGACGCTTTGATATCGGCGATCTGATTGAAACGCGCGCCGTCAATAAGCCGCTGGATCCCCCCGGGACTCGGACGGTACGGCTCCGTTATCAACGCCGCGTGCTCCGCCGAAAGACCGCGAACTGCCACGGCGCGCATGAACGTGCCGTCGTAGGTTGCCAGCGCCCCGATTTCCGCCCCGCACAGCGCGTGCGCCTTCTCCAGAATCGCCTGGAACACCGGCCCAGGATCGCTGGGGGATCGGTTGATGATAGACAGCACCTCGGCCAGCGCCGACTCGCGCGCCAGGGCCGCGTCGCGCTGCTGGCGGAGTTCCGCCAACTCCTGCTGAGTGGCCGCGTCACTCATGAGGCCGCTCCCTCCCGGCGCATGTTGCGGGCAGGATAGCGGATGGGGCGGTTCATGCCAGTCCTCCACGGTCGGCGAACATGGTGCGCGGGAGCTGGACCGAGAATGTCGTGTGGTCGCCGACCGTGCTCTCCACCGCGATCGTGCCGCCGTGCTGCTTGGTGACGATGTCGTACGTGATGGACAGGCCGAGGCCGGTGCCTTCGCCGGTCGGTTTGGTGGTGAAGAAGGGCTCGAACAACTTGTCGCGGATATCTTCGGGAATGCCGGTGCCGTTGTCGCGGACCTGAACCTCGATCCTGTCGCCATGGTCGATCGTCGTGACCCGCAGTGCCGGTTCGAAGCCGGATGCGGTGCCGGCTTTCGCGCGCTTGTTGGCGGCGTAGAAGCCGTTGCCGAACAGGTTCAGAAATACGCGGGTCATGTCCTGTGGATTGACCTCGATCGGCGCCATCCCGGCGGCGAAATCGCGTTCAAGCGTGATGTTGAAGCTTTGGTCCTGCGCTCGGGCACCGTGGTAGGCGAGGTTCAGGGCCTCATCGATCAGCGCGTTCAGATCGACCGCGCGCCGTTCGCCCGATGCGCCGCGCGAATGTTCCAGCATCGCCCTCACGATGCCGTCGGCGCGCTTGCCGTGTTCCTCGATCTTTTTCAGGTTGGAGGTGAGCATGGTTGAGAGATCGTCGACGTCGGCCCGCTGGTCGTCGGTGAGGTGTTCGAGGCCGGGGGCGGCGGCCTCCTTGAATTCCTCCAACAATTCCACCGACAGATTGGCGAAATTATTGACGAAATTCAGCGGGTTCTTGATTTCGTGCGCGATACCGGCGGTGAGTTGGCCGAGCGAAGCCATTTTCTCGGCTTGGACGAGGTTGGCCTGGGCGATTTTCAGGTCGCGATAGGCGGCTTCGATGGCGCGGGTCGCTTCCTCGGCCGCGTCGCGAGCGGCGGCGATGGCAGCTTCGTTGCGTTTTCGCTCGGTAATGTCGGCGAAGATCAACACGAAACCGCCGCCGTCCACCGGATTGTTGCGGATTTCGACGACGCGGCCGTCCGGTCGGGTGCGTTCGTAGACGCGCTGCTGTCCGGTGCTTTCGGTGACGCGGCGCACCATCTCCTCCGCATCCGTGTCGGGCCCGTAATCGCCGCGTTCTGCGAGGAAGCGGATATAGTCAGCGTAGGTCCTGCGTTGTTCCAGCAGATCGGAGGGGACGGCGAAGATTTCCTGAAATTTGCTGTTCCAGGCGACCAAACGCGGTTCGGCGTCGAACATCGCCACGCCATCGCCCATGTTTTCGAAGGTGATGCGGAGTTCTTCCTGGCGCTGGCGTACTTCATTCAGAAGGCGCGCATTCTCCAGCGCTATCACAGCCTGGGCGGCGAAGCTTTCAAGGAGAGCGATTTCCTTGTCCGTGAAGGGACGTGCTTCCAAACGTGCCGCGCTGATATAGCCGAGAAGAGTGTCCTCCCTCCGAAGCGGTACCTGCAAGAGCGTGCGCATTCCGGTTCGTTTTATGGCGATTGCGGCACGACCTCCAGGGTCCTCCGCCAACGCCGCCACATCCGGTGTATGACAGAAACGGGCGCCGTCGACCAATTGCCGTGTGACCCCCTGCGGGCGGAATGGTTGAGCAAGATGGGCCACATAGTCTTCTGGCCATCCACGTGTCGCCGCCGTGTGCATGAACTCGCCATCATAGGTAATTAACGACCCGATCGAGGCGCCGCATAGCGCATGTGCCTTTTCCAGTATCGTATCGAATACCGGCTTCAGGTTGCCTGGGTTTGCATTGATGACACCCAGCACCTCTGCCGTCGCGGTCTGCTGTTCCAGCGCCTCCTGTGTTTCCGTCAACAGCCGCGCGTTTTCCATCGCGATGACCGCCTGGGCGGCGAAATTTTCCAGCAGGGAAATTTCCTTTTCCGCGAAGGGGCGGACTTCGGCGCGCGCGGCGCTGATATAGCCCAGCAGATTGCCCTCCTTACGGAGCGGTATCTGTAGCACTGTGCGCATCCCGGTTCCAGCGATGGCGGCGCCGGCCACGCTCCGCGGATCTGGCGTGAGCTCCATTATGTCCGGCACATGAACAAAACGCGCGCCGTCAACCAGCGCGCCGGCAACGGTTCCCGCCGAAGCACGGAAGCCCTGAGCGAGCCGCGCCGCATAGTCCGCTGGCTGGCCATGGGTTGCGACCGCGCGCATGAACTCGCCATCCCAGGTAAACAGTGAACCGATGGAGGCGCCACACAGCGTATGCGCCTTGTCCAGGATCGCCTCGAATACCGGCGCCAGATCGCCGGGATTGGCGTTGATGACCCCCAGCACCTCTGCCGTTGCGGTCTGCTGTTCCAGCGCCTCCTGTTGCTCGGTCAGCAGCCGGGCGTTTTCTATGGCGATGACCGCTTGATCCGCGAAAGTACGAATTAGATCGATCTGCGCGGTGGCAAACGGGCGCATTTCGCCCCGCCCAAGATTGATTGTACCGATGACCGCCCCATCGCGCAGCAGCGGCACCGACAGAACGGTCCCGATGCCGCTGACGGTGGAGTTGGTCTTTGCGCGCGTCGCAAAATCGGGGTCGGCGGCAACGTCCTCGATCTGAATGACTTGCCCCGAGGCGATCGCCCGGCCGGATACACTCTGGCGGTTGACTGGAATGATATCACCGAGCGGTGGGTTATAACCAGTCAATCCGCTGAATATCGCCGCTATACGGTTTGTCTCGCCATCATAATTGGTGATATTCGCGAATTCCGCGCCGCATAGCCGCGCGACGGTCTCGACAATCTTATCGAATACGGGCTGAGTATCGAACGCGGCTTGGTTGATGACTTTCAAAACGTCCGACGTTGCTGTCTGATATTCCAGAGATTGTTGCAGATCGCCCGTGCGTTGCCGTAATTCTCCCAACAGCCGTGCGTTTTCCATCGCGATGACCGCCTGGGCGGCGAAGTTTTCCAGCAGGGAAATTTCGTTATCCGTGAAGGCGCGGACTTCCCGGCGGTAGATTTGCAGGTTGCCGACAACGACCCCTTCTTTCAACAGCGGCACAAGAAGCACCGTGCGCGCACCGCCCAGATCGGCAACGGCCCTGGTATTCGAATCCCCGGACTGGTATCCTTCGCTCTCGCGGATATCCAGCATATGGAACGGACGCCGTGTCTCCAGCATACTTTTGAAATTCGGCGAAAGACCTTGAGCGGAATCGTGCGCGCGATACGCGGTCAACGCTGCATGCGCCCCGCGCTCGGCGAGAACATGCGACCTCTCTCCGTCAAACGCGCGGAGTGTGCCGAACGCCGGCTGGCAAATTCGCAGGGCCTTTTCCAGGATCGCATCGAATACCGGCGTCAAATCCCCCGGCGAGGCGTTGATGACCTGCAACACCTCGGCCATCGCGGTTTGCCGTTCCAGCGCTTCCTGCTGTTCGGTCAGCAGCCGCGTGTTCTCGATCGCGATCACCGCCTGGGCCGCGAAATTCTGCAGCAATGCGATCTGCCGTTCCGTGAACGGTTCGACCCGTTGGCGCGCGAGGCCGATCATGCCGATGATTTCGTCGCCCCGCCGCAATGGCGCGCCAACGACGGTACGCAGACCGCCAAGTTCAATATTTGGCGTGGGATAGCCAGGAACCGCCGACACATCATGGATGTGCACGATCTGACCCTCGATGAGGGTCCGCATCGCCACCACCGGGCTGTCGGGATCCAGGGGAATCGGCCCCGTGGCCCGCCAATACGCGCAGAGCGACTCCGGGTAGCCGTGGCTGGCGGCCATCCACGCCATGCGCGCGTCGCGGCGATTGATGACTGTCATTTCGGCGTCGCAGAGTCGAGCCGCGATCTGAACCAGCGCGTCGAGCACCGGCTGAATGTCGGTCGTCAGTTGGCTGATGATCCTCAGCACGTCGCTCGCGGCGGTCTGATATTCCAGAGACTCCCGCAAGTCCGCCGTGCGGGCTTGCAACGCGCGCCAAGTCTCCGCGCTGGTGATCGCGATGACCGCCTGATCGGCGAAGGTTTTCAGTAACTCCATCTGGGTATCGGAACAGATACCGGGCGTGGACCGGGCCAACCCGATCGCGCCAATCGGCACACCGTCCCGCAGCAACGGCACGGCCGCGGAAGACCGGAAGAGCGAGACCGTCCCGATGGTCCGCAACACATAACGCGGGTCCGCCATGATATCGGGCACATGCATCGCGGCTCTGGCCAGGATGGCGCGCCCGGCGACGGTCGTTTCGTCCACCGGCCGTGGGAACGCAGCCGCGTAGGTGTCGGCGGCCGCGTCCGAGAAGCCCGAATGGGTACGTAAATGCAAATATCCGTCTTCCAGCAGGACAACCCCCGCGGCCTCCGCCCCGCAGAACGCCCTGGCCCGTCCCGCGATGGCGACCAGAACCGGCTGCGCGTCGCCGGGCGAAGCGGACATCGCCTGCAACACGTCGATGGTCGCCGCCTGCTGCTCGATTCGCTCGCCATAGGCGCTGTTGCGTTCGGCCAGCTCTGCGGTCCGTTCGCGCAGTTCGCGCAGCGAGTTCGCGCTGGCGATCGCAATCATCGCCTGCTCTGCGAATGATCGCACCAGTGCGATCTGATTGTCGTCGAAGCCACCGACCTGGGTCCGGCGAAGTACGATGCTGCCGATCGCCCGCCCGTCGCGTAATAGCGGCACACCAAGCAGTGATCTGGTGTCCAGGTCTCGCGCCCGGTCGTGTGTGGTATGCGCCAGCCCGCGGTCCGTGCTGACGTCGCGGATATGGACGATCTGTCCGCTCAGTATGGTGCGCCCGAAGATTGTTCCCGGGGTGGGAGGCCGGGGGTAGAGACGCCTCATTCGATCAATAACCGCGGGATCATAGCCATCCAGTGCCCGCAGGTAGCCCACCTCGCCGTCGTATTCAGTCACACCCGATTGCGCTGCGCCACAGAGTTCGCGGGCCTTGCGCGCGATCAGTTCGAACACCGGCTGGGGATCGTCGGGCGAAGCGGCAATTGCCTTCAGCACCGCGATGCTGGCTTCCTGCCGCGCGATCAAAGCACGGTTCTCTTCGTCCCGTTCCCGCAACTCGCGCAGCGTCTTCGCTCCCGCGATGGCGATCACGGCCTGTTGGGCGAAGGCTTTGGCGATTTCCACCAGGGCCTCATTGAACGCGCCGAAATCGGCGCGCCACAGGCCCAGAACCCCAACGACGCGGTCCTCGTGCAGCAGTGGCACGCCGAAGTAAGATCCGGCACCCAGCGCGCGTCCCGCCGCGATGAAGCCGCTTTCTTTGTCGATTTCGCGGACATAGACCGGCTTCCCGCTCAGCACGACCCGCCCGGGACCGGTGTCCGGACCGGGCGGACGGGGGAAGGCGGCGAGGAGACGGGCCGCCGCCTCCGGCTCGTGCCCGATCAGCGCGCGTTGGTGCAACAACGCGCCATCATGTTCAACGACGCTGACGGCGTGCGCGCCATACAGGTCCTTCACTTTCCGCGCGATCAGTTCGAAGACCGGTTGTGGATCGGCGGGGGAAGCGGCGATTGCCCGCAGCACGTCGCCCATCGCCAAGGTCTGCGCGCGAGCGGCGTCGCGTTCCGCTTCCCGCTCGGTAAGCAACCGGCGCAGGTCCGCGACGGTGTCGGCTGTGGGTGCGGTGTCCATGCGTTCCTCCCCAGGCTGGCAACAAGCTACAGGCGGTTCTCCGCCGCACCAAGTCCCTAACGAAACTTCTGGCCCCGCGGCCGCTGTCCACGTTAGGCTATGGTCAGATGACAGAGCGCGATCTGGTGACGAACGACGATTCCATGACCCTGCGTTTTTGGGGCGCGCGCGGCAGTTTGCCCACGCCCGGGCCGGGGACGTTGCGTTATGGCGGCAACACGCTGTGCGTGGAGCTGCGCTGCGGCCCGCATCTGCTGATTTTGGACGCCGGCAGCGGCGCCCGGGAAATGGGAGCGGCGCTAGCCGGTCCGGCAGATGCCGATATTCTGCTCAGCCACACGCATTTCGATCATGTCTGCGGCCTGCCATTTTTCGGCCCGATGTATGATCCACGCGCACGCCTGCGTTTTTGGGGCGGGCATGTCGATCGCATTCACGACGCCCTGCTGCGCAGTTGGGAGGCGCCGGTGATGCCGGACATTCACAAAGCATTCCGGGCGGTGTTGTCGTTTCAGGACTTCATACCAGGACAGGATCTGACACCGCACCCCGGATTGACTGTCAGAACGATTCTGCTGCGCCACCCCGGCAATGCCGTCGGGTAACGCATCGCGTGGGGCGGGCACAACGTCTGTTACATCACGGATACCGAACATCCGGCCGAGGGAACCGACACCGCGCTGGCGCAATTCGTGACCGGAACGGATGTGCTGATCTACGATGCCAGCTTTACCGAAGACGAATACGTGACCCGAGTCGGTTGGGGTCATTCGACTTGGCAAGCCGCTGTGGCGCTCGCCGATACGGCCGGCGTGGGGCAGTTGGTGTTGTTCCACCACGAACCCAACCACGACGATGCCACCATGGATACGATCGTGCGCGATGCCGCCGCTCGGCGTCCCGGTACCATCGCGGCGATGGAAGGCATGATACTAACCGTTGGCGCGGGCTGAGGCGGCTTCCACTGCCGCCGCGTGGTTTTCGAACAGCCGGCTGCTGATCAGGCGCAAGAAGTAAAATCCGAATTTTGGGTTCTGGAAGTACAGTTCCTTCAGCCGGTCGTAGGAAATACGAAGAAGTACACCGGGTTCCTCGCACTGCAAGGTCTGCGTGCGGCGGTTGCCCGGCGACAGAAAACCCAACTCCCCGACCACGGCACCCGGCCCCAACAGTAATCCGGACTCCGCCAAGCGGAACGATCCGGAATGGATGCAGTACATGTCTTCGGCCGCGTCGCCCTGACGGAACAATATCTGGCCAGCGGGGATCGACAGACGCGACGAGAATGGCCGCAACCATTCCATGGTCTGGTGGCCTTCCACGGCCTCCCGCGACTGGCGAACCAACCGCAGCATCTTGAACAGGCCGTAGGCATTGACCGGCAGGATCAGCGCCTGCTCGACGATCGTGGGATAGCTGACGGTGATGACGCCGTGCACCAGGAACACGACGCTGGATACGAGCCCGATCAGCCGAAGCGCGATCATTCCGTCCATGGCATAGGCGAACAGCGACACAGCGATCGCAATGTAGGCGAGAATATCCGGCCACATGAGTTGCCCCTCTAATGATCCGCGTGGGTTTCCAGTCGGGAGATCGCCGCGTTCGCCAGTTGCAAACTCATGGAGGTGTTGTGGGCGACGGCCACGACCAGGGCCAAAGCAGCGGGCGAGGCATCCCGCATCAAACCTGTCAGCGCGGAACCGGACAGGATCAGCACGCGGGACGGCGCGGCGCAGACCACGTCGGCGGTGCGGGTGCCGGCTTCGAACAGCACCCGCTCCCCGATCACCGCGCCGGCCGCCAGATGCGCCAGCACGACGCGTTGGGCGGGCAGCAGGACATCCACCCGCCCATGCATCACCACGAACAGAGCGTCCGCCGGCTCCCCCGCTCGGCACAGCATCTCGTTGGCCGCGAATTCCCGGGCTTCCGCATGCGTCGCCAACACCCGAGCGTGGTCGGGTGCGATGCCGAGGGCTTCCAACGCTGCTTCGCTGGTCGCGAAGGACGGAGCAGGCAGGCCGGCCTCCGCCAGCACCGCATTTTCCGCGGCGGCCAGGGCTTCGGTGACCTCGGGATAATGCTCGCCGGGATCGATCGCCAATGCAGCGAAATAATCGGCGACCGGATGGCCGGGATGGAACGGGGCGAGGACGATGGTCAGCCCCTTCTGCCGGCGTTGCCGCACGTAGGAGATCAATCGGCGCGCCCCGGATAGGTCGACGCGGGTCACACGGCTCAAGTCTACCACGATGTGCCTGGCACCGGCGGCCTGGGCGCGGTCAAGCGCGTCGCCCAATGGGCTGATATTACCGAAGAACAACGGCCCGCCGAGCTCGATGACCGACACCAGCTTGCGATCCCGCAGCAGGACGGCGGTTTCCTCCACGCTGCGGCGCATCCGGGACAAAGCGGCAGCGCCGTCGTAGACCCGGTGGATGGCGCTGCCGGCCATCGCGGCGGTGAACACCAGCAGACAGGCGGCCGCACCCACGGCGACCGCGACGGCGAGGCCCGCGACCACGGCGACACCGACCACGGCCAGGGAGATGAAGGCGCTGCCGCCGATCTCCATGCGGATCGGCGCGTCATGACGCACGGCCCGCCACAGCAGCCGCACCGGTTCAGGGTCCAGTAGCCGGTAGCCGATGGCCAGCACCAGCCCCACCATGGCGCCCTGCGGGACCAGCGGCAGATAGCCACCCAGAAACACCCCGCCCACGGCGATCGGGGCGACCCTGCTCAGCGGTGCGAGGCGGCCGGAGCCGCCGGTTTTCAACGGGGTCATGGGACCGGACAGCGGCGCCCCAACCGGCGGACCGCCACCAACGGCGGCAACCGCGAGATTGGCGTAACCGACGGTCGCCAGATCACGACGCGCCCCAGTGACGATGCCCAGATCGGTCAGGGCGCTGATGGTCCCGAGGGTCTCCAGCACGCCCAGCAAAGCGATGGTCACCCCGGCAATGGCGATGTCCGCCCATGGGAGTTTCGCAGCGTTTGTGGCCCAGGCGGTAAAACCGTGAGCCGCAACGGCGGGATAGGCCGCTGGGGACGGCATGGCGGTCAGATAGGGACCCGGTTCCAGGCCCAGCCGGTGCAGCACGGCCGCGACGGCCATTCCGGCGGCCACCGCCGGCAAAACCGGCGGCACTTTCCAGCGCACCGGGAACAGCAGCATCGTCGCGCAGGCGACGGCGGCGATGGCCATCTCAAACGGGTGGACGCGTAACGGTGGAAGCTGCGACATCAGGATCAGCACGGCGGTGCCGTTCACCAGGCCGGACACAATCGGGTACGGCGCCAGCGGCCCCAACGCGGCCGCACCGGCATTGACCAAAGCGAGCTGCACGATGGCTGCGACGACCCCGACCGAAATGGTGATCGCCATCGCCTCGGCCACCCCGGGAATGGTTCCCTGGGCGATCAAGCGCGCGAACAAAGCGGCGATCACCAGAGCCGACGACGCGCTTGGGGTTCCTACAAGGACAGGGCAGCGCGCCAACAGGAAAAACATGATCCCGGCGGCGATGTTGGCCGCGAACACGGCGCTGGTCAGCGTGGCGGCGGTGTCTGGCCCCAACGGGCCGAACGCGATGATCGCGACGATAACCATCAGCGGGAGGTAAGTGAGGCCGGCGCCGACACCGGCGGTGAGGTTGCCAGCGACGTTGTCTCGCACTGTCAGGTTTCCGCCAGGCGCAAACTGTCCAGCAGATGCTCCATATCCTCGGGTCGGCGGAACACCTGAAAATCTCCGCGATACAAGAGCGGAATGAAATCCGGTGCGAACCCATTCAGTGCCGCCAATTCCCGCGCGGCGCGTGGCTTGTCGCCGAGCTGGGCGCAGCAGGCGATCATGATGGCGCGCCTTAGCGGTACGGCGGGTTCGGATTGGATGGCCAGTTCCGCCTGACGCGCTGCCTCCCTGTAATCGCGGGCAGCGAAACTCACCAGCGCGAGGGCCACGTGCGCGACGCCGATCCAGGTGTCGCGGGGGTTCAGGCGTAGCGACAGCGTGGCGTGGGTGCGGGCGGCGTCGCCTTGCCCCGCCATCGCCTCGCACATCGCCAGCCACATCAGGGATAAAGCGGCGTTCGGGTTGACGTCGACGGCTCGGCGGAGGTCGGCGAGGCCACGCTCGGGCTCCCCTCGAATGGTGCGGGCGATGCCGGAGGCGGTCAGTGTGCGGTAGTCCAGCGCGTTCAGCGTGGACATGTGCGACACCGCATCGATCATGCGGTCCAGTGCTTTCTCCGGTTCTGCGCCCCAGCGGTACAGATGGCAGGACCAGTTGCACCAGGCGAGCACGTTGAACGCGGCCAGCGCGGCGGGATCGGCCTCGACCGCCTGTTGTGCCAGCGCCATGGCTTCCAGCACCGGCGCGGGTTGCCCCTGGCGGACGCCGTCATGCATCAGCGCCTGGGCGCGCCAGGTCAGGTGCTGCGCCGTTTCGTTCGGCAGGGCGGTGCGGGCATGCGCCATTTCCGCCAGCTCGACCTCGGGCGCGACGGCGGCGACGATGCCGTGGGTGACGTCCTCCTGCAGGGCGAACACGTCCTCCAGCGTGCGGTCGTAGTGTTCGGCCCAAAGGTGGCGGCCGGTCGCCGCGTCCACCAGTTGCGCGCTCACGCGGGCTCGGTTGCCGGATTTGCGGGTGCTGCCTTCCACCACGTAATGCACGCCCAATTCGCGCGCGATCTCCCTGACGTCGGCGGGTTTGCCCTTGTAAGTAAAGACGCTGTTGCGGGAAATCACGAACAGTGCGTGAAATCGTGACAATTAAGTTATGATATCCTCGGTCAGACCGTCGGAAAAATAGTCCTGCGCCGGATCGCCGCTGAGGTTGGTAAACGGCAGAACGGCGATGGACGGTTTGTCGGGCAACTCCGGCGCCTCGGCGGCTTTGGCGGTTCGGGTCCGGCGCCAGGCGATGTCGCCGACCACCAGAAGCAAACCGGCGCCAACCGCGAACCAGCGGATGTCGATGCCGGCAGCCCAGAGATGCAGAGCGTCCGCGGGGACGTGCAGCGTGTCGACCAGATGTGCGACCCAGTGGTCCGGCGCGACGCCGGTTGCCGTGACAATCAGGCCAGCCACCGCCCAATGGGTGAGGTATTCGCGTCCGGTGTGCCAAAGTCGATGCAGAATGGGGCGCGCCACGGCTTGGCCCACCACAGCTGCGGCGCCGGCTTTTAGGATATCATGGCCCCTGGGTCCCGGATGCTTCGAGTCATTCGACATAACCGCGTACCATGCCTCCGTGAGGTGAGCCGAGTTTCGCGTTTCCCGCCTTGTTCCGCAAGGGAGGTCGGCCGGGCTGTTAGAGCAAAGTAGGAATGTCCCCTTCTGGCAAAGTTAAAATGTCCCCTACCGCGCTTGAGCGGAACGGGGGGCGTTATGTGTCCGGGGATTTTAAGCATGAGTTTGAAGGGGCGGGAGCGGTCGCAGATCATCCGCGATAGCGTTGAAGGTCGGCTTTCTCAGCAAGAGGCGTCCGAGCGTTTGGGGATTGGTATCCGGCAGGTCAAACGTGTGGTTCAGCGTTGGAAACAGGACGGTGACGCGGGTTTGGT
>CAIRCM010000061.1 GCA_903877125.1 uncultured Acetobacteraceae bacterium | reverse complement strand
TTTTCAAGCTCCGCGCAGCGAAAATCGTGGATACCGGCATTCGCCGGCAGGACGCGGGTGGAAGGCCGATGCGTCAATGATTGGCGCGGTTGGGATAAGGTGCCATGGCACCAGCACCGCGATCAGGCCGGAATCCAATCCCCCAACTATCCCAAAATATCCCCGCAAAACGGCCTTGCGCATCACGGGGTTGTAGCGCTAGAAGCCTGCCTCCCGACGCCGGAGGGCGCGTAGCTCAGCGGGAGAGCACCTCCCTGACACGGAGGGGGTCACAGGTTCAATCCCTGTCGCGCCCACCATTCCTCCGCTCAATGCCGCTCCCGCGGCGCCTCATCGAACACCGCGCACGCCAAACACACCAGTTGTTCGGCCGTCCCCAGGAATCCCGCGCGATCCGCGGCCTCCGCCAATGCGATCAGACGATCCGACAGAATCAACGGGCTGACCCGGCTCGGCGCGGTCGGCGACGGCATGGCGATCTGGTTCATGGCGGTTTCCCTTCGAAAAGCGGTTTTTTCCTGAACCGAAGCATGCAATGGGGTTCGTTAACAAAGAGTTAACGCGGACCGCGAAAAGCGCACGTCACGCGATTTTTTTTGCCCCCAGCGCCGCCACCCGCAAAGCCGAGGCCAAAGGCCGGTCCGGATCCCGCGCTGCATCGCTCCGAGCCACCAGCGCGGACAGGCTCAATCCCTCCGCCGCCGCCATCGCCGCCAGAGCGTCCCAGAACTCCGCCTCCAAAGCGACGCTCGTCCGGTGTCCAGCCAGCGAAAAACTGCGTTTGATCAATCCGCTCATGCGCCAAGCATCGTCCCAAGTGATCGCCGTGGTATAGAGCATCAACACCGGCCCGCCGCGGCCGCCAGCCAATGGAGGGAAAAATGGTCCAATCCGGCCGAGTCGGCTTCGGCAAAATGGAGGAAGTTCTGTTCGGGGTCCCGGCCGCTCAAGCCGTCGCCGATCAGGCCCGCAAGCTCGGCGCCACCCGAGTTTTCCTGATGGTCAGCGGCACCCTGAACCGCCAGACCCCGGAGATCGAGCGGGTTCGCTCCGCCCTCGGCAATCTCTGCGCCGGAATCTGCGACCATATGCCCGCCCACACCCCGCGCGAGGCCGTGGTCGCTGCCGCCAACCAGGCCCGCGACATCGGCGCCGACCTGATCGTGACCATCGGCGGAGGCTCCGTCACCGACGGCGCCAAGGCCGTGCAGCTCTGCCTCGCCAACGACATCCGCACCGCCGCCGCGATGGACGCCATCGGCCCAGGCAAGACCTTCGCCGCCCCCACCATCCGCCAGATCAGCGTGCCCACCACCCTCTCGGCTGGCGAGTTCAGCGCCCTTGCCGGCGTCACCGACGAACGCACCCACGTCAAGGGCCTGTTCGCCCATCCCATGATCATCCCCCGGACCGTGATCCTCGACCCCGCGATCACCGTTCACACGCCGGAGTGGCTCTTCCTCTCCACCGGCATCCGCGCCGTCGATCACTGCGTCGAGGGCTTCTGTTCCCTCGAAGCCAATCCCTACGCCGACGCCCAGGCCCTCCGGGGCCTCACGCTGCTGACCCGAGGCCTCGCCGCCGTTAAGGCCGACCCCACCGACATTCAGGCGCGGCTGGACTGTCAGATCGGCTCCTGGCTTTCGATGGGACCCCTCGCGAGCGGCGTGCCGATGGGCGCCAGCCACGGCATCGGCTACGTCCTCGGCGCAGTGCACGACGTGCCGCACGGCCATACGTCCTGCATCATGCTGCCCGCGGTGATGCGCTGGAACAAACCCGCCAACCCCGATCGCCAGGCCGAAATCGCCGCCGCCATGGGCCACCCCGGCGCGGAAGCCGCCGAGGTACTGGACACCTTCATCGCCGGCCTGGACATGCCCCGAACCCTGTCCGCCGTGAACGTGGGGGAGGGGGCTTTCGCCCGCATCGCCGAGCAGGCGATGGGGACGCCGTGGATTCCGCGCAACCCGAGGAAGATCGACGGACCGGCGCAGGTGCGGGAGATTTTGGCGCTGGCGGCTTAGGATAGGTCGAGAAACAACCGCTTCGATCTGCCCGGACTGCCATCAAGACCGCCAACGCCTCCGGGCGCAGCTACTCCTACGCCTACAGCCTCATCAACCAGCCGATTTCGATGACCGCGCCGGGGGGGACCTGGACGTTCGTCTATGACAACCTCCGGCGGATGACCACCCGCGGCTTCCCCGCGATCAACGGGCAAGCGATGAGTGTCAGCTTCGGCTACGACCCGGTTGGCGGGAGCATGGGCGCGCCCCTCCGGGACCAGGCTTCTAGGCTTCGCCCCTTCTCTCCCCCAAATAGGCTTCCGCCCAGCTTCCTCCGCCTTCCGCTTGCGCTCCGGCTCCGTGCAGCCGGGTCCCCCCGAAGCCTATTTTCCCCCTCCAACCCCACCGCTCACGCGGCCCCGGGAAAGAGACGCTGACGGCGTCTCTTCGTTCATTCCGGCACCCCCTGCGCTCTTTCAGACCAGCTCAAGCCGGAGTTCGCGGCCGACCAGAGCGGCAGCGCGCTGGAGGGTCTCGATCGTGATGTTGCCCTTCGCCTTGAGAATGCGGTCCAGTTGGGCGCGGCTGGTGTGCATGCGTTCGGCGAGCTCCGCCTTCGTCATGCCCTGCCGCTCCATTTCCTGGGTGAGTTGCCACGCGACCACGCGCGTCACTGCCTCGGCCTTGGCGGCTTCGCGGATGCCGTCCTCGGCG
>CAIRCM010000060.1 GCA_903877125.1 uncultured Acetobacteraceae bacterium | reverse complement strand
GCCCGGCCATGACGGGAGGGGGGGGAGCCTATTCGATACTGTCCAAGCACGGTTGCCGCCATGGGTGGCCGGGACGAGCCCGGCCATGACGGGAGGGGGGGGAGCCTATTCGATACTGTCCAAGCACGGTTGCCGCCATGGGTGGCCCGGACGAGCCGGGCCATGACGGGAGGGGGGGGCTATTCGATACGGCTGAAGCACGGTTGCCGCCATGGGTGGCCCCGACGAGTTGGGCCATGACGGGAGGGGGGGCTATTCGATGTCGTCGAGATTGAACTGTTCGGCTTCCTCGTCGTAGCTGAACAGCTCGGCATAGCGGCCCCAGCCGATGACCGTGCGGAGGGTATCGTCGGCGTAATCGGGGGACATGTGATCTTCCAGCTCGTCGCGGAAGCGGACGGCGGATGCGCGGTGGTTCCAGCGTTCGTCCAGCACCTGGCGGATCATGTTGACCAGCGGGACATGGGCACGCAGGGCCTCGGCGAAGAGGCGTTTGCGTTCATCGGTATCGGCATCGACGAAGAGGCGCCCGCCGTCGGTGAGCATGATGTCACCTTCCTCGACGACGGCGAAATGCAGGAGTTGCAGGGTTTCGGCCAGCGGCAGGAGGTCGTCGACCTCGTATTGCAGCGATCCGGCGAGCGCGGGCAGGTCGGCGCGGCCGTTGTAGGGGTCGGCGGCCATCGCTTCCATGAGGCCGGACATCAGGTTGATGCCGACGCGCTGCAACTGCATCGCCAGCGGCGAGACCGGGGTTTCCGTCGCCGCTTTCGGGGGGGTGGCGGGGCGGCGGGTCATCAGCGCGTAGATGTCGTCCACCATTTGGCGGAAGGCCGGGTCCAGGCGGTTGCGGGGGTGGGGGAACGGGACGGTCAGCTCGCTCGCGACCCGGCCGGGGTTGGAGGAGAAGACCAGGATGCGGTCGCACATGAGCACCGCTTCCTCGATATTATGGGTGACCATCATGACCGATTTGACGGGCAGTTTGCCGTCGGACCAGAGGTCGATGAGGTCGGTGCGCAGGGTCTCGGCGGTGAGCACGTCGAGGGCCGAGAACGGTTCGTCCATCAGCAGCAGGTCCGGGTAGACCACGAGCGCTCGGGCCAGGCCGACGCGCTGGCGCATGCCGCCGGAGAGTTCCTTGGGGTAGGCGCTTTCGAAGCCGCCGAGGCCGATGAGGTCGATGGCCTGTTCGGCGCGGCGTTCGCGTTCGGCGCGGGAGACGCCGCGGGCTTCGAGGCCGAGTTCGACGTTTTCCTGGACGGTGAGCCAGGGGAAGAGGGCGAAGCTCTGGAAGACCATGGCGACGCCGTCGGCGGGGCCGGTCAGCGCGGTTCCCTGCCACAGCACTTCACCGGCGGTGGGTTTCAACAGGCCGGAGACGATGCGCAGGAGGGTGGATTTACCGGAGCCGGAACGGCCGAGCAGGGCGACGATTTCGCCGGTTCGCAGTTTGAGCTCCACGTCTTCCAGGACCACGAGGTCGGCGTTGGAGTCCTTGTGGTAGGCCTGACGGCAACCGCGGACTTCGAGCAAATAGTTTTCTTCATCCATCGGGATCACCCTAACGTCAGGCGGCGCTGTGCGAACGCGTAGAGCGGGCGCCAGAGCATGCGGTTGAACAGCACAACGAAGGCGGACATCACGACAACGCCCAGCACGACGCGGGCGAGGTCGCCCTTGTCGGTGGCGGCGGCGATGTAGGAGCCCAGACCGTGCGCGACCAGCTTGGTCTCGCCCCATGACGCGACCTCGGCCACGATGGCGGCGTTCCAGGAGCCGCCGGAGGCGGTGATCGCGCCGGTGACGTAATAGGTCAGGATTCCGGGGATCATGACCTTGCGCCACCAGAGCAGGCCGCCGACGCGGAAATTGGCGGCGGCTTCGCGGAGATCGCCGGGGAAGGCCGCGGCGCCGGCGATGACGTTGAAGAGGATGTACCACTGGGTTCCCAGCACCATCAGGGGCGTCAGCCAGATATCGGCGCTCAGGTGGAAATGCACGATGAAGACGACGAAGGGCGGGAACAGCAGGTTCGCCGGGAAGGCGGCCAGGAACTGGGCGACGGGCTGGGCTCGGCGTGCCCAGACGGGGCGCAGGCCGAGCCAGACGCCGACGGGGACCCAGACGAGGCTGGCGAGGACCATCAGAACGGCGACACGCAGGAGGGTGATCAAGCCCAGGCCCACGGCTTCCAGCAGATCGGACCAGGTCAGGCTGGCGGCGGCGAAGTCGACGACGATCCAGCCGATCCAACCGAGCACGGCGACCAGGACGATCATGAAGATGGCGTCGGCGACACGCGACGGCGGCGCGGCGACGATGTGGCGGCGGCGGGGGAAAATCCGGAAGCGCAGGCCGCCGATGCGTGCCGCGGCGCCGCCGATGAAATCGCCGGCCATTTGCAGCGTGCGGGTGCGGCGCAGCAGGCGCAGCATCCAGGGGTCGTCGGCGGTGGCGCCGGCAGTCGTTTCGAATTTGAAGCGGGCCGACCATGCGACGAGGGGGCGGAACAGCAGTTGGTCGTAGGCGAGGATGACGGCCAGCATGGCCGCGATCGCCCAGGCGACCGCGCCGATATCGCGCTTTTCCAATGCCAGGGCCACGTAGGACCCGATGCCCGGCAGTTTCCAGGTGTTGTCGCCGACGGACACGGCTTCCGACGCCACGACGAAGAACCAGCCGCCGGACATCGACATCATGGTGTTCCAGACCAGTCCGGGCACGGCGAAGGGCACTTCCAGGCGCCAGAAGCGCTGCCATCCGGTCAGGTGAAAGGCGATCGTCGCCTCATTCAAGTCGTTGGGAACGGTTTTGAGGGACTGGTAGAGGCTGAATGCCATGTTCCAGGCTTGGCTGGTGAAAATGGCGAAGATCGAGGCCAGTTCGAGCCCGAGCACCTGTCCGGGGAACAGGTTCATGAAGAAAACGACAGTGAATGTGAGGAAGCCAAGGATGGGGACGGACTGCAGGATATCCAGGATCGGCACGAGCACGAGTCCGGCTCGGCGGCTTTTGGCGGCGGCGGTGCCGTAGGTGAAGGTGAACAGCAGCGAGGCCGCGAGGGCGGCGAACATCCGCAGCGTGGTCCGCACGGCATATTCCGGCAGGTTGCGGGGATCGAGGTTGATTTCGGTCGCACCGGGCGCATCGATCGGCACCATGGTTCCGCGGGCGACATGGGCGACCGCGATCAGCGCCCCGAAGACACAGATGACGGCGGCGACATCCCAAAGGTTGGGCAATCGCCGGCCGGCGGCCAACGAGGCGGGGAGAGACACTGACATGAGGCTTGGCTGCACCGAACTTGGGTTACGGTAGCCGGGTGTTAGCCCGGCGGGGTCGCGGAGTCACGCCTGGAAAATATGTCAGTTGCGTGACGGAAGCCGCCGCGACAACCACCCTCGCGCACGACGGACGATCGCGATAGAATAGGGACAACAGGCTGGTAGGAACGTATCCATGATCGACCTTGACGAGAACACCGTCACTGACGCCACGCTCGCGCAGATGGCGACGACGTCCGATCCGCGTTTGAAGGAAATCATGGACGCGGCGGTGCGCCACCTGCACGCGTTCGCCCGAGAGGTGAATCTGACGCCGGCCGAATGGCTGCAGGGCATCGCGGTGCTGACCGAGGTGGGCAAGGCGTGCACCGAGGTGCGGCAGGAGTTCATCCTGCTGTCGGACGTGCTGGGGCTGAGCGCCGTGGTCAACGCGCTGCATGACAAGAAGGCGCAGGAGCTGGGCACGCAGTCGTCGCTGCTGGGGCCGTTCTTCCGCGAAGGGGCGCCGGAACTGCCGCTGGGCGCGAACATCGTATCCTCGTTCAAGGCCGAGGAAATCGCGATGTATGGGCAGGTGACGGACAACAACGGCAAGCCGATTCCGAACGCGTTGGTGCAGGTCTGGCAGACCAACGACGAGGGCTGGTACGACGTGCAGGCGCATGAGGACGCGTCGATGGACATGCGCGGCAATTTCCGCACCGATGCCGACGGGCGCTATTATTTCCGGACTGTGCGGCCCCTGGGGTATTCGATCCCGATGGACGGGCCGGTCGGGCGGCTGGTGAAGCTGCAGGGACGGCATGGTATGCGGCCGTCGCATGTGCATGTGCTGATCACGGCCGATGGGTATCGGGAACTGGTCTCGGCGCTGTATTTCGGGGACGACGACCACATCGGGTCCGATACGGTGTTCGGGGTGTCGGCCTCGCTGGTGGTGGAGGCGAAGGACAACGCGGATTGCCCGATCCCCGGGTTGCGGTCGGTGCGGTACGATTTTCGGATGCCGGCGGCCTCGGCCACCGATACCGGGCGGGTTGGGGCCGATCCGGCGGCGATGATGAAGGCGGCGGAGTAAACCGATGGCGCGTCGTCTGATCGACATTTCCGTGCCGCTGAAGGCGGGGATCAAGAGCGATCCGCCGCATATGCTGCCGGAGATCGAGTATCTGGATCACCACCAGACCGCGCCAGCCATGGCGGAGTACATGGGGGTGCGGGTGGATCAACTGCCGGACGGCGAATACGCGGCGGTGGAGAAGGTGCGGATTTCGACCCATAACGGGACGCATCTGGACGCGCCGTATCATTTTTTCTCGACGATGAACCACGCTTTGAAGCCGGGTGGGGAACCATCCTGGCGGATCGACGAGGTGCCGTTGGAGTGGTGCTTCCAGCCGGGGGTGAAGCTGGATTTCCGGCATCTCCCGCACGGCTATGTCGCCACGCCGGGGGATGTGGAAGCCGAGCTGAAACGGATCGGGCATGACCTGCGTCCGTTGGAGATCGTGGTGGTCAATACGGCGGCGGGTGCCCGGTATGGGCAGGACGACTACGTCGACAGCGGCTGCGGGATGGGCAAGGCGGCGACGATGTGGATGCTGGAGCGCGGGGTGCGCCTGGTTGGCACGGATGCGTGGAGCTGGGATGCGCCGTTTTCCATCACGCGGGAGAAGATCGCGGCGTCGGGGAACGCCGAACTGATCTGGGAAGGACATCGCGCGGGTCGGGAGATCGGGTATTCGCATCTGGAGAAGCTGCACAATCTCGATCAGTTGCCGGCGGACGGGTTCGAGGTCGTGTGCTTCCCGGTCAAGGTTCATCGCGCGTCCGCTGGGTGGACCCGAGCGGTGGCCATCGTTCAGGAATAGAAAATGCAAACCTTTCACGTTTCCGACATGACCTGCGCGGGTTGCGCCAAGGCGATCACGGGCGCGGTGCACGATCTCGACGCCGCGGCGAAGGTCGATGTCGATCTGGATTCGAAGCTGGTCACGGTTGCCAGCAGCGCTTCGGCCGAGGCGGTGGCGGATGCCATGCGCGACGCCGGCTTCACGGTTACGCAACACTAACCCCCAAGGGCAGGATCGAATGGCGGTCAACAAGATTTATTCCGACGCGAAGGCGGCTCTGGCCGACGTGTTGAAGGACGATATGACGATCATGTCGGGCGGCTTCGGACTGTGCGGCATTCCGTCGGTGCTGATCGAGGCGGTTCGCGACAGCGGGGTGAAGGGGCTGACGATCATTTCCAACAACGCGGGGATCGACGATGTCGGTCTGGGTCTGCTGCTGCAGACGCGGCAGGTGCGGAAGATGATTTCGTCCTATGTCGGGGAGAACGCGACCTTCGCCAAGCAGTTCCTGGCTGGGGAGTTGGAGATCGAGTTCAATCCGCAGGGCACGCTGGCCGAACGCATTCGTGCGGGCGGGGCTGGGATTCCGGCGTTCTTTACCGCGACCGGGGCGGGGACGGAGATCGCCAAGGGGAAGCCGTCGCAGATGTTCGACGGGCGGGAATATGTGATGGAGCGCGGGCTGCGGGCGGATCTCGCGATCGTGCATGCGTGGCAGGCCGATCCGGAGGGCAATCTGATCTATCGAAAGACCGCTCGGAACTTCAACCCGATCATGGCGACGGCGGGGGAGATCGTGGTGGCGCAGGTCGAGCATCTGGTCGCGCCCGGATCGATGGACCCCGATCATATCGTGACCGCCGGGATTTTCGTGAACCGGATCGTGCCGCTGGCTTCGGTTGAGAAGCGGATCGAACAACGCACCGTGCGCAAGCGCGCCGCTTAAGGAGGATCGTTTCATGTCTTGGACACGCGATGAGATGGCTGCCCGCGCGGCTCGGGAATTGGAAGACGGATTCTATGTGAATTTGGGGATTGGGATTCCGACTTTGGTCGCGAACCACATTCCGGATGGCATGTCGATCCAGTTGCATTCGGAGAACGGAATGCTTGGTATGGGACCGTTTCCTTTCGAAGGCGAAGAGGATGCGGACCTGATCAATGCGGGGAAGCAGACTGTTACGGAACTGCCGACGACGAGCTTCTTCGACAGTGCCGCGTCGTTCGCGATGGTGCGCGGGGGGCATATCGATATCTCCATCCTCGGTGCTTTGCAGGTGGCGGAGAACGGCGACCTCGCGAACTGGATGATCCCCGGGAAGATGGTGAAGGGGATGGGCGGGGCAATGGACCTCGTGGCCGGGGTGCGGCGAGTCGTTGTGCTGATGGAGCATACGGCGGGCGGGAAGCCGAAACTGTTGAAGCGATGCACGCTGCCGCTGACCGGGGCTGGCGTGATCGATCTGGTGATCACGGAGCTTGGTGTGTTCGAGACCCCGGCGAAGGGGCACGACGGGGGGCTGCGGCTGATCGATATCGCGCCGGGGGTGACGGTGGAGGAGATTCGGGAGAAGACGGAGGCGCCGTTCACGGTGGCGGAGGGGTTGACGGTGGGGGCGTGATACAACGCCCGCCGCGGCGGTTCACCGGTCCGGTGGCCATTTCTGGCTGCCGTGCAACAACCTCAATATGACCACCGCGGTGGGCTCGATCCGATATGCGATCACATAGGGCGAACCGGAAACCACCAATTCCCGCGTCCCCCCGACGCGTCCCGGTCGGCCCAGTTGGGGATGGTCGGCGAGTTGGCCCACCGCGAATTCGATCGCATCGCCCATTTTGATCGCCGCCCCGGGGTTTCGTTCCGCGAGATAATCGAGTTGCTGTTCGCGGTTACGTGCCGCGACCGGCAGCCATTCGATCCTCATGCGCTCTGTTGGTCAGCCCGCCGCACCAGCGCGGCACGTTTTTGCCGCCATTTCGCGGCAATCTCTTCATGCGGGACGCGTGCGAGGTTCGGATCGTCGGCTTCGCGCATGCTTTGCTCAATCTCGGTTCGGAACCACGCGTCGTTTTCCCGAACAGCGCGCTGTTGTTCTATGAAATCGCGCATGAACTCGCGGACGATTTGCGACGCGGGCCGGTCCACGGCGGCGGCCGCGGCGACGAATTTCGCGCGCAACTCGGGTTCCAGTTTGAGCGTGAACATCGCTTCCTTGGGCATGGCGAACTCCTGGGTATAGTCAAGGTATATACGTCATATAGCGAGATGCGTAAACGCCCGATGGCGCACGCAATGGCGGCAGTGGCATTGTCCGCCGCGATTTGCCCTCCCGCGCCAAACGCGTAAGCTCCCTCTGTTTCGGTCTTTATGGCCGTGGCGACCGCGTGAGCGCGAAAACAGGAGGAAATAATGGCTGAAATCACAGGTGCCGACCTGCTGGCCAAAAGTCTCAAAGAGCAGGGTGTCGAATACATGTTCGGCGTCGTCGGGTTTCCCGTCGGGCCGTTGGCGGAGGCCGCGCAAAAGGCCGGGCTGCCGTATATCGGGATGCGCAATGAGCAAGCGGCGTCGTATGCCGCGGGGGCCATTGGCTACCTGACGGGCCGCCCCGGATCCTGCATCGTGGTCACCGGTCCCGGCGTGATCCATGGTCTGGCGGGTCTGGCGAATGCGAAGGAAAATTGCTGGCCGATGCTGCTGATCGGTGGCGCGTCGGAAACCTACCGCAACGGCATGGGGGCGTTCCAGGAAGAACGTCAGGTGCTGTGCGCCACCCCCGTCAGCAAATGGGCGCATGCGATCGAGCATGTGCACCGCATTCCGTTCTATGTCGAAATGGCGGTGCGCCAGTCGATCTACGGCCGGCCGGGCCCGTCTTATCTGGATATCGCCGACGATCTGATCACCGGGTCCTGCGACACCAACGACGTGGTCGAGGTGCACCGCTGCCCCGATCCGCCGCGCATCCAGACGATGCCGGAATATGTCGATAACGCGCTCGACCTGTTGCAGACGGCGCAGCGGCCGCTGGTGATCATCGGCAAGGGCATGGCGTCCTCGCGCGCGGAAGACGAGGTGCGGGCGTTTATCGAGCGGACGCAACTGCCGTTCCTCGCCTCCCCCATGGGCAAGGGCGTGATGCCGGACGATCATCCGCTGTCGGTCGGTGCGGCGCGCAGCCTGGCGCTGGCACAGGCGGATGTCGTGTTCCTGATGGGCGCGCGGTTCAACTGGATCATGCATTTCGGGCTGCCGCCGCGGTATTCGAAGGACGTGAAGGTCATCCAACTGGATATCTCGCCCGAGGCGATGCACCAGAACAAGCCGGCCGAGGTCGCGATGGTCGGCGACGGCAAGGCGATCGTCGGGCAGTTGAACCGGGCGCTCGACAACCGGCAGTGGTTCTATCCGAAGGAAACGCCGTGGCGCGCGGCGATCGCCAAGAAGTCGGCCGAGAATGCCGCGGTGATCGCGCCGCAAATCGCCGACGATTCGGCTCCGGGCGGGTACTATCGTCTGTTGCGCGATGTGGCGGCCTGGGTGCCGAAGAACGCGATCATCTGCTCCGAGGGTGCGAGCACGATGGATATCGGGCGCACCCAACTGCCGAACTTCAATCCGCGCTCGCGGCTGGATGCCGGCAGTTACGGGACGATGGGTGTCGGTCTGGGCTTCGTCGTCGCGGCCTGTGTGGCGCATCCGGACAAGCCGGTGGTGCATGTTTCGGGTGACTCGGCGATCGGGTTTTCGGGCATGGAGATGGAGACGCTGTGCCGTTACGGGCTGCCGGCGAAGATCGTGGTGTTCAACAACGGCGGGATCGGGCCGGGCATGCCGGAGATACCGAGCAACCCGATGTTGAATATGCGGCCGAATTCGCTGATCTGGGGGGCGCGCTACGATCTGATGATGCAGGCGTTCGGCGGGCATGGATCGTATGTGGAAGATCCCAAGGACCTGCGGGCGGCGTTGGACGAGGCGATGCGTTTCGACGGTCCGGCGCTGGTGAACGTGAAGCTGAGCCAGGGTTCGCAGCGCAAGCCGCAGGAGTTCAAGTGGCATAGCTGACGCCTGAGCATGCCCCTGTCCCAGGTGCCGCCTGGGGCAGGGGCACACACTTCAACACGCAATTTGGCATCGGGGGATTTCATCCTCCTGCCGGGACAGTCTATAACGCCGTAACGCTTAAACGCAGGAAGCCGCATGGCGCAGCCCGAGACGCTCGGCAAGTACGAGATCAAGCGCCAACTTGGGCGCGGTGCGATGGGAACAGTCTATGAGGGCTGGGATCCCATTATCGAACGGCGCGTGGCGATCAAGACCGTCAACCTGCCGGACGCATCGGATCCGGAGACCGAGGAAGCGTTGGCGCGCTTCCGTCGGGAGGCGCAGGCTGCCGGGCGTCTGACCCATCCGAATATCGTCGGCGTCTTCGATTACGGGGAAACCGGCGAAGTCGCGTATATCGTGATGGAATATATCGACGGGCCGCCGCTGAAGAACCTGCTCGACAAGCAGGAGCGCTTCACGATCGCCACGACCGTGCGGATCATGGACGATCTGCTCGCCGGGCTGAAATTCAGTCACGACCGGGGCGTGGTGCATCGCGACATCAAGCCGGCGAACGTGATGCTCACCAGCGAGGGGCAGGCGAAGATCGCCGATTTCGGCATCGCGCGGATCGAAAGCTCGTCGATGACACAGGCGGGGACTGTGCTGGGCACCCCCGCGTATATGTCGCCCGAGCAGATCATGGGCCAGGTTGTGGATGCCCGGTCGGACATCTACTCGTCGGGGGTGCTGCTCTATCAGTTGCTGACCGGGGAACGGCCGTTCGAGGGCGGCATGTCGGCGATCATGCACAAGGCGCTGAATACCGAAGCGCCGTTGCCGTCGCAGATTTCGGTGACGTCCCCTACCCCGTTCGATGCCGTTGTGCGCAAGGCGATGGCGAAGCGGCCGGAAGACCGGTTTGCCAACGCCGCCGAGTTCGCCGCCGCGGTTCGCGAGGCCGCGAGCGGGCGTGCGCCGGCGCCAACGCCGGCCGAGGACGACCAGGAAGCGACGATGGTGATGCCGTCGCGATCGGCCGCGCGTCCCGCACCGCCGCCGCCGCCTCCACCGCCGGTTACTCCGCGTCCGGTCGCAGCGGCCGCGACGCCGGAGCCGAAGAAGAAGTCGATGCTGCCGGCGATCATTGGCGGGGTGATCCTGCTGCTCCTGCTGGCGGGTGGCGGCGCGTATTTCTTTGTGTTCAAGCCGAAGCCGATTCCTCCCGGTCCTGAGCCCGGGCCGGGGACGGTTATACCGCCGGGGCCGAGTCCTGGGCCGGGGCCGGGGCCGATTACGCCGCCGGGTCCTGGACCGAGTCCCGGGCCGGGGCCGGTTACGCCGCCGGGTCCTGGACCGAGTCCGGGACCGAGTCCGGGACCGGGTCCGGGGCCCGGAACGATCACGCCGCCGGGGCCGGGGCCAAACCCTGGGCCGGGAACGATCACGCCGCCGGGGCCTGGTCCGAGCCCTGGGCCGGGAACGGTCACGCCGCCAGAGCCTGGGCCTGGGCCGGGGACGATCAAACCGATTGTCACACCGCCCGATCCAACCAGTCCCGCGTCCCTGGAGGCGCTGCGCGGCAAGATCGCGCAGGCGATCGGTGCGCAACGTTGCGCCGCGATCGACGGCGACCTTGGACCGACAGGAATCGCCACGCTGCGAGGTGTCGCCGCACCGCCGGTGCCCGACACGCTGCGCAAAGCGCTGGGCGATATGTCCATCCCCGGCGGCGTCAACTGGCAGGTTGTCAGCGCCGATTCGCTCTATTGCGGTACGCTCGACATCATGCACCCCCTGATGCGGGAGTTCGGCGCGAGCACGCCCGGTCTGACCCTTGGTCTCGCGGATGGCCGGGTTGTGCTCAAGGACGGGGAGCGTATTCGGCCGCATCTGACGATGGCGGACTTCAAGGGGCCGCTGCGGCTGGATTACGTGGCGCATGACGGTTCGGTTCAGCATCTGTATCCGCAAGTGACCGACACCAAGATGGGCGTATCGGGTGAATCGATCACACGGGCGTTCGCGGCCGGCGAGGTGGTCAAGCTGGGCGATGTGAGCCCCGGGCACCCGGCGTGGGAGGTTGGGGAGCCGTACGGCGCGGACATGATCATCGCGATCCAGTCGTCCGAACCGCTGTTTACCAAGCCGAGACCGTCGAACGTCGAGCCCGCCGCCGACTACCTGCGCGAGCTTCGCGCCGCGGTTGAGGCCGCGCGGAACCGGGGTGTGCGGATGACGGGCAACGTGCTGGTGCTGGAGACCGTCGCGAAGTAGCCCTGGGCGTTATTGTACCGACCGCCCGCGTCATGCCGGCGAATGCGCCGGTATCCACGATGTTCGCTGCGCGGGGCTTGAAAAGGCGTGGATACCGGCATTCGCCGGCATGACGATATGGGGCGGGCCAGGATGACCCTATCGTCCTCTATAAGTCTCTGTTTAATCGCGTGATTCACGCCGCCGTGTGGTTCCACCTCTGGCGATCACGCGCTAAGCAAGAGACCGGGGTCCGGCGGGGAGCAGAGCGACCGTGACGGGTTGGACTCTTTTCCGTCAGCGGCCGGACATGGCGGCCGGCGCGGCGCCGGGCGGCGGCAATGCGTCGCGCATCCATGTCGCCGGCACGTCGCGCAGGAAGATGGCGTGCAACTCGGCCCGCCGTGCCTCGGTCATGCCAACCATGGCAGGCGTGAAGAACACGGGATTATAGGTGAAGACGATATAGGCCTGTGCTTCGTTTTCCGTCAGTTCCTGTAAGGCGGGATCGTATTGTTCCACGGTGAGATAGCGTCGCACGCCCGCCCGTTCCACAGGGGTCAGCACGTCCACCCAGAAATGATGCGTGTAGGCGACATAGGCGGGGTCGCTGAAAAATTGACCATGGGAAAGCTCGTGATGCAGGATCGTGGCGCGCGCGTCCGGCGTCACCCTTGCGTCCGACCCCACCCGAGGGATCGAAATAAGGCCGGCAGCCTTTCCTTTGACCAGCCACCCTTCGCGTTGCATCAACTGGCGAAGCTTCTCCTCCTCCGCGTTCAGTCTGACATGGTCCCGGTCGGCCAAAGCGAAGAAGTGCGCGATCGTCGCCGCGCTGTAATCATGGCCGTAATAAAAGGTGTCTGGCGTGTCGCCGCCCTTGCGAATCGCCTTTTCCAGTTCGGCGTCGGACAGCAGCCGATCGTGCGGCAGGCCGACTTTTTCCGCGAACGCGCCGAGGCGGTTCAGCATCAGGCCCTGCTCGTGCAGCGAGGCGAAGTCGAGCACCATGATGTTCGGATTGGCCGCCAGCCGGAAGATAGACAGGCTGGTTGGGACGTTGTCGCGGATTTGCGCCTCGGTGAGACTCTGGATAGCCAGGTCCCCGATGGCGGGAATAGGGAGCGATGGCGGGGCGATGGTCACCTGTTGGTCAACGGGTAGCGGGATCGGGGACGCGGGATTGGCCGGTGTTAGGGGCGGCTGTTCCGGTGTGGCGACCGATGCGAGTGCTGGCGGCGTTGGGGACGTCTGAGACGCGATCTCCTGAGGTGGAGGAACCGGCTGGGGCGGAATTGGGGCCAAGGATCGGCTGACACCTGCTTCCGGCGGTGTCCGGGACAGGTAGTACCAGGTCGCGGCCGCGCCCCCGCCCACCAGCAGCGCGCCGCCACCGGCGGCCAGCAGCGCCAATCCCAACGCGCTGCGGCGGAGACCGCTTTTCGGCGCCAGCTGCGAAGGGACGCTGCTGAGCCGAACGGTGGCATCATCATCGGGGGTGGCTTTCGTCATATTGCCACCCTAACGCGTGTCGCCAAGCCCCGAAAGCGGTCAAGCGCCGAGGTTAACGACCAACACGCGACGGTTACGGGGTTCGGGTGTCTGCGGGGGGGGCTGAACGGCCAGATCCTGTTCACCCATTCCGACGGCCTCAAGCCGCTTCGGGTCAACGCCGAAATGGCTCGTGATGTATCCGACCACGGCCTTGGCCCGCTGTTCCGACAGGGCTTTGTTCGCTTCGGGGGAGCCGACCGTATCAGTATGGCCTTCGATTCTGAATTTATATTCAGCGAGTTCCTTGCTCGCCAGCGCTCGGCCGAGTTCGTTCAAGGCCTGTACCGCCTGCGGCGTGAGATCAGCCGAGCCGGTTGCGAAATTAACGGTCAGGCTCGCGGACGGGGCTGCCTGGGCGGGCGGCACAGCCGCCGACGCCGCGGCGGGCGTAGCAACCGGGGCGGGGTGAGCGACCGGATGCGGCTTCCCGGTTGCGACCTGATTCACCGGGGTTGGGGCGGGCGCACCGCTCAAACGGATGCCGCGCGTCCCACCGCCGAGCAGGTTGCCCGTTGGCTTTAGCGAGGTGATGATTTGATCGGCCGACGGGCTGCTTTGCGCGAAAACCGGCATGCCCGCGAGGACCAACGGCAAGGCTACAAACGGCGCGAACACACGGCGCGAACACACGGCGCACGGCAAATCCTCCACTGACCAGATAGCGCTACATACCATACCAAGCTTCCCATGTCATGAGAACTTGATCACAAATATGCGTACGTGTTTACCGGCCGTGTGCCGGCGGTTTCAGATGACGCCGGCGGCTCGGAGCACCGGGATGCGGGTGCGCAGGACAGATTCGATGGTGGTGCCTTCCACCGCGCCGATGCCCAGCAGATCGGCGATATACGATGCATCGGCGTTGCCGCGCCGGACCTGATCGGACACGAAAAGTTCAAGCAAGGTCAACGGGATCGCGGTGCCCATGCACAGGCTGGCCGCGGCGACGGGACGGTTGATGTTTTCGGTGCGCATCATCCGGCGCAGCGTGACCTGATTGAGACGCATTGCCGCCGCGCCCGTCCCCACGCCCGGACGTGTGGCCAGTTCGGCGAACCCGAGTCCGACCATGATGCCGACCATTTCCGCGGGATTGTCCTTGCGGCCCTCGACGCCCTCGGCGTTCAGCAGGTCTCGTACATGCATCGGCGCATCGGCCATTGCCCGAGCCACGGGGAGATAGAAGGTACGGCTCAATTCGATTTTGCCGACGGGCACGGCTACTTCGAAGGGCAGTTCGTCGGCGGGCACCGCCATCCCGAGGCTGACATCCATCAGCGTTGCATCGCGTATGGCGGGGGTTATGCGGCGTGCTCCGCGCACGAACACGTCATGGCGCAGGGCGCGGTCGATGCACATATCCTTGATCAGTTCGCGCATCAGCGGATCGTCGAAGCGTTGCTGGATGGCCAACTGTGGTGCGGTGAGTGTGAGTTCCGGGAAATTCTCGATCAGGTGGCCTGCCCCCACCCATTCCAGCTTTGCCCCGGCGAAGGCGGCGGCGACATCGCGCATGAAGCACGGGCGCCAATTCTCATTCATGAACTCATGCGCCAGATATGGGACCGGCAGGCTGGCAAGCTGGTCGAGTATCTGGCCGGTCGATGCGGGGTTGCGCAGATTGAACGCCTGCGCGGCGACAAGGCCTTGCGCGAGCTTGATCCCTTCTTCGACCTGCCGGTCGCTGCGGCCGGCCAGCAAACGGCCGGAGTCGTGGATGATGCGCTGCAGGCCCATGCGCGGCCCCCATGCCGGGAGGACGTTGTAGCTGACATGCACGACTCCGCCGGGCCGGACCTTGTCGCGCAGCAGCCGCACGATCCCGTCCTGCGCCGCCGGGGCGATCCCGGACCAGATCCCATGCAAAGTGACGAAATCCGCCTGGGGGATGTCGCGCGCCAGCGGATCCTCGGCCAGGGTGGCGAAGTCGGCTTCCAGGAAGGTGACGTTTTCCAGCCGCGCCTCGGCGGCCCAGGCCCGAGCCGCGGCGATATGGGCGGGGTTGAAATCGATCGCGGTGATCCGCCAACTCGGATTGCTGGCCGCGAGCAACAGGGAGGCAAATCCCTGCCCGCAGCCCAGTTCCAAGACCTGTACAGGCTCGTCGCCGGCGGGGATGCTCGCTTCGACGCCATTCAACAGACAGGTCAGCGCCAGGAGACTGGGGGATTGCTGGCGATACCATCCGGTCAGGTACGTGATGTCGGTGATATAACCACCGCCCCAGTCGGTCATGTGGACTGTGCTTTCTGTAGAACCTGCTGCGCTTCGATCACCTCGGCCTCGAACATCGCATCGGCGGCATCTTCCCGCTTGGTGAGGCTGCCGGCGGATACCGGCATCCAGGTATTCCACCCCAGGCGCGGGGGGGACGCCGCGCCGGAATCCATGGACAGCGGCGGAATGTCCGACGCCTTCAGAATGGGGTTAATGGCGAAACCCTGCTCGAAACTGACATAAGCGCGCACGAGGGAGACCAAGCGGTGCAAGGCGGGGCGATCCGGCAGCATCCGTTCGAACCCCGCGCGGTCCAGCGGGCCGATCCGCAGAATGAAGCGGGCCTGCGGATCCCACGAGCGCACGCCCGCGGCGGCATCGACGCCGAGGCGTCCGAACGCGCCGCCGGCGCCGATGCGTGTTCGCTGGTCCGGCGGCAGGTTGAGCCAGGCACCGGCGAATTCCACGACCTCCACCGGCATGCCGAGGAAGTCGGAGATCAGTGCCCGCAGCCGTTCGGCCGAGCGCGGCCGCATGGCGAAGATGCCGGCGTAATGCAGGATCGGTTCGGGTCCGGTGAGCAGGCGGGGCACCAGGTGCGAGGTGCCGTAGCCGGTGAGCGCGAGCAGCACCTGGGTGACCGGATCGGGTTCGGGCGGCGTGCGCAGCGCGGCGGTTTCGGCCGCCGGCGCGGGCCGGTATTTGATGACCCCTCGCGCGAAGAACGCGATGAACCGGTGGCCGAGCATGTCTAGGAAGTCGTGCAGCGCGGTGGAGCGTCCGCGCAGGGTCTGGGTCACGAAATCGGTGTAGTGCCGGGGCAGCACGCCGGATGGGCCGGTCAGCCCCATCACCCCCACGGTCACGTCTGGCCGTGCACCGCCATGCAAACGGAGTATGTCGGCCGGCGGATAAACCAGCCCCGGCGGCGTGCGAAACCGCGCCGCATTGGCCGGATCCTCGGTCCGGTGTGCTCGGTTCAGCACGCGGACGGCGGCATCGAACCGGAATTTCCGCGGCATTTCCCGCAGCGTGGCGAGAACCGATCGCATCGTCATGTCAGCGTGCGGGTACCGCTACGGGCCGGCCAGGCCGCCGCGACGCTGGGGCGCCCCCTGAGGACGACTTTCGTGCGGGTGAAGCTGTTGATCGTTCCGTGCAGGGCGAAGAACCGTTCGAGCACGGAGGCAAGGAGGTAGAGGCCGGCGACCTGCCAGGAACGGGGATCGAATTCGAGGGTGATGTCCAAACCGCGACAGAACCCCCCT
Organism: uncultured Acetobacteraceae bacterium; assembly: GCA_903877125.1. GTDB lineage: Bacteria > Pseudomonadota > Alphaproteobacteria > Acetobacterales > Acetobacteraceae > Rhodopila. The sequence goes on along the minus strand of CAIRCM010000060.1, from coordinate 10,875 downwards.
ACCCCACCGGGCGCCCTTGCAACCCCGGGGGCGGAGGAAATGCCGGTCAGGGCATCGATGCTCAGACGGGTTTCGGCGGTTTCGCGCAGGTCGTAGAGGCGCAGCACCTCCTTCACCGCGTTGGCGCCATCGGTGCCGCCGGTCAGCGACAGATGGCCGATCGCGAGGTGGGAGATCAGACGCCAGAAGCTTTTGTCGCGCAGCGGCGGTCGCAGGGTCTGGGTGGGCGCGGTCACCGGAAGGATGGAGGAAACGGCGGCCGATCCCTCGATCATGCGCATGCGCGGATGCCCGCCGCCGTAGGGCAGATCGGTGGGCAGGTCGCGGTTCACGCAAAGCGCGTCGACCGAAAGCACGGTTTCGGCGGGTTTGTCCGGATCGAAGGCGGGGTCATGGGGGGACAGGAAGACCTCGGTCCCCGGCACGCCGGGCGCGGCGGGCCGGCGGGCGATGTGGTAGAAGCCGCCTGGAGCACCCGGTTCAGCATCGGATTCGGACAGGCGATGGAACGGACGCCATGGCCTTGTCGATCCGTCCGGGAGCGTTTCCCGCACCTTGTTGATCGACCAGACCTCGGCGGCGCGGGGGCGGCGGGCATCGGCGACGACGCGATATTCCGTGTCGGTATGGGTCATACGGATCGGGTCGCAGCGCTGCGGGAACAGATTGACCAGCGGCACGCAGCCGAGCGCGACGGATTGCGGCCCGATGGTGCGTTCCAGTTCCGGGGCCGGCCGATCGAGGTAGACGAAAATCTCCAGCTTGTTACCGCCGGAGGCCATGGTTTTGGCGTCGATTTTGCTGAAGTCGATAAACAGGAATTTGTCGGGGAACGCGAAATACTCGGTCAGCAGGCGGAATCCGGAAAATCCGCGTGCGCTCCATGGGAGCAGCGCCTCATCGTCGGCGAAGCCGGCGGGCTGGATGCATGTGCCGGGCACGATCACGGGCGCGGGGTCGGCGGCGCTGTCGGCATAGGCGACGGAGACTGCATGGCCGCACAGCAATTCGTACAGCGGCAAGGTCTGGTTCGACGGACCGCGCAGGAAGAACCGCAATTTGTCGACGCCGAGCTGGTTGAACGTGACGTCGGGTGCGAGGCATTTGAGGGTGATGCGCAACAGTCCCGCCGCACCCGCCGCGGTGGGGTTCGCCGGGGCGACGATCGGCAATCCGGTGAGGCGGACGTTCTCGACCTCGATCGGCCAAATCGTGACGGCGGAGGTGGAACGATAGTGCAACGCTTCGCCGTGCACGGGTTCGCTGTCGAAGGCGATGCCGGAGGGCAGCTTCGCCGGGAGCATCAGCGTTGCCATGGCGTTGAGCTGCACGACGATGCAGGATGGCATCGGTGCGAGGTAATGCGGGAAGAGCAGGCCGAGCAGGGCGTCGGTCAGTTCGGGGAATTCGTCGTCGAGGCGGTGGTGAACGCGCGCGGCGAGGAAGGCGACGCCTTCGAGCAGGCGTGCGACGTGCGGGTCATCGACGGCGTCGGCCGACAGCCGAAGACGTCCGGCGATTTTCGGGTGCGCGTCGGCGAATTCCGCCGCGAGCCGCTTGATCGCCGTCAACTCGCGATCATAGTAGGGGAGCAACGTGTCAGACATGATCGAGGTTACCCGGCATCGTTCGAACGCACCACGATATTATCCGTCGTCGGATCCACGATCGTATCGAACGTTATCGGCTCGGGCATCGGTTCGGCGTGCATCACCGCATCGATCCGGAGACGCAAGGTCGATTCCAACCGTTCCGCGGAGTCCTGGAGGGTGACCCTGACGGAGAGGAAGCGCGGTTCGAAGGCGAGAATCGCTTCTTCGATATCAAGGCGCAGTTCCTCCCGTCGGCCGGGATCGTTGAACGCGCCGGAGGTGAAATCCGGGATCCCGTAGCCGATGGGGGAGACGCGCAATTCGGTCAAGGTGGACGGCCAGGACTTCCATGTACGCCGGGCATTGAGGAGGGATTCGAGGTCGCGCCGCACGGATTGCCGCAGCGCCACCATTGATTCGGACGCTGAAATCGTGGGGTCGCGCGTCTGATCCGGCGCATCGTCGATCAGCCGGTCGAGCAGCGGGACCAGAACGCGCGCGGCTGAACCGCGCGTGCCGGAGGACCCGCGTCCGCTCATTCACCGAACCTGAGTTCGCCGAGTTCCATGATCGCGGCGTCTTCCTCACCGACCAGGAACACGCGCTGGCCGATACCGCGCATCGGGCCGCCTTCGGCCTGTTGCCAGTCGGTTTCGCGGCCGAGACGGAGCATTTCGCTGATGTCGTCGCCACCGGTGTAGATCACGGGCATATAGACATCGCCATCCGGGCCATCGGAGACGGTCATCGACACGCGACGGTAGATGAGGTCGCGCGGCCGCTTCGGCGGATGGAACTCGGCGCTGACCACGCGTTCGGTGGGGATCCAGAAATATTTTCCGGTGCTGGTCAAAACCTCGAAACTGCCGGCGAGGAGATCGTCGACATCGCGCAGATCGTCGAACGCGACATCGCCGTGCTTACCGGGGGTGCGGGGGCGTGCTTCCTCGGCGAGGGCGGCCTGGCGGGCGGCGCCTTCGAGATCGCCGGCCCGGAGCGCGACGAGCGCGGCGAGTTGCAGCGCCTGTGCTTCCGTCGCATCGGACACCAGTTCGGGCACGCGACCATCGCGGAAGAGTTGCCGGCGGGCCATATCGGCCCGGATCAACTGGCGGAATTCCGCGACCACGAGGGCGGCCGAAGGATCGATCGTGGATGCGGCATCGAGCAGCACGTCGGCGCGTTCGAGATTGCCGGAAAACACCAGCAACTCGGCCAGCAGGATGCGCCCGGCGAGATCGAGCGGAGTCTTTTTCACCGCGGCCTGGGCGGCGGCAAGCGCGTCGTTCAGGCGGCCCGCTTTGAGATAATCGGCAGCAGTCATTTCGGTCATGGCAATTCCCCCAAAAGGTGTCAGCGTCCGCCGAGGTCAGTTACGAGTTGAAAGCTAGCCGAAACGTCGTCGAGTTGATAGTGCGGCTGCAGATGCAAAGTACACCCGAACGACCCCGGCTTGGCGGCGATTTCGGTTACCTGCACTTTGCCGTTGACCAGCGGGAATCGCGCCCGCGTCTCCCCGGTCGAGTTCAGGTTTCCGTTGATATAGGTGGTTAGCCACGTCTGAAGCGTGCGCTGGATTTCGTCGGCGGTCTTGAAGGAGCCGACCATCTGGCGGCCTTTCATTTTCAGGCAGTGCGCGAACCGCGAGGCGCACAGAATGGAATTGATCTGCGAGGACAGACGGGCGTTGGCGTCGGCGACGGTCGCCGTCGGGCCGGAATAGCGCTGCGGTGTCAGCAAACTGCGGACGGCGCCGAAGACCAGTTCCTCACTGTATGGAATTGCCGACAAGGGCATCAGCCCGGCGTCGAGAAGTTCGCGTTCCTGCCGATCGTTCCAGACGATCTCGACCGGCATGCGGATCCATGTATGGCCCGGATCGGTTCGGAACGGTTCGATCGGCGCGCCGTCCACCAAGCCGCCGCCGACACGATCGATTTCCACGCCGCGGACATCGGCCGGCCAGGCGTAATTGGTGAAGGCGCGGGCGACGACAACGGCGAATGCGAACCCGGCGTTCATCCAAACCCGGGCGTCGCTGTCCGGCGCATATTCGGCGTAGTTGAAATTGTCGGCTCGTGTGCCGTCTGCCTCCCACGGCGGGCGGGCCAGCAGGCGTGGCAGGGCGATGCCGATGAAGCGCATGTCGGATCGGGTGCTGAGGGATCGCCAGCGGGCATGTTCGGTGTCGCGCAGCGGACGGGAAATATCGTTCACATTGCTGAGATCGCCGAAGTTGTCGGCTTCGAGCAATGCGGGGGAAGCCGCGAGAATGGTTGGGCAGAACGACGCGGCGGCGACGCCGCATAGCTGGGCGAGGGCGTTGACGTCATCGGTACGGGCTGCCGGGGAGGGCCGATGCCGGACTTCATGATCGACGATCATCAGCCCGTAGGGCTCCCCGCCCGGGGTGCCGAATTCGTCTTCGTATATTTTCCGGAACAGTTGGCTTTGGTCGAAATCGACGGCTCTTTCGAGGTCGCGGCAGATCTCGGACCAGGCGACATTCAAGGCTTTGACTTTGAGTTTCGTACCGTGCTCGACCCCGTCGACGAGCCAGAACAGGCCACGCCAGGTGCCTTCGAGTTTCCGGAATTTGGCATCGTGCAGAACGGCATCGAGCTGTTCGGACATGATACGGTCGAGTTCCGCGATGTCGCGGTCGAGGGCGCCGCGCAGCGCTTCGACATCGATCAACAGGCGTCGCCCGAGATCCGATCCGAACCACAACCGCACCGATTCGGCGCCATCCTGACTGAGAAAGGCGGAGAAATCTCCGGCCAGCGCGATGTCGTTGCGGCCAACGAATTTGCCGGCGAGCATGTCGACCCGCAGGCCGGGCAGATCGTCCGGCATTCCGGCACCGGGCGGTGCCGAAGCGACAACGTCCGCCGCTGGTGCGGCGGACGTCAGATCGTCCAGGCTGATATCGTTCACGACACGGCCTGTTGCCGGTCCGGTCGGCTTGTTACGCCGACGCGGCTGGGATACGGGCCACCATGCGCAAGCTGGTGGTCAGTTCTTCCATCTGCAGCCAGGGACGCAGATGCGCGACGGCGTTGTACGAGCCCGGCTTGCCGGGGATTTCCCGCACTTCGACGCGGGCTTCACGCAACGGATAGCGCGCCTTCATTTCCGGGCCGGCGTTTTCGTTGGCGTTCACGTAGTTGGTGATCCAACGGTTCAGCCAACGCTGCACGTCACCCGCTTCCATGAAGCTGCCGATTTTGTCGCGCGCCATGATCTTCAGGTAATGCGCGAACCGTCCCGATGCCATGATATAGGGCAGGCGGGCGGAGATGGCGGCGTTGGCGGTGGCTTCCGGACGGTCGTATTTTTTCGGCTTCTGCACGGATTGCGCACCGAAGAACACGGAGTAGTCGGTGTTCTTGTAGTGGCAGAGCGGGAGGAAGCCGAGGTTGGACAGTTCGAATTCGCGCCGATCGGTGATCGCGATTTCGGTCGGGCACTTCGCGTCCATGTCGCCGTCGTCGGACTGGAAGATGTGTGTCGGCAGGTTTTCGACCTTACCGCCGCCTTCGGCGCCGCGGATCGCGGTGCAGAAGCCGTATTGCGAGAAGGCATTGGTCAGACGCGTGCCCATGGCGTAGGCGGCGTTCATCCAGCAGTATTCGTCGTGTTCCATCGGCTTCGCGGCGCCGGCGGCGTCGTAAGGCGCTTCTTCGTAGTTGAATTCCTCGATCGCCTTGGTTGCCTCACCGTAAGGCACACGGGCCAGGGTGCGGGGCATGACGAGGTTGACGAAGCGCGCGTCTTCGCTGTCGCGGAAGCCGCGCCATTTGAGGTATTCGGTGGTTTCGAAGATTTTCGCGAGGTCGCGTGGCTTGGACAGTTCGGTGTAGCTGTCGAAGCCGAACATGTTGGGGCTGGCGGCGGAGATGAACGGTGCGAAAGCACCGGCGGCGATGTTGGAGATCAACCGCAGCGTCTCGATATCGTCGGGATGCTGGCTCCATTCGTAGTCGCCGATGAGCGCGCCGTAGGGCTCGCCGCCGGGGGTGCCGAATTCGTTTTCGTAGATTTTCTTGAACAGCTGGCTTTGATCGAATTCCACCGCGCGGGTGAGATCGCGGGTCAGTTCCCGTTTGGGGATATTGATGACCTTGATCTTGAGGCTGGTGCTGGTTTCGCTGTTCATCACCAGATAATGCATGCCGCGCCAGGTTCCCTCGAGCTTCAGGAACTTGGGGTCGTGCATGATGGCGTTGAGCTGTTTGGACAGCTTCTGGTCGATCGCGGCGATGGCGCGATCGAAGGTCCGGGTGAGGTTTTTATCGAACGTCACCGTTCCGGCCATCGCCTGCTCGACGAGGTTTTTCACCAGATCGGTGGTCTGATCCGGGGCTGTCTGCTTGGTCGCGCCGATGACCTGATCGAGGAAGGAGAGCCCTCCTTCGGTGGTGGTGGTCGCACCAGCAGCTTGGGTTTCGGTTTGTGCGCCGGACATAGATCAGCCCTCCTTCTTGTCGAGGCCGAGTTGGCCGGACAGGGATTTCAGTTCTTCCTCGCTCTTGAGAACCTGTTCGAGCAGGTTTTCGAGTTCTTCCGAACGATCGACCTTGCTCATGAGGTCGCGGAGTTTCGCGCGGGTTTCCATCAGGGCGCGGAGCGCGGGCACCTGCTGGGCGACGCGGCCGGGTTCGAAATCCTCGATCGATTTGAACGCCAGGTCGACGGCCATCTGGCCACCGGCTTCGGACAGCGTGTTGTCGACCTTGAGCTTCAGGCCGGGGTTCATGCTGGCCATCACGTCGTTGAAATTATCGCGATCGATCGAGGTAAATTTGCGATCCGCGAGGGGCCGCAGCGGCGCCGTGGGATCCCCGGAGAAATCGCCCATCACGCCGACCACGAACGGCAATTCGCGGACGACTTCAGCACCTTCGGTTTCCACCTGATAGGTGATGTGCACGCGCGGTTTGCGAACGCGATTCAGCTTGTCATGTATACTGGCACTCATGTTCCCGCTTCCCCGTCCAAAATGCCGGCCTGTGCCGGCGAGCCATGCCAAAGGCCGTCAACCACACCGTCGTACCGAATGGTACGACCCGGCATGGCGATTAGGCCCAACACCCGATCCGCAATATGACATGCTTCACACACGCCTGTCATGCTTTCGTTCTGCCTCACGTTGCTGTTAACCCTTCGCGGGCGCGGCGGGTGCCGCCGGCGCCGGGGGTGCGATCGCGACCGGTCGAATACCCAGCTTGGTCAGCAGGCCGTCGCGGACGGCCTTGTCGGTCAGCAGTTCTTCCAGCAGTTCCGGCCATGTCAGGCGGCCGCGTCGCACCGCTTCTTCAAGCGTGTAGGCGAGCGGCGAGTGCGGTTCGGTGCGACGGAACCAGGCGGACAGGTCTTCGAGCTGTTTCAGCGCGCCTTCGCGGTTCATAACCTGACCGACGGCCACGCGCGGCCCCGATGCCGCGCTGGCGGTTTCCATCTCGTCGTCCTGCACGGTGGTTTCTTCCGTTTCCTCCGCGGCGTCGGGCGTCGCGGCTTCTGGCGGCGCATAACGGTTGGCGACACCCATGATGTTGCGCAGGACGTCGCGAACGTGGCTGGTCGAGGGGCTGTCGGCGCCGGCTTTTTCGTCCAGCAGTTTGGCCATATCTTCCCAGGCCTTGAGGGCCGCGCGCGCATCGGCGCGCACGACGGCGAGGCGTCGGGACTGTGCCCGCGCTTCTTTTTCCATATCGGCGTAGGGCACGGCGCCGGCCTTGATGCGGGCTTCGAGCCGGGCCTTGTCGAGCTGCGTCAGCTGTGCGGATTGGGTATAATTATAATAAGCAACCGGCGATCCATCGGGGCGGTCGAACAGGACGATTTTGTTCAGCGGCTGCATGAGCGAGCCGCCGCCATCCTGCCCGTTGAGGCCTTGCACGGGGGCGATACGATCTTCGAGACCGTATTCCTCGCTGGGCAGGGGGAACACGGTATCCCAATATTTTTCGGCGAGTCCGGCGATGGTTCGGGCGCCGGCGGCGAGACCGAGCAGGCCGTTGCCGCGTACCATGGCTTCGGTGAGCCAGGCGGCGACTTCGAGGTCCTTGGAGGTTTCCCGCAACGTTTTCAGTGCGAGATCGCGCACGTTGCGCCACATGCTGGTTGGGTCGGGGACGTCGGCGTTCCCCGCGTCGATCAATTTCTCGGCATCGCGTGCCTCGGACCGTGCATCGCGCAGACGGTTGTAGGGGGACTGCGACGAAAAATCTTCACGCAGGTCAGCGCCGACGGGCGAATCGCCCGGGATCGGCGCCAGCAGCGCCTCTAGATTGAAGCCATCGGGCAAATCGGCCACGCGTTCGCCTTCCTAATGCTGGACAATGGTTCCGTCTAACACATAAAGTCCGGCACCGGAAAGGGGGACTGCCCCTTCGCCGCCCCGAGGCATTGCGAGGAAACGAATGGCCACCATCGATCTGAAACAACTCGTTGGGCGTCTGAACGACGTCTGCCGGCGCACGTTGGAGGCCGCTGCGGGCCTCACTCTGTCCCGCACGCATTACAATGTGGAGATCGAGCATTGGCTCGTGACCCTGGCCGACCGCGCGGACGGCGATATCGCGGCGATTCTGCGCCATTACGAGATCGATCTTGGGCGCTTCGCCATCGATCTCAACCGTTCGTTGGAGAAGATGAAGACCGGCAACGGCCGCGCGCCGTCGCTGTCGCCGGATATCGTCGAGCTGGTGAAACAGGCCTGGCTGCTCGCATCTCTGGAACAGGGGGCCACGCGGCTGCGTTCGGGGCATATCCTTTGGGCATTGCTTGCCGATGAAACCTTGTCCCGGCGGGCCCGCGACGCATCGGGCCAGTTGCTGAAAATCGTGCCGGATCAGTTGAAGCGCGATATTCTCAACATCACCGCGAATACCGCCGAAGGCGTTGACGCCGCGGCGCAGGCCGGTGCGGACGAGGCCGGCGGCGGCAGCCCGGCGGAAGGGGGCGCGCCGCGTCCTGGCGGGGGTGGGGCGCTGGATCAGTTCACCACCGACCTCACCGCGCAGGCGCGGGCCGGCAAGATCGACCCGATCCTCGGGCGCGATTCCGAAATCCGGCAGATGATCGACATCCTCACGCGTCGGCGGCAGAACAATCCGATCCTGACCGGTGAGGCCGGTGTGGGCAAAACCGCTGTTGTCGAAGGGTTTGCGTTGCGGATCGCTTCCGGCGACGTGCCGCCGGCACTGAAGGACATCACGCTGCGCACGCTCGACCTGGGTTTGTTGCAGGCGGGCGCGGGGGTTAAGGGCGAATTCGAAAACCGCCTGCGTGGGGTGATCGACGAGGTGAAGGCCAGCCCCAAGCCGATCATCATGTTCATCGACGAGGCGCATCAGCTGATCGGCGCCGGCGGTCAGGCGGGTTCGGGAGATGCGGCCAATCTGCTGAAGCCGGCGCTCGCGCGCGGGGAAATGCGCACGATCGCGGCGACCACCTGGGCGGAATATAAGAAGTATATCGAAAAGGATCCGGCACTGACCCGGCGCTTCCAGGTCGTGAAGGTGGAGGAGCCGACCGAACCGATCGCGGTGGCGATGATCCGCGGCCTGGTTTCGACGCTGGAAAAGCATCACAAGGTCCGCATCCTCGATCAGGCGGTGTCCGAAGCGGTACGTCTTTCCGCTCGGTATATTCCGTCGCGGCAGCTGCCGGACAAGGCGGTCAGTCTGATCGACACGTCCTGCGCCCGCGTCGCGATGAGCCAGGCGGCGGTGCCGCCGCCGATCGAAGACCGGCAGCGGCGGATTTCGCTGATCGACACGGAACTGGCGATCCTCGAACGGGAAATCGCGGCTGGGGAAAAGCACGAATCGCGCCGCGACGATCTGAAAGCGGAGCGGGAGACGAAGTCGGCCGAACTGGAAGCGCTGACCGTGCGCTGGGATCAGGAAAAGGCGCTGGCGGCGGAAATCGGCGAAATCCGTGGGAAGATCGAGGACGAGGCGAACGAGGAGGACAAGGACGCCTTGCGGGTGCAGTTGTCCGACGCGTCGACCAATCTGCGGAACCTGCAGGGCGAGGAGCCGCTGATCTATCCGGTGGTCGACGGTCAGGCGGTGGCGGAAGTCGTCGCGGGCTGGACGGGCATCCCGGCCGGGCGGATGCAGTCCAACGAGATTCGCACCGTGTTAAATTTGCAAGAAGTGATGGGCCAGCGGATCGTCGGGCAGCCGCACGCGCTGGAAGCCGTTGCTCAGGCAATTCGGACGAGCCGTGCGGGACTGACCGATCCTCGGAAGCCCATCGGTGTGTTCATGATGGTTGGCACGTCCGGCACGGGTAAAACCGAAACGGCGCTGACGCTGGCGGACCTGCTGTATGGCGGTGAGCAGAATATGACCGTCATCAACATGACCGAGTTCAAGGAGGAACATAAGGTCAGCCTGCTGATGGGTAGCCCGCCCGGGTATGTCGGCTATGGCGAAGGCGGCGTGTTGACGGAAGCGGTGCGGCGCCGGCCGTATTCGGTGATCCTGCTGGACGAAATGGAAAAGGCACACCCTGGCGTTCAGGACGTGTTTTTCCAGGTGTTCGACAAGGGCAACATGAAGGACGGCGAAGGTCGGGACATCGACTTCAAGAACACCGTCATCATCATGACGTCGAACGCGGGCACGGATCTGATCACCCGACTGTTCGCGGATCCCGACACGGCGCCGGACGCGGCGGGTCTGGCCGAGGCGCTGATGCCGGAGCTGATGAAGACCTTCAAACCGGCCTTCCTCGGGCGTGTGACGCTGGTGCCGTATTTCCCGCTGTCGCCCGAGGTTATTCGGAACATCGTGGGCCTGCAGCTCAACCGCATTCGCCGTCGGGTCAAGGAATCCTATGGCGCACGGTTCGATTGGGACGAGAAGCTGGTCGACACGATCGCGGAGCGTTGCACGGAGACGTCTTCTGGCGCACGAAACGTTGAGAAGATTCTCTCGCGTACGTTACTCCCGGAACTCTCAGGTGAGGTATTATCCCGCTTAGCCGAGGGCGCGACGATCGATGCGATTACGGTGGGTGTGGACTCAACGGGCATGTTCCAATACGTTATCGGCTAGCGTGTAGCGCGTTCGGTATCAACCAGGGAGAAATATAGTGGCTATCTTTATGCTTTTCGGTGACATCACCGGTGACGTCACCACCGCCGGGTTCGAGGCTTGGACCGAGCTCCAGTCGTTCCAATGGGGTGTGGGCCGCGGCGTCGGCTCCGCGATGAGCGGCGCGATGAGCCGTGAAAGCTCGATCCCGTCGATCAGCGAGATCGTCG
>CAIRCM010000059.1 GCA_903877125.1 uncultured Acetobacteraceae bacterium | reverse complement strand
CACCCAAGCACGCCACGCCCAAGACCATAACCCTGCCATCGCGCGGGGCCGCCCGCATCGTCATCCCGGCGCATGCCGGGACCCACGCCTTCGTTCCCGCAAGCAAAGTCGCACGTGGCGGCATGCCCCACCAAAACAAGCCCGGCGCACCCTACCCCGCCGCCGCCACAGCCTTCCCCCCCGACAGCCGAAAGATCCGGTCCAGCCGCTCCACCCCCCCACCAACCGCTCAAAACCTCCGAACCGAGGTCCTACCCAGGATCGGCGACCGCCACCGCCCGCTCGATCGCCCGAGCCGCCCGGAACACCAGATCGTCGCGGAACTGCGCGGCGGCGATCTGCACCGAATTCGGCAGCCCGTCCTGTCGAAACCCAAGCGGCACGGTGATCGCCGGCTGGCGGGTCACATTGAACGTGAACGTCCACGGCGCCCACGCGGTCATCAGCGCCCGCACCGGGTCGGTGGTCGGCGCGTCGGCCAGACAGGGACCATTCGGCACCGTCGGACACAACACCAGGTCATAGCGCTGGTGCAGGCGGGCCATCGCATGCCCGGCAACGGCGCGCATCGCCTCGGCATCCATGAACTCGATCGCACTCATCCCCCCCAGCCGCTCCGCCACCTCCAGGATTCCAGGATCGAGCAACACCCGCTTCTCCGCCGGCATCGTCAGCGCCAGCCGAGCCAAAGACGCCCCCCAGAGCCGGGAAAACACCAGGCTGGTGTCCGGCAGTTCGGGATCGAACGCCTCGACCGTCGCGCCGGCATCGGCAAGGATCCGCGCCGCCCGCTCGACAGCCGCGATCCCATCCGCATCGACCGGCGCATCGAACCCGGGGCGGCCGAGCACGGCGACGGACAGGCCGGCCACCCCATCCTCGATCCCGTCGCGCCAATCACGCGGATCGTCCGGCAGGCAGAACGGATCGCGCGCATCGTGGCGCGCCATGACCGACAACATCAGCGCGGCATCGCGCACGGTTCGCGTCATCGGCCCGGCGCAGGCGACCGAGGCGAAGGCGCCAGCGGGCCATTGCGGAATGCGGCCATAGGTCGGCTTCAACCCCACCAGCCCGCACCACGCTGCGGGAATCCGCACCGACCCCCCGGCATCCGTGCCGATATGCAGCGGCCCGAACCCCGCCGCCCCGGCCGCGCCGGCACCCGAGGACGACCCACCGGTCGAATAGTCGCCATTCCATGGATTGCGGGTAATACCATGCAGCGGGTTGTCGCCGGGTGTCTTCCACCCGAACTCGGTCGTCGTGGTCTTGCCGAGAATGACGGCCCCCGCCGCTTTCAGCCCCACCACCATCGGCGCGTCATCGGCGACCGGCGTCGGATCAGTGGTGCGGCTGCCCCGCCGGGTCGGAAACCCCGCGACGTCGACCAGATCCTTCACCGTGACCGGCACCCCGTCCAGCGCCCCGGCCGGCCGCCCCGCCCGCCACCGTGCCGCGCTCTCGCGCGCCTGCCGCGCTGCATCGGGGTTCATGCAGGCGAAGGCGTTGATGTGCGGGTTCAGTCGCGCCACCCGCTCCATCACCGCCTGCAACACCTCGACCGGCGACAACCGCCGGCGGGCAAACGCGGCGAGCATGTCCTCGGCCGGCAACAACGCGAGTTCGTCGGACATTCTGGGTCTTTCCCTGCCGGGTGATTCGGGCGCAGCATACGGCGTTAATGATCGGAGGGAACCCGGCCCATGACCAAACACCCCGATGGCGAGCCCTGGGAATGGCCGGAGGCCACGTGGCGCCGCATTGTCGGTCGCGCCCGCGCCGGCCGCTCGCTGGCGCCGAAATCCTGGCCCGGCGGTGCCCGCTGCGCCGTCACGATCAGCTTCGATGCCGATCATGAGACCAATCCCCTCCGCGACGGCGACGAAAGCCCGATGCGCATCAGTCAGGGCCAGTACGGCGCCCGCCGGGGGATTCCGCGTATTCGCAAATTGCTGGAACGGGAATCGATCCCGGCCAGCTTCTACTACCCGGCCGTCTCGGCCCTTCTGCATCCCGAGGAGGTTCGCGCCATCGCCGACGAAGGCCACGAGATCGGCATCCATTCCTGGATTCACGAGGCCAACACGTCCCTGACACGGGACGTGGAACGCGACCTGACGTTCCGCTCCCGCGACGTGCTGGCCCGCATCTCCGGCCGGGACATCGTGGGCATGCGCACGGCGAGCTGGGATTTCTCGGTCAATACGCTCGATATCATCCGCGAGATGGGGCTGCTGTACGACTCATCGCTGATGGGCGACGACGACGCGTACGAGTTGCTCGATCAGGGCGAGCCGACCGGCATCGTCGAACTGCCGCCGGAATGGATCCGCGACGACGCGGTGTATTTCAACATGCTGCGCTTCTCCGGCCTGCGCCCCTACACCCCGCCATCGGCGGTGGAGGAAATCTTCACCGCCGAATTCGATGGCGCCTGGGAAGAGGGCGGCATGTTCCTGTTGACCATGCACCCGCACATCATCGGCCACCGCTCCCGCCTGCCATTATTGGCTCGGCTGATCGGGCATATGAAGGCGAAAGGCGGGTGCTGGTTCGCGACGCATGCGCAGGTGGCGGCGTGGTGCAAGGACCATGAGGGGTAGGATACGAATTCGACGATGCGTCGTTCGCCCTGGCGTGGTAGGATTCGCCGCATGAGCAGCGCCCTTCGCAAGCCCATGTCTCGGGACGAATTCCTCGCGTGGGAGGAACGACAGCCCTTGCGGTGGGAATTCGATGGTTTCGCGCCGGTCGCGATGACCGGGGGTACCCAGGAACATTCGATTATCCAGGGCAATCTGGCGTTCGCGCTGCATAGCCGCCTGCGCGGCGGCCGATGCCGGGCCCACGGCAGCGACTTCAAGATCGAGGTCGACGGCAGCATCCGCTACCCCGATGCCTTCGTGCAATGCACGCCGCTGCCACGCGGATCGACAGTGGCAACCCAACCGGTCGTCGTCTTCGAAATTCTGAGCCCGAGCACCTCGCGCACCGACCGTATCGTCAAGGCCCGGGAATACGGCAACACGGCATCGATCGTGCGCTATGTCATCCTCGAACCCACCGCCATGGCAGCGACCGTGTTCACCCGCACCACCGGCGTCTGGGCCGCGACGGTCAGCGAGGGCGCGGTCGAACTCGACATGCCGGAGATCGGTATTTCCCTGCCTTTGGCAGACCTCTACATCGACGTGGAATTTCCGCCCGAGGACGAGGCCGCGGCCTAACGCACCCGCACCGGCATGATCTCGGCCGACAGCCGGACATTGTCGCCGAGCCCATAGTACCCGTAAGCCGTCTGCGACAGGTTGCGCAGAAACTGGAACAGCCAGAGTCTGATCCGCGCCGCCACACCGATGTGCCGCCCTGGCAACAGATGCTCCTGCGACACATGCACGACCCAGTGCCGGTGTTCGGGCGGCAGATCGATCAACCGGTGCCGGGCGAGGTCCTCCAGCACCCGTTCCACGTTTGGTTCCTCCATGAACCCGAAGCGCACTTCCACCCCGATCACGCTGCCATGTTCGGCATCCCGGGCGAAGACTGTCACCTGGTAACGGTCGTCGTGCACGTAGGGCACCTTGCGGTGCGTTACCTCCACGAAAATCATGTTGCGCGGCAGCACGCCGTTCCTTTCCCAGAGCAGGCCCATCAGCGCCGGGCCGCGATCGGACAGCGCCCGCAACGGCTGGGCGGCCATGATCACGGCGTTGCGCTCGATATACCAGTCCTGAGACCGGTGCAGCGCCACCAGCTCCCTCATCGTCATCGACGTATGCGAGGCATAGGCGGCAAAGGTCGCCTTTCGGCCCCAGCGCCAAGTCACCATGACCAAGAAAACCAGCAAGCCCATGGTCATCGGCACGAACCCGCCTTGCAGGAATTTCAACGAACTCGCCATCAGAAACGCCCCGTTGAATAATGCCAACCCGCCCCAGACGACGGCGACCAGCGGCTTGCTCCACCCCCAGTAAAGCCGCGACACCGGGATCATCGCCAGCGAGGTGATGACCATCACGCCTGCCACCGCCAGCCCGTACGCCGCGCCGAGCCGCTCGCTGCTGCCGAAACCCAGCACCAGGGCGATGCATCCGACATACAGTCCCCAGTTGATCACTGGCAGATAGACCTGCCCGGCATGCGCATGATGCGTGTGCCGAATGGTCAGCCGGGGGAACAAGCCCAGCCGCGTCGCCTGTGCCGCCAGCGTGAACGCGCCGGAGATCAAGGCCTGCGACGCGATCACCGTCGCCGCCGTCGCCAGCAGCACCATCGGATAGAGCAGGGCATGCGGCACCAGACTAAAGAAGAGATTGCCCCCGGCCAACGGCTCCCCCGACAGCAGAAACGCCCCCTGCCCCAGGTAATTCAGCAGCAGCGCCGGATAGACCAGACCGAACCAGCTCGTGCGGATTGGCGCCGCGCCGAAATGACCGAGGTCGGCATACATCGCCTCCCCCCCGGTCACCACCAGCATCAGCGCGCCCATGATCAGCAACGCCTCGAACCCATCGCGGCTGGCGAGGAAGCGCAGCCCATACCAGGGGTTGAACGCCCACAGGATCCCGGGATGGGCCACAATCTGCGCCAGCCCCATCGCGGCGATAACGGCGAACCACACCAGCAGCACCGGCGCGAACACCGCCGCGACGCCGGAAGTGCCCTTGAACTGAAACGCGAACAGCAGTGTCAGCAGGCCGCAGGTGATCGGCACCACCGCGCCCGACAACTGGGGCGTCGCGACCCCCAACCCCTCCACCGCCGACAGCACGCTGATCGCCGGGGTGATGAACCCGTCCCCGAACAGCAACCCGGCACCGAGCATCAGGGCCATCAGCAGGATGTGCATGCCGCGCTTGTTCTGCAGATGCAGCAGCCCATAGAGGGCGAAAACCCCGCCCTCTCCATCGTTTTGCGCCCGCAGCACCAGCACGGCGTATTTGATCGCCACGATGACGGTCAGCGTCCAGACCACCAGCGACAGCGCGCCCAGGACATTGTCCGCCGACCTCGCGAGATCGGGATGCACCCCGAAAATCTGATCCAACGCATACAGCGGGGAGGTCCCGATATCCCCGTACACGATGCCCAGCGCCCCCAATGTCAGCGCGGCGAACCCGCTGCGTCCGGCGTTTCCGGGCTTGCTGTTGATCTGGATCATCGACGTTCACCCCCGGTTGGCGCGCAATCGTCGTGCACAACAGAGGAGCCCGCATTGACATGAATCACCACCAGCACGCCACCCTCGCGGCTATCTTCGCCCATCCGGTCAGCGCCAACATCGATCCGCGCCAAGCCTTTGCCCTGGTCGAGGCGCTTGGCGGCGAGGTTTCGCACGGCGGCCACGGCCATATCATCGTCAAGCTCGGCGGCCACACGCACGGCTTTCATGACGTGCATCACGCGCTGCCGAAAGACGATGTCGTGACGTTGCGGAAGTTCCTCGAACAGGCGGGCTTCACGCCGGACCAGTCGGCCTAGATTTTGAGAACTTCCGCCCCGTCCCCGGTTTCCAGGTCGCACGCGTTCACGGTCATGCACAGCATGGAATAGTACCCGATCGCGCCGGTGAGCTGGATGTATTCGTCGTTCCCGAATCGCTTCAACACCGCCGCGGCCAGTCCGTCCTCCAACCGGTGCTTGCGCAGCAACTGCCGGGTGAATTCGACGATCTGCAGGTCCTCGGCCGGGATCCCGTCAGAGCGGTTTTCCTTGATCGCGGTGATCGTCGTTTCAGGAACATTGCGCTTCCTCGCAGCCCCGGTCTGCGCACCCCAGACGTACATCGCCTCGAATTCGCGGGCGACGACCATCGCGGCGATGGTGCGGACGCGGAAATCCAGCGAACCCTCGAACCGCACCAGCGCCCCAAGATGTGCGATCCGCCCGGAGATCTCCGGACTGTGCAAAAACACCGAGAACGGGCCACGCAACGATCCCCGGCTCCCGACGATCGAGTCAACGACACCATGATGCTCGGCCGGCACCTGGTCCTTCGACGATATCAACGGCACGCGTGCCATGGCTTCCGATCCTCTTACAGAATATGTTGACTACCCGCAGGCGATCGCCACCGCCGACCCCGCCCCGTCCGGCAACCCGACCTCCAGCCAGGATGCGCCATCATCCAGCGTGCTGAAGGTCTGGCCGCGCCTTGTCACGCCATGCGCCTGCTTGCGGTCCGCCGCGGTCAGCCCGACCGCCATCATCGTCGAAGCGACGGTGACGGAATGATCGATCTGTTTCCAGGACGCGCCGGCATCCCGGCTGCGATACAGCCGGCCCGCCACACCGCGCGAGGAATCCGCCACCGCCGCGAACATGTCGGAAGAATCCCAAGGCGAAACCACGATATCCCGCCCGTAGCGCAAATGCGCCGCGTGCTGCCCGATCCCCAGATCCTGCCAGGACGCCCCCCGATCCACCGACCGGAACAACCCCATCCGCAGCGCCAGGAAGGTCGCCCCTTGCGCCGAGCAGACCGCGTGCACGTCCAGCATGCCCTCGGCCTTGTCCTTCGAGAGGATCGCACTCTCGTAGAACGGCTGTTTCGACAGCGCCACCAGGGGATCGGAACAGTCGATCCAGCTTTCCCCCCCGTCGTCCGACCGCATCGCGCCGTTGACCTCCAATCCCGCGAAGATCGAGCCACCATCGACGCTCATGCGCATGATGCGGGAGGCGAAGCAGTCCACCATCCGCTCCCCGATCGCCGGGCGCGGCATTTTGCGGAACGCTTCCCCGGCGTCGTCGCTGCGATAGACCGCCAAGGGTGCGCAGCCGGTCAGGATCACGCGGTGGTCGTCCGGATGCACCAGGACCGACCACATCTGCTCCTCGCCTTCCGGCGCCACCAGCCGGGTCCAGCGGTCGCCCCGATCCCGGCTGCGATAGAGCCCGGTGCTGGTCGCGGCGAACACGGTCGCGGGATCATCCGGATGCACCGCGATCGCATGCACATGGGTATCGTCCGCGAACCCCGCGATCGCATGCGTCCAGGCCCCGCCGTGGGCCGAACGGCGAAAGACCCCGCTGATGGACCCGCCGGTACGGGCGGATGTTCCGACATAGACCTGAGTTTGCATCGTGCCGCTTCCTCCGTTGCCGCGACTGAACGCCCCGCGGTCGCGGCGGTCAAGATGACGACATCATGATATCGCTTGTACCCCGGTTGAACCGGACCAACCCGCGCGACATACGACGGGGGCACCAAGAGGTCCCTCATGCGCGTCTTCACACTGCTTCTGAGTCTTGTGGTCGGCACCGCCGCCCAGGCCGCCGAACCCGATTTCGTCAGCTTCGTCGAACGCGGCGCCGACGGCGTGGCCATCGTGCGGGTGATCACCGAGGCCAAGGCCTGCCCCGCCATCGCCATAGACGGGCATGAGCAGCCGATGACGGTGCGGGCGCCCGCGGGCTCCGAGCCATTGCGCCCCACGGCCTCTTCGCCGGCCAACTCCAAGCCGTCCGTATTCCCGGTCACGTCCTGCGAGGCAACCCTGCCGCCCAACACCCAGACCGCATCGGTCGCGGGCCGGTCGCTGGCGCTGCCCAAGCCGCGGACCGACCGGATCGTGGTGATCGGCGACACGGGCTGCCGGATCAAGGGCAAGGCGGTGCAGCCGTGCAACGACGTGAACAAATACCCGTTCGCCAAAATCGCCGCTTTGGCCGCGGCCTGGAAACCCGATCTGGTGGTGCATGTCGGCGACTACCAGTACCGCGAAAACGCCTGCCCGGAGTCGATGCCCGGCTGCTCCGAGTCTCCCTGGGGTTATGGCTGGGACACGTGGAACGCCGATTTTTTTGCCCCTGCCCAGCCCCTGCTGCGCGCCGCCCCCTGGGTGCTGGTACGCGGCAATCACGAGAATTGCTTCCGAGCCGGCCAGGGCTGGATGCGCTTCATCGACCCGAACCCTTGGACCCCGGCGCGCGACTGCAACGATCCCGCGCATGATATCACCGGCGACGACAGTCCGGTCTTCGCGGTGCCGCTGGGCGATGGGGCGCAGATCGTCGTGATGGACCTGGCCTTCGCCGATGAGGGCAAACCGTTGGACCCCAAGGACCCGCTCGCCGCCCCGATCGTCGCCGCCTACCGGCGGATCGATGACCTGTCGCGCGCGGCCTCCTTCACCTTCCTTGCGACACACAAGCCGATCCTTGGCCTTTCCGCGTCCGAAAAAGGTGGCCAGTTGCACCTGCGGCCTGGCAATGCGACCATCCAGGCGGTGTTCGGCTCGCTGAACCCCGACCTGTTGCCGCCCAAGATCGATACCCTGCTCGCCGGACACTACCATGTCTGGCAGCAGGTGGATTTCTCCACGCCGCACCCGTCGCAGTTCATCGCCGGCTTCTCCGGCACGCTGGAGGACACCGTGCCGATCCCCGACACGCTGCCCCCCGGCACCACCCCCGCCCCCGGCGCGCAGCCTGACCATTTCAGCTCATGGATCGACGGCTTCGGCTTCATGACGCTGGAGCGGCGGGATGCCCCCCACTGGGACGTCAAGGTCTGGAACCTCGCGGGCAAAGTGGTCAACACCTGCGAAATCGCCGGCCGCCATTCCAAATGCGCAATCGCTCGGGTTCACTGACCCCGCACGTAGCGCTTGCACAAAAGCCGCAGATGATCGCGGAAATGGGGGCGCAGCTTGGCGCTCCAGGGCGTGCCCGCACCGGTCTTCCAGGCGTCGGACATCGTCACTTCCGGTGATTCCAGGTGGTACAGCGCGAGGTAGCGGCGCGTGCCCTGCATGTCCTTGAACCGGCGCGCGCAGACCGTGCCGGGCACCTTCGACAGCGCCGGGATATGTTCGTTGTCATACCAGTCGTTGAACTCAGCCTCGTGCTCGGGATCCACGTTCATCGCGTTGACCAGCAACGCACCGCATTTGGCCGGCGCCACCGCGTCGCCCGGCAGCGTCTGCGTGCCGTCGAACCGCATCAGCCGCTCGCACATCGCGGTCACCCGCTTCGACCAGACCGACAGGTTGCCGTAGGCGATCGCCTTGTAGGGGTCGCTTTGCAGCACATCGAGGCTGTCGAGTTCATAGGTCGCGACCGCATGCTTGGGATTGGCGACGCTGATCCAGCGCTCGCAGGTGCCGAAACCGGGGACGCGTTCGCGTTCGGGGACGTGTTCCAGATCGTACCAGTCGTGGAATTCGTCGGCGTGGGCGTTGGTGTAATCGAAGCCAACGGCAAGAATGCCCTTCGCCATGTCAGTCTCCTCTCGTGTGGTTGGGCGCCATCCCAGCACGCGGCGGTGCCATCGCCAAGAGGCACACGCGGTGGCATGATCCCGGTCTCATTCGAGTCGGACGCATGCTGCACATCACCAAACTCGCCGTCGGCATCCGCGACATCGACGAACTGCGCGCCTGGCAGACCGAGCGGCTGCGGGTCGATCCACCGCTGCGCCACCGGACCCGGTTCGCGCCGAAACGGAGGGACGAGGTGCTGGCGGGCGGTTCGATCTACTGGGTCGTGAACGGCACCATGCTGGTGCGCCAACGCCTGCTGGATATCGTGGAGGATACCCGCAAGGACGGTTCGGCCTGCTGCGCGCTGGTGCTGGACCCCGAACTGGTGCCGCTGGAGGGCCGCGTGACCAAGGCATTCCAGGGTTGGCGGTATCTGAAGGCCGAAGACGCGCCGGCAGATATGCGCGACTCCGGCCCGGTTTTGGGTATGGGCGACCTGCCGGCGGAACTCAGGCGGGAACTGCGGGCTTTGTGCCTGATTTAAGGTCATACGCCAAAAATCGCCCCGCGTACGTTTACGATCTCGGCCACTGGCGCCGCCGACCGTTCGGCCACGCCGTCGTCGGCCTCGACGATGGAGAACGGGGTGTCGCGCACTTCCCAGAACTTGCCCTGCCCGAAGATCGCGACCCCGCCGCCGCGATCGTCGGCGTACCAGCCGTCATGGACCGGCACGACCGGTAAATCGCCGGGATCGCCGACGCAGAAATAATCGGTTTTACCCGATCCGTCCGTCGCCCGCCGCGTCATCTTGATCGCGAGGTTCGGCGCCGGGCCGTCTGTCCGCACAATGAACATCATGACCCCAAGCTCTCCGCCATGAACCGCACCACACGATCGACGAACGCCGCCGGCTGTTCCAGTTCCGGATGATGTCCGGCCCCGGCGATCGTTTCGAATCGCGCCCCCGGAATCAGCCCGGCATAGCCGCGGCCATAGTCCGGCGTAACGATTTCGTCGCTTTCCCCCCATAGGACCAACGTCGGCACCGCGATGCGCCGCAGCCAGGCCTTCAGACGCGGATTGTACATGTGCGGCGTCCAGGCATAGAGGCACAGCGAGTCCCAATTGCGCGCCAGCGTCACCATTTCGGCATCGGACATCCGCTCATCGATCGTCGCCTGCCAGCCCAGGCCGTAGCAGCCTTCCGGGATGCGGGACGGATCGTGCCAGGCCCGCCGGGTCAGTTCATCCGGGCGGGTGTTGAAGAAATGGGCGATATCCCGTTCCTCCCGTCCGCCGAGTTTGATGCCCACGGGATCGGCGAGCACCAGCCGGCGGAGCTTCGCCGGCCGGGTCACCGCGACCTCCGCCGCGATCCAGCCGCCGAAACCCAGCCCGATCATCGTCACGTCATCACCCGGGAGATCGTCGATCACATCCTGGTAGAGGTTCACCAGGTCGTACATCGTCTCGAAATCCTGAGGCATCGGGGAGGCGCCGAAACCCGGATGCGACGGCGCGATGACCGAACCATGCGCTGCCAGGGGTTCCAGAAACGGCGCCTTTGGCGACACCGGGTTGACCCCGTGCACGATGAGGATCGGCCGGCCGCTGCCCCGGCGCAGAATCTCCAGGTTCATCATGCTGCCCGCCGCTCCTCATCGATCGGCGGGAGGTCCCGCAGTTGCGGCAGGACCTCCTTCGCGGCGAGGTTGAAGCTCTTCATCGCCTGGGCGTGGGTCACCAGCCCCTGGCGGGTCATCATGATGATCCGCCCGACCCCGCCCACACGCTGGCGGAATTCCTTGATCTGCTTTGCCACGGTATCGGGATTGCCGCAGAACATCTGCCCTTGCGCGATCAGGCTGGCGACGCTGAGGTCGGTCGGTCGTTTCGATGCCCCGCCGCGCCATGCCGCCGGTGCCATCTCGGGCGCCACCGCCCCCGGCTGGAATTTGGAAAACTGCGGCGCGCTTTTGATGCTGACGGTCAGGAACCAGGGAATTTTCTGGCCGATCCGCATGGCTTCCTCATCGGTTTCGCCGACGTAGCAGAACGCCATGTAGCTGAAACGATCTTCTCCGGCCTTCGGGAGGCCGGCGGCCGCCCGGGCATCCTTATAGGCATCGTAGGCCTTGCGCGTGCGGTCGTAGCCGCCGAACAGCAGTGTATTGACGAACCCCCGCCGTCCGAGCTCCGCGCAGGTTGGCAGGTCTGACGTCGCGGCCCAGAAATCCGGCCGTGGCGACTGGTACGGGCGCGGCCACACGTTGACATGGGGGTGGGTGAAGAACTTGCCCTCCCAACTGAATGGGCCGTCATGCGAGGTCAGCGATTTCTCGATCAGATCGATCGCTTCCCACTCGCGCTCGCGGATGTGTATCGGGTTGGCGTTGCCCGAAACCATCTCGGTCGCGCCGGATTTCACGAAGCCGATATCCAGCCGGCCCTTGGAGATGACGTCGATCGTTGCGTATTCCGTGGCCACTCGCACCGGATCGGGACGCACCGTGACCAGCGTTCCCAGCGAGAGGATGCGGACTTTCCGCGTCAGGCTCGCCACGATTCCGGTGATGACAGGACTGGCCGCCCAGAGGTTATTGATGCCGGAATGGTGCTCGTTGGTTACGATATGGAGGCCGATATCGTCGCACTGGCGGTATTCTTCCCATATTTCGTCGTAGAGACCGGCTGCGATCTTCGGATCGCAATACTTGTTCGGCAGGCTCGCCCGCACGGAATCGGCGGCATCGAGCACCTCGGCCGGGACGAAGGGATAGGGGTTTTCGCAGTGGTTCCAGAGTTCCATGGAGGTCATGTCGCTGTCGCCTCCTCGACGACGTCTTCCAGCGGTTTTTGCGCGGTTTCCGGTGCTATAAACAGGAAAATGAACGCTGCCGCAAACGTCAGCGCCATTGGAAACAGGAAGCCCAGGGAGATATGGTCCATCGCGTTGCCCGCGATCCACGGCGGGATCGTCGGCACGAAACTGACCGCGAAGCCGACCAGGATGGCGAAGCTGGCCTGCACCGATCCGCGGATTTGCGCGGGAAACAGCTCGTTCACATAGGCGTAGCTGCCCGATCCATAATGCCCGGTGACGAAGAAGTTCAGGCCCATGCCGAGCCAGAAAATCTGGGATTGGGTCCAGGTGCCGAAGATGATCGCGAGGAAGAAGCAACCGCCCAGCCCGGCGAACACCGGCACGGCCACCTTCTTGCCAAAGCGGTTCGACATCCAGCCGCAGATCCAGTACGCGAACGCCGAGACCCCAAGCCAGATCGCCACCCAATCGGTGGACTGGACGTAGGGCAGTTTGACCTCGTTCACCAGCCAAGCGGTCTGCCAGGGAGAAAACGACGGGTAGGCACCGAGGTAGACCACCTGGATGCAGAACCCCAGAAACGCCCGCCCCGGGTATTTGCGCCAGGGCAACAACAAATCGGGACGCTGGCGCTTCCCCTGGCTCTCCCGGTGCAGCCGCGCATTCATAAACGGCTCGGTTTCCCGCATTTTCCACCAGGCGATCAGGAAGACCAGGATGCAGGTGGCATCGATGTAGAACAGCCAGCGCCAGCCGAATTTCGGCACCATCCAGCCGGCGAGCAAGGCGGTGATCATATAGGCCAGCACGACGCTGCTGTTTAGGAAGGACAGCACGAAGGCCCTGATGCGCGGTGGCACAGTTTCGGCCAGCACCATGTAGTTGATCGTGCCGGTGTTCCGGGAGATCGCCGCGAGTCCGAGCAGGGAGGCCAACTGGATGAAATTCCCCGCGAATCCGATCAGCGGCCCGGTGAGGGTGTAGCCGAGGAGGACGCATAGGAAGGCGGGTTTTCGGCCCAGGCCGTCGGCGATCAGCAGCATGCCGAACCACCCGGCGATGCCCACCCAACCCGCCACCGTTTGGGCGAAGCCGAGATCGGTGCCCTTGATGCCGAATTCCTTGATGATCATCGGGACCGAGAGACCGAGCGCGCGGGTTTCCTCGCCGAGGAAGACGTTGCACATGAAGGTCAAAGCGAGGATGAGAATCACGTAGGGCGTGACCCCGTATTTTCGTTCCATCATGCGGCGTGCCGGGGATGGGCGGTGGGATTGGGCATGGACGTTGTCTCCTGTTGCAGGGGACAATTCCAGTACTCGCGGGCGCAGGCAATGGCGGCGGGGTTGGAAGAGAGTTGTTTGCCGCCTGGGGCGCGGCCGGCCCCTATTGCCGTCGCTGAACCCGCTCCGGCGGTCCCCAGAGGCAAGGCCGTCACGTTTTCAGCCGACGACTCCATATGCGACTGCCCGGGGCTGGCCGAAAGCCCACGTGCGAGCGCCGGCGCGTGGGCGAGGTGCCCGCGGCCGGTGAGGCCGCGCCGATGGGGGTGACGCCGAGCGGCGTCAACTGGGGACGATGGGGGGCGGCGGTTCGCCGAACCGGCAGCCGAGCGCGATGCGCACGGTGGATGGGCGGAGGTCCCGCCAATTGATGTGCCAGGTGTCGGGGTTCCGGTCGCGTTCGCGCAGGAAGGATACCTCCCGCCGTTCGCGGACTTTGTAAAGGCGGCTGAGACTGCCGCCGTAGTGGCGGAGGATTTTGT
>CAIRCM010000058.1 GCA_903877125.1 uncultured Acetobacteraceae bacterium | reverse complement strand
TTTAAGTTCCTGGTGTCTACCGTTCCACCACGCGCCCACGCATCAGCATCACCGTGGTACCAGCCCCGACGGATGCAGGGCAACCCCCTGGCACCGACCAGGCTGGCGCTGCACGGCTGGGCTGCACAGGCTTTTTCGTTCCTTCTTCGATTTCAATGACCTGCCCAGCCGCGCGTGCACTTAAAATCCGCAGCTGGCAACGGCGTGCCGGTTCGAGTCCGGCGGTGGGCATACCGTATTTGCGACGGAAACGTCACCGATCGCTCATTCGCGCGGCGGACAGGTTGGTTCGAAAGGTCCCGTCATTACGGACGCCGCACGCTGAATGAGTACGCGGTCGAAGGTCGCGAAACCCGTGGTTGCCCGGCTCGACGCGGTTTCAGGCGAGGGCTTGGACGACGACGCTTGATCCTCGAACCTTGTGTTCGGCAGGGCAGCGCCTGAGCGTGGCTTGGTACGCTTGACGCACGACAACATTATCTCATATTGCTGCCATGCTTTATTGCGAATGGGACTACGCTGTCATGCCTGCCGTTACCATCCGCACTCTCTCAGACGAGACGCATCGCGCGCTGAAGGTCAGGGCCGCTCAGCACAATCGCAGCACGGAGGCCGAGATGCGCGCGATCCTGGAGGATGCCGTGCGGCCAGAAGGCCGGCTTCGCCTCGGCTCCGCGCTGGCGGAAATGAGCCGAAAGATTGGCCTGACCAACACCGATGTCGAAGCCATCGAGAAAGCTCGCGACACCCAGCCTGCTGAGCCGCTCCGTTTCGAATGATCGTGCTCGACACGAACGTCGTCTCGGAGGCGATGAAGCCCGAGCCGGCTGCGGCGGTTCAGGCTTGGCTCGATGCGCAAGTCGCGGAGACGCTGTACCTGTCCAGCGTCACCGTCGCCGAATTGATGTTCGGAATCGGCGCGATGCCCGAGGGCCGGCGCAAGGAGAAGCTGACAGCCGTGCTCGGCGGCGTGCTGGAACTTTTTGCAGACCGCATTCTGTCATTCGATACCAGTGCGGCGCGCCGGTACGCCGAACTCGCCGTCCGGGCACGCACGATCGGCAGAGGTTTCCCGATGCCCGACGGCTTTATCGCCGCAACCGCTGCCGCACATAATTTCGCGGTCGCGTCCCGCGACACGAGTGCCTTCACTGCTGCCGGTGTCGCCGTGATCGATCCGTGGTCCACAGCGCCATGAGTTGCATCTCACGCTCCTGGCTGCAGGCTTTTGAAAAATGAAGACGCCCCGGAATTGCCAGGCATCGCCATCTTCTGTGAATAACGGGACGACCTGCTTCTGGATCGCTGCCAACTGAACTTGCCGGTAGGGTCAATCATCATCGAAATTCAGTCAGATTTTATAGGGTTGGCCCATGCGATTGCCGAATCCCTACACAGTATCCCATTCATACGAGTTCTTCTTCCGTTTTGATAGTTTGCCCCTCACCGACTTCCCCCTGCCGGCCGCCAGCTCGGGTCGCTGAAAGACAGCCTAAGCCGTTCCGTCAGAACATCGGCCCCCGATTGGCAGCCCCACCATCGATCGTAACGATCGTCCCCGTCGTGTAGGCCGACTTCTCCGACGCCAGAAACGCCACCATCCAGCCGATCTCTTCCGGCGTCCCCGCCCGCCCCATCGGCAGCGGCGCCATCAGTTCTTCCCACCGTCCCGCATCCCCCAGACGATCCTGCGCCCGGGTCTTCATGATCGTCACCAGCCGGTCCGTCGCGATCGCACCCGGATTGATCCCCACCACCCGCAGCTTGTCGTCCCCAGCCGACCCGCCGAGCGCCTTGGTAAACGCCATCAAAGCCGCATTCCCCGTCGATCCCGCGATATACGTGCGGTCCATCTTCTCGCCCGCCACGCCCAGCACGTTCACGATCACCCCGCGCCCCCGGGACTTCATCTCGGCATAAAACCGCCGGCACATGTTGATGTAGCCAAACACCTTCAGATCCCACGCCTGCCGCCACCGGTCCTCGGTAATGGCCTGCAGATCCCCCGCCGGAATCGCCCCCGCGTTATTCACCAATATGTCGATCCCCGCATGCTCGGCGACCAGCTTGTCGATGTTGCCGCTGTCCGAAAGATCGTAGGCGTGAACCTGCACGTTCACATTATGCCGCGAAGCGATCCGCGCCCGCGCGCCCTCCAGATCGGCCAGCGTCCGAGAGACCAGGATCACGTTGACCCCTTCCTCCGCCAGACATTCCGCGCTCGCCAGTCCGATGCCCTTGGACGCGCCCGTGATCAGCGCCGTCTTGCCCCTGAGATTGAGGTCCATGTTCGCTCCCTCCTGTTATTGCTCCGACGCCTCGGGATAGAACGGCCCCACCATTTGAGCAAACCTGCCCCATGACCACCGTCGCCCCCATCGTCGCCCTGCTCGTCGTTGCCATCGTCGTGGCGATCCTGGCCCGACGCCTGCGCCTGCCCTACACCGTCGGCCTGGTCGTCACCGGCGCGATCCTGGCCCTGTCGCACATTGATTTCGGCCTCGCGCTCACTCACGATTTCATCTTCGACGTCGCCCTCCCGCCGCTGTTGTTCGAAGCTTCCCTCTTCATCCACGCCCACGAACTCCGCCGCGACGCGCTCCCGGTCCTGACCCTCGCCACCATCGGCACCGTCGTCTCCGCCGCCGCCGTCACCTTGGGCATGATCTGCCTCCTCCACTGGCCGCTGCCCGCCGCCCTGATCTTCGGCGTCCTGATCGCCGCCACCGACCCGGTCGCCGTCATCGCCATGTTCAAGGACACCGGCGTACACGGCCGCCTGCGCCTGCTGGTGGAAAGCGAGAGCCTCCTGAACGACGGCGTCGCCGCCGTCCTGTTCGCCCTCGCTTTGTCCTGGGTCGCCGGCACCGAAAGTACCGCCGGTGCCATCGTTCTGACCCTGATCGCCACCGCCGGCGGCGGTATCCTGATTGGCGTCGTCGCTGGCTGGCTGGGCATCCTGGTCGCCGGCCGCAGCCCCGACCGCATGGTCGAAACCGCCGTGACCGTCGCCGCCGCTTACGGCTCCTTCCTCGCCGCCGAACACCTCCATCTGTCCGGCGTCCTGGCCACCGTCGCGGCGGGCCTGGTCATGGGCAATCTGGGCGTGCTGGCCGAGGACCGCCCCGGCGCCCTGTCCGCCGAGGGCCGCGCTTTCGTCGTCGTCTTCTGGGAATTCGCCGCCTTCATCGCCAATTCCCTGGTCTTCATCCTGATCGGCGCGACCGCCGCGCGCACCCCCTTCGCGAGGCTGGGCTGGTGGCACTTGCCGATCGTCGTGGCCATCGTCTTGGCTGCCCGAGCGCTGACGGTCTACCCGCTCTGCCTGCCATTCAGCCGAACCCGCTGGGCGATGCCTGCACCAATGCAGCACGTGCTGTGGTGGGGCGGCCTGCGCGGCGCGCTGGCCCTGGCGCTGGCCCTGACGGTTCCCGAATCAATCCCGCTCCACGACGACATCGTCATCGCGACCTTCGCCGCCGTCGGCTTCTCCGTCGTCGTTCAGGGCCTCACGATGGGACCGCTGTTGAAACGGCTCGGTGTCGTCTAACCGGCACGGATAAACCGGTCGCGCCCGCCAACCGGCTTTCCGTCAACTCCACCTCAGGTTCCACGGGAAGGGCGCGGTGCCCTCCAACAATCCCTGTAGGCCCTTGCGGTGCGCGGTCAGAATGAAAAAACGACCGAGAACGACAGTCGGCACCGCGTCCATCGCTTCACGGTGGATCGCCTGCGCCAGCCGCAGCCGCTCGGCGTCGTCCGGGGTTTTGGTCCATTCGACCGTCAAATCCTCGATTTTCTGGTTCGAGAAAAATCCCGCCCAGCCTTTCGCGCCCAGGCCGCGCAGCACAACGGAAATGGCGGGGTTGGAAAACGAAGTGCCAAGCCACCAATTGTGGAAAATGGACCATCCGCCTTTGTCCACCGGGTCCGATTTGGTGCGCCGCTGCGCCAGCGTGTTCCAGTCCATCGATTGCAGCTCGACATTCATGCCGATCTGTTTGAGGTAATCGTAAGTCACCAGGCCGAACGGGCCGATGGTCGGGACGTCCGCGGGATTGAGGATCACGACCTTCTCTCCGGCATATCCCGCGGCTTTCAAAGCCGCGCGCGCGGCAGCGACATCGCCGGTCATCTGGCCAGCACCGATTTCTTCCCCGTACTCGGTGCCACATGGGAACAAGGCCTTGCAGGAACGATAGATCGACGGATCGCTCCCTGTCACCGCGCTCATGTAATCCTCTTGGTTCATCCCCAGCCGCACGGCTCGGCGGATGGCGGGATTATCGAATGGCGGTTGCAAATGATTGAATCGCATACAGCCGAAAAAACCGACGGTGTTGAAATTTTCGACCGTCAGGTCTTTGTTTTTGCGCAGCAGCGGCAAAAGGTCGGGCTGCACTTGCTCCCACCAGTCGACCTCGTTCTTTTGCAATGCGGATGCGGCGGTGGACGCATCGTTGACGATTTTCCACTCGATCCGTTCGATATGCGCGACTTTGCCGCCGGACGCCCAGGACGGCTTTTCGTTGCGGGGGATGTAGTCCTTGAATTTCTCGTAGGCGCCGCTGCCGCCGGATACGAACTCCTTCGCCAGAAAACGGTAAGGGCCGGAGCCGACCATCTCCGTATTCGGCTTGCTCAGATCGGTGTTCGCGAGCCGTTCCGGCATCACCACCGGCAGCATGCCGTTCGGCTTGGCCAGCGCGTCCGGCAGCAGCGAAAACGGAGATTTCAGCTTGATCCGCAACGTGCGATCGTCGGCCGCACCGAAATTGTCGACGAAACCGCCAAGGGTTTGCCCATACACATCCCGCGCCGCCCAGCGGCGGAGACTGGCGGCCGCGTCGCGGGCCAGTACTTTCTCCCCGTCGTGGAATTTCAGCCCGTCGCGGAGTTTGATGTCCCAGGTGCGCCCGTCGTCCGACACGCTGGCGCTTTCGGCCATTTGCAGTTGCGGCTTTTGCGCGCTGTTCAGGGCGAATAAAGTGTCGAACACGTAATACCCGTGCGTGATCGACACTTGCGTGGTGGTCCAGGACGGGTCCAGCACGGACAGGTCGGCTGTCGGGATATAGCGCATGAGTTTGTTCGTGCCCGCACCGGTCCCTTGGCCGATCGCGAATTTCGTGGGCACCGCTGCCGCGGCAGCCGACGCAAGAAACTTCCGGCGACGCATCGTTTATCCTCCCTGTTGCCGTCCACGCCTGACTGGCCCGGATCGGCTTGCAGCCGCCACCTTACCGGGGCAACAGCATCTCCGTTATCAACCGCACCAGTTCCACGTAACTCCGCATGATCAACCCGGCGAAGCCACCAGCCAGCACCCCGGCCGGGGCCCACCCCCAGCCGAACCCAGCAACAGCCATCCAAATTCCCGAAACTGCCAAAACCAGCCCAACCGCCACCGACAGCACGGTCCCGTGCTTCACCAGCAGCCGCACCACCGGATAAGCCTTGTCCGGATCCGGCAAAGCCCCGTATTCGTCAGACACCGGCTTCAACCAGCCGCGGCGTCAACGGCTTGCAAATCCGCACGCCCTTCCGCCCGATCAACCCCCGAACATCGTCCAACCGCGCGGCAACACCGATCGCCCGCCGCTCCGACGACTTGTCCAACCCCACCGAGTGCATCCAACTGATCGGCACCAACCCCGCCGAGGCCCCGTCCTCCACCACGATCAGCGCCCCATCCATCGGCACCTCCGGCGTGGCATCGATCCCGTCGAACACGTTGCGGTACCAATTGTTCATCAGCACCTGCCATTCCCCGGTCCCGCCCGGCCCCGCCTTGGCGCGATACGCATCGGACGAAAAAACCTCCGGCCCATCCACCTG
This sequence comes from uncultured Acetobacteraceae bacterium, assembly GCA_903877125.1. GTDB lineage: Bacteria > Pseudomonadota > Alphaproteobacteria > Acetobacterales > Acetobacteraceae > Rhodopila. The sequence goes on along the minus strand of CAIRCM010000058.1, from coordinate 19,287 downwards.
ATGCAGCGCCACGAACGGCGAGGCGCATTCGCTCAGCGATTCAAACCGTTGCGTCGCCCGGATACCGGGGATCGAGATCAGTTTATGCATGTGCGCCAGATACCAGGCGTCCCATTCCACCCGCCGATCGGTCGCGATCAGCGCCATTTCCACCATATAGATCATTGTTTTCCCCCCGCGACGTGCTCCGCCGCCCTGAACCCGAACACCGCCGCCTTCGACAGCCCGCCAGTATACCCAATGGCCGGCCCGCCCTCGATCCCGCCCGTCGCGGCCCCCGCCGCATACAGCCCCGGGATTGCGCTGCCATCCGGCCGCAAAACCCGAGCATCCCGGTCGATCCGAATGCCCCCCATCGTGTAGGTGATGCCCGCACAGGCCGGAATCGCCACGAACGGCCCCTTCGCGATCGGCATCGGCTTCGCCTTCTCGGTCGAGCGGGCAGGGGACAACCCCCCGAAATCCCCGGACGCACAGGCCGCGTTGTAGGCAGCAACCGTCGTCTCCAACCCATCCCCGTCCAGCCCTGCCGCCCCCGCCAGCTCCCGCAACGTCCCACCCCGCAAAATTGTTCCGCCCGCCCGTTCCAGCGCCGGATTCGCCGGAATCCGAGCCGACCGTCCCGGACCTTCCCAGATCGGCGTGTCCATGATCAGCGTCGCGCATAGCGGATCCTCGGATCGGGCCAGCATGTTCGCCATATGGACCCCGCCCTTGCCTTCATCCATGAACCGCCGACCGGCGCGATCCACCACGATCCCCGCCACCGCCATCGCATCCAGTTCCGGATATGGCCAAACCTTCTCATTCGTCATCGAATCCCGGGACAACAGATGGCCGTAGAAGCAATCCAACGCCGTGATCGCCGCCCCCGCCTCCTCCGCCATCCGGATCCCATCGCCGAGGCCGGTCTCCGCCCCGCGCTGCTTCACCCCATCGGGCCGGGGCATGATGTGCCGCCGGATCATATCGGTATTCGATTGAAACCCGCCATCCGCGATCACCACCGCCGGCGCCAGCAACATTTGCCCCCCGGCCTCCACGCCCGCGACCGCGCCATCCCGCATTGCCAGCCGCTCGACCTTCGTGCCAAGCAGCAACGATCCCCCGAACTTCCGCAGCCGTTCGGTCAGCGTCCGCAGCATCACGTCCGGCCCGCGACCCTTCCAGTCCATCCCCGCCACCAGCGCCCGAGGCGGCGCCATCGTCCATGCCAGATACGAAAGCGGCCCGGTCCGGATAAACCGAACCCCCTGCACCCGCATCCAGTCGATCACCTTGGTGGTCTGCGCGATCAGCACCTCACCCAACGCCGGGTCGGTAAACCCCTGCGTATTTCGCGCGATCCCCGCCGCGATGTTGGCCGCCGGCTCCTTCGGATCGACGTAGCCGACATGGACGATGCCGCCGGACCAGCGCGTATTGCACCGGTAATCCGCCGCCTCCCCCTTCTCCAGAACCGCCACCTTCAGCCCCCGCTCGGCGGCCCGCGTACCCGCCACCATGCCGGCAATGCCGCCGCCGATGACGATCAGATCGTATGTTTGTTCGCTCATGGTCCCAATCATGCCGGCAAGAGTTGTGTTCCGCCATCCACCCGAAGCACCTGCCCCGTCACGAATTCGCCCATCGGCCCCGCGAACAGCCCAACCGCGCGGGCAACCTCGTCGACCATGGCAATGCGTTCCAGCGTGCCCTCGGTTTTCAGACGGTTGGGATCCACCTCCCGCGTGTTGAGGAATCGCCCGGTCCGCGTATCCCCCGGCGCGATACTGTTGGCCGTCACGTTGAACGGCCGAAGCTGCGCCGCGAGGCACCGCGTATAGTGGATCGCCCCAGCCTTCGACGTTGCATAAATCGCGCCGTTCGTCCGTCCGCCATACGCCGCGATCGAGCTGATCGTCACGATCCGCCCAGCCCGCCGTTCCATCATGCCCCGGGCCACCGCTTGGCAGACGAAGATCGTACTGAACAGATTGCGTTCCAGCACCGACCGGACGTCTTCTTCCTTCACCATCACCGCATCGTTCGGATCGGGTTTGCCCCCCGCCGCGGCGATGTCCCCGCCCGCGTTATGCACCAGCACATGCAGCGGCCCGAGGCTCTCGGCGGTGGCCACCACCCGCTCCACATCCTCCATCCGCGTGAGGTCCCCCAGCACAGGGATCGCGCGCACCCCGAACTCTGTGGCGATCCGCGCCGCCGTGTCGGTCAGGGTTGTGCCCTCCCCATACTCCGCTGGCCCATGCTCGCGCATGCCATGGATCGCCAGATCGCAGCCCAATCCCGCCAGGGTTTCGGCAAACGCCCGCCCAAGCCCGCGGCCGGCGCCAGTCACAAGAGCGATTTTCCCCTGAAGGGGGAGGGGAGCCATGGCGCGTTCCTTCCGATCTTTCAGCTCTGTTCGCCCCGGACAAGCACTCTGTCAACGCGCCCCAACCCGACGAGCCACAAGAATGGCCCAGCGCTAAACCCGAACCTCGGGCCTATCGCTTCGGTGGAACGAATGGCTGGGACACCGCCTGGAACGCAGGCAGCGCCTCGCATCGCGCCGCATGCGCGGCCAGCGCCGGCCAGAGTGCGGCGTCGAACAATCCGGGATGCGCGTCCCGCAGGAAACGCAGCGCACAAGCAACCATGATGTCCGGATGCCCCACCCGAGCGCCAAACCAGTACTCCGGCGGGCAATCGGCGTTCAGAACGTCCAGCACATCGCCGATCTGCGTCCGGCAGCGTTCGGTCCACGCCGCCGAGGCCGCCTCGTGCATCACGCGTTCATAGATCAGCGCAACCGCCTTGTCCGCCAGCCCGCTGCCCAACGCACAAATCAGCAGATGTCGTCGCCGTCTCTCGCCGCTGTCCGCGATCAGGGCCCGATCCCGACCGACCGTCTCGTCCAGATAATCCAGGATCGCCCCGCTTTCGACCAGGACCTCCCCGTCGTCCAGCACCAGGGTCGGCACCCGCCGCACCGGGTTCAAAACGGCAAGCCGATCGCCGTCGCCGAACGCCGACCACGGGCGATGCTCATACGTCATGCCGTACAGATGCATCGCGATCCCGACCCGTCGCACAAAGATCGAGTCATACTGCCCAATCAGGATCATCGGTCCCTCCATGGATCGTGTGCACTATGTATATCCCCAGTGCCCGAGAGCCATAAGGTGCCGGGCTCACGGAACCTTTATCCTGAAATGAGTGTCCCCGCCCGCTGCGTCCTGCCATGCTCGCGGCGAACGAAGCCGAGAATAACAGGAACCGCCCATGCCCTACTCCTTCATCGTGCCCGGCGTACGCCCAGTCTATGCGCAGCCAACCGGCAACACATGCTGGTCCGCGGCCATGGCCATGGTCAAATCCTGGTATACCGGACGCCGTTACCACCGCGTGCGGGAATGTGTCGTGCCAATGGGCGCCCCCTGGCTCGGTTATTACGATACCGACACACCGATTCCACCCGCACAGGGCGACGCCTTCGTTGCCGCCACCGGCTTGATCCGCGAACCCCGCTTCAACCCCGACGTCGGCGGCTGGCATCGCATGCTCGTAAGCTACGGCCTGTTGTGGGTCTCCAGCGTCGTCCCCGCCGGTCTGCACGATCGCGTCATGGCGGGGGTCAGAGGCGACGGTTCCCCATCCGGAACCGTCGTCTACATCATGGACCCGGACGGCGGACGCCAATACGAGCAAAATTTCGGGGAATTCCAGGCCCAGTTCGAACAACAGGCCGGCGTCGATCCGTTCTACAGCGATTACCAGATCCTGCATTACCCCGCCGCCGGCTCCCAGTCCCAAGCCTGAGGGACGGAGCAACCGCGCCGCGCGATCGGTACTTGATTCGTTTGCCGCCTGCCGTCAGACTTTCCGTATGAACCAACCGATCAGCCTGAGCAGCGTCCGCGACGACACGCTCTGGGCGGTGGTGGCCTCCATCGGGCGCACCCACCGCGTGGCCGAAATTTTCCCGAACCGCCAAGCCGCGTTGGCGGACCGGGCATGGCGGGAACAGCAGGTCATGGCCTACGCCGGCTTCCTCAGCCGATCGCGCCAACCCGCCCCCAACTACAGCATCCGCCCAATCCGCCGGAACGAGCTCCCCCGATCCTGGCGGCCGCTGCCGGCGCTCGGCTTCCTCCATGGGAAGCTCATGTAACGCCGGCGCCGCGCTGAATTACCCGTTCTCGCGCATGTCCTTGAACACCTCGGTCGCAGTCAGCATCGCCTCCCGCACCAGCGGCGCGCCGACATAACCCGCGAGGTGCAGCAGTGCCTCGGCCAATTCGTCCTCGGTCCAGCCCTGGTTGCGCGCGAAGCGCAAATGCAGCACCAGCTCCGGCGTCCGCCCCGTCGCGGCATCCGAGATCACGCAGATCAGCGACCGCGTCTTCAGATCCAGCCCCGGCCGCGTCCACAGCGTCCCGAACACGCATTCCTGCGTCACTTCGGCGAATTTCTGCATGATCGGGTCCTGATACACCGACCCGTCCAGCTTCGCCGCATAGGCTTCGCCCATCAGCTTGCGTCGCATCGCCTGCCCCTTGGCGCGGCGGTTGTCTTCGGCCATTTCCTCGTCCTTTCTGCTTACAGTTCCACGACCACGTAGTCGTTCTCGATGCTGACCGGAACAGTCTCCGCCACGAACGGACCTTTGGCCAGTGCTTCGCCCGGCACAATCGTTACGGGATAAGTCCTGGCCTTCACGCTCTCCGGATGACACCACGATTCGCCGGTCTTGATGTCGAATTCCCACCCATGCCATGGGCAGCGCAGCATCTCCCCAACCCGGGTCAGCCGGTATTCGCCCGGTCGGTCCGATTCGAACCGCCCGGTGATCTGCCCCCAGCACAGCGCCGCGCCCTCATGCGGGCAACGATCGATCAGCGCGTAGTGCTCGCCATTGACGTTGAACACCCCGATCGGCCGCCCTGCGACGGTAACCGCTTTGCAGGACCCCGGCGCGATCTCGCCGACGGTCGCGACGACATGCCGAGCCATCGGATCAGGTCAGGCCGTAGAACGACATGGCATTGTCGCGGAACAGCATCTGCTTCTCCGCCGCCGGCATCGGCACCTTGATCGCATACCGCGGATCGTCCTGGTCCCAATGCGGATAATCGGTCGAGAACATGATCCGGTCCCACCCGATCCATTCCATCGTCGTCAGCAGGTCCTCCGGCCGTTCCGGCTCCTCGATCGGCTGCGTCGTGACCCAGATGTGGTCGCGGATATAGTCCGAAGGCAGCTTCTTCAGATGCGGCACCTCGTTGCGCAGCCGCTTGTACTGCTTGTCCAGCCGCCAGGTCAGCGACGGCAGCCAGGCGAACCCGCCCTCCACCAGCGCGACCTTGAGGTTGGGGATATGCTCGAACACGCCCTCGATCACCAGCGAGGTGACCAGCGCCTCCTTCGACTGCGGATAGGACGGGTGTTCCTCGTGGTAGTACGAGGGCCAGCCGCCCCCGGTCGAAGGATGCCCGGACGCGCCTCCCAGATGCAGCGCGATCGGGAATCCGTTGGCCGCGCACGCCTCCAGGATTGGCCAGTAACGCCGCCGTCCCAGCGGCTCCAACCCGCGCGGCGGGATCATCACCTGCGCGAAACGCCGATCGCCGGCCCGCTTCTCGATCTCCGCGATCGCCGCCTCGGTATGCTCGATATTGACCTGCACCGATGCCTTGAGCCGAGGCTCCGCATCGCACCAAACCTGCGCCTGCCAGTCATTCCCGGCAGTGCACAAGGCCGACCCGAATTCGACATTCCGCTCGCCCAACCCGCCGCCGACCAGCGGCATCATCATCCCGTAGGCGACGCCGAACTTATCCAGCAGCTGCTCGCGCATCATCTTCAGGTCCGATCCCGGCATGCCGCCGCCTTCCGGCCAGGAATCCATCCGTTGCCCCACACCCGGCGACATACGCGGGTAATTCGGCGCGCCCTGAAACGTCGTGCGCGACCGCGTCCCGATCGAAGCCCGCAGCTCCCGCCAGCGCTGCGACAGAAACGGGTCGAAATCGGCCGAGGATTTGACGAACGGATGCACATCGCAATCGACGAACCCGAGGTTCGACTGCGCGGCGGTATCGGGCTGGCGATCCGTGACGGCGACGTTCATGGGCGCTTCTCCCTGTGGGTCATTTCAACCGACTATAGGTCTTGAGGGCATTGTCCGTCAGAATCTTCCGCACCAGCCCCTCCGGCAGTCCATCCGGCAACGCGTCCGTCCCGTCGAAATGCCAGTGCGGATAATCCGTCGAGAACATCAGCATGTCCTCGCAGTTGATCTCCTCGATCACCTTCAACAGCTTGGCCTGATCCGGCGGCCCGTCGAACGGTTGGATGCTCAGCCGCACATGCGCGCGCGCATAATCCGCCGGCGATTTGTCGAGCCACGGAACCTCCGCCCGCACCCCGCGCCACGTCTTGTTCGCCCGCCACATCCAGCCCGGCAGCCAGGTCACCCCGGATTCCAGCAAAACCACCTTCAGCCGCGGAAACTCGGTAAACACGCCTTCCGAGATCAGCGAATTCAGCACCCCGGCGAACCCTGTCGACCAGGAAACGTAGTCCTCCAGATAATACGACGGCCAGCCGAGGTTCGTTGGCGGATGCCGGAAACTGCTCCCCGCATGCACCCCGATCGGCAGATCGTGCGCGTCCGCCGCGCGATAGATCGGCCAGTTCAGCCGCCGCCCCAACGGAACCTCCGCCATCTCCCAAAGCAGCACCTGCACGAAACGCGAATCGGCCGCGCAACGCTCGATCTCCTTCGCCGCCAGTTCCGGGCTGTGCTGCGGCACGACGATCGACGCCCGCAACCGCGGATCCCGGTCCAGCCACTCCGCCGCCACCCAATCGTTGATCGCGCGACAGAACGCGGCCGAAAGGTCCTCGCTGAAAATCGCCGGCCCGCCATGCAGCACATTGCAGATCGCGAACCTCGGCTGAAACACATCCAGCGCTTGCGCCTTCAGCGCATCGAAGTCTGACCCAGGCACGCCCTTCGCAAGTCGCCAGTCAGGACGACCGTTGATCGCGGCATTCGGCGGAAACGCGGTGGCGTTGTAATTGTCGCGCTCCAACCCCCGCATTTCGACATGGGCACGCCAATACGCGTCCATATAGGGCAGAAGCACATGCGTCCCCGGCAAGGCCGGGTGGATGTCGCAGTCGATCGCGCCTGAGGCGGGAATTGTCACGTTTTGGGGCTCCTCCGTAAACCGAGGATAAGGCCGTCGCCACGAGCGTCAATGGCGTTCCGTCCCAGCGGTTTCGGCCCCTCGCCAGGAACCGATCCCCAGACTAAACAAGAACCGCCTCCCGGCCCGAAATCCGGAACATCGTCTCACCTCATTCTACGGCGACCCCGCCCCATGACCGCAACCGTCGCCCAATGCGCCATCCTCGTCGGCGGCCTCGGCACCCGCCTCGGCGCCCTGACCGCGAACACCCCAAAGCCCATCCTGCCTTGCGGCGGACGTCCCTTCCTCTATTGGCTGATGCGCGAGTTCGTCCGCTACGGCGTCACGGATTTTCTCCTGTTGACCGGTCATCTCTCAGCCGAAATCGAACGCGCTGCCCAGGAAATCCAGGCCGCCTTGCCCCGTCCCGCCACCATCGGCCTGTCCGAGGAACCGTTCCGGGCCGGCACCGGCGGCGCCGTCTTCCACGCACGCGATCGCCTGCGTGAACGCTTCCTGCTCTGCAACGGCGATTCCCTGTTCGATTGCAACCTGGCGAACCTTCTCGCCCAGGCCGCCAATGACGGGCCAGACGTGACCGGCCGCATCGTGCTGCGCCATCTGCCCGACGCATCCCGCTTCGGCGTCGTCGATCTCCAGGGCGACCGGGTCACCGCCTTCAAGGAGCGCCCCGCACCGGGCACCCCGGGCACAATCAACGGCGGCGTCTACCTGTTCAAACGAACCTTGCTCGACCATCTGCGCCCCGCCTGCTCGCTGGAGGCCGACGCGATGCCCGCACTGGCCGCCGCTGGCGCGTTGCGCGGCACACTGGCCGAAGGCTACTTCCGCGACATCGGCGTCCCCGACGACTTCGCCCGCGCCCAAACCGAAATCCCCGCCCTCCTGCATCGAAAAGCCCTGTTCCTCGACCGCGACGGCGTCATCAACGTCGACCACGGCCATGTCGGTTCGCGCGACCGGTTCGAATGGGTGGATGGCGCGCTGGACGCGATCCGCTTCGCGACCCAGGCCGGCTGGCATGTCTTCATTGTCACCAACCAGTCCGGCGTCGCCCGCGGCTTCTACGACGAAGCCGCTGTCCGCGACCTCCTGGACTGGATCGCCGATTCCGCCCGAGCGGCTGGCGGCACGATCGATGACGCCCGTTACTGCCCTTATCACCCGGATGCGGCCATCGACGCCTACCGCCAGGCCCATCCCTGGCGCAAACCCCAACCGGGCATGCTGCTCGATCTGATCGAGACTTGGAACCTCGATCCCGCCCGATCGGTGATGATCGGCGATCAGCCGACCGACATGGCGGCGGCCGCCGCCGCCGGGGTCGCCGGCCACCTCTTCACCGGTGGAAATCTGCTTTCCTTCCTCCGCCCGATCCTCGATAACCAATCGTAAATTGCTTATCTCGAAAAATTGGAGGTTCCGTGCGATCCCGGCAATCCACCATCCGCGCACGCGTGCCGCTGCGCCTCGGACTGGCCGGCGGCGGCACCAATTTCATCGAGTTCCACGCCGGCGACCGCGTCATCGTCAATCCCCTCCGGGTCGCCCCCGCCGTGCTGAACGAACTCGAAACCTCCATCGTCACCTGCTTCACCGGCGTCATCCGCCGGTCGGAAGCGATCATCGTCGAACAGCAACGCGGCATGACCGGAGAACGCGGCCAGTCGCAACCCGGCGACGTCATGCACAGCCTGCACCAGCTCAAAAGCGACGCGCTGGAAATGAAAGAGGCCCTGCTGCGAGGGGAAATCCCCCGTATGGCCGAAATTCTCAACCGCTCCTGGGCGGCAAAGAAGCGCACTGCCTCAGGCATCAGCACCGGCCGTATCGAGACCCTTTACGATCTCGCATTCGCCAATGGGGCGATCGGCGGCAAGGTGTCCGGTGCCGGTGGCGGCGGCTTCATGATGTTCATCGTACCGCCGGATCGCCGCATCGCCGTCATCAAGGCCCTGAACGCCGCCGAGGGAACCGCCAGTGGCGTCCACCTGACGCCGCTGGGCGCCGAATCCTGGACAACCTGACCACCCCGTCCCGTCATGAACGAGCCACGACGGGACGGACGGTCCGCCCTCAGGCCTTGACCGACACAATCTCCTCCCACAGCTCGGCATACTGCTTCTGATACGCAGGCCAAACCTTCTCCATCGCACGCTTGCGGAACGGCTCCCGATCCGGCGCATTCACCGCCATCCCATGCGGCTCCAGCAGCTTCTTCGCCCCGGCCTCGCTGTCGACATCGGCCATCATGCCGCGGATCATCGTCTGACCCTCCCGGCTGACGTCCAGAAGCAACTTCTGTTGTTCCTTGGACATGCCGTTCCACAAGGCCAAATTCATCACCGTCACCGTCGAACCGTAATTGTGCGCGGTCATCGAGTAATACTTCGATACCTCGTACGCCTTCAGCGGCACCATGTTCGATACCGGCAGATCCGCGCCATCGATCACCCCCTGTTGCGCCGCCGTGATCACCTCGGCCCACCCGAGTGGCACGGCCACCGCGCCAAGGCCGTTGACCGTGTCGGTGAAGACCTTGGACGGTTGTGTCCGCAGCTTCAGCCCGCGCAGATCGTGCAGGTCGGCAATGGCATGCTTGGAATTCCAGAAATGCCGGAACCCCAGGTCGAAGAAATTCAGGACCTTCACGCCGTATTTCTGCTGGAACACCGCATCCAGCTTGTCGCCGGTGGCTCCATTGAGAATCTTGTAAGCGTGAGCATAATTCTGGATCAAATAAGGAACCAGAAACACGCCCATTTCCGGGAAGATCGTTGCCGCCGCGCCCGATGGCGTGCCGATCGCCGCGTTGCCGGTTTTCACGGCGTTCATGACGTCGATTTCCTTGGTCATGAGCGTGCCGCCGAAAAATTCGACCTGCAGTTCGCCCTTCGACCGGGCGGTGATTTCCTTCGCCATCCACTCCAGCATCACCCCGCTCGCCTCCGGCGCCGGCGTGATGCTCGGCAGCACCAGTTTCTTGGGCGTGGCCTGTGCGAAGGCGGGCGCCTTGCCCAGCGCCAGTATCCCGGCAAGCCCGCCGCCGGCTTTCAACAGACGGCGGCGCGGCACGGGCAGCAAGGGGCGAGAAATCATGACGTTTTCCTGTCGGTTTTATTATGAACGAGGCCAGGTGACCCGCGGTTCCTGTCGGGGCGGGTCCATACGCCGCACCGGCCTGGTATGCGGCGGCGGGGGCGGCCGGTCATCCGGCTGCTCATCATCGTCGGCGTAAAGCGGCCGGGGGATCGGCGGCCGAGGTGTTGCCACGGGCTGTACCTGCGGTTCCGCCCGGCGCGGCGTTGGCACGGGTACGTAAACATCGTCGAAGTCCGCCTCGCCCCGGGCACCGCGGGGCGCAAGGTGCCGCAGCTCCGATTGAATCTCGTCCAGCCGGGCATCGATGGCTTCGAGACGGCTCTTCAAGCCAATGACGCTGAACGGCATCGCCAAGAACGCCAGCCCGAAGAGCAGCGCCGGCAGAAGCAGTACGAGCGGGACCCACCAGGGCACCCAATCGGGCAGAGCGAGGTTCATGGCCGCATGATAGCATCGCGTCCGGTTGTAAAAATACCCCCGTGGGTGGATTTCTCCCCAGTGTCGTGCGAGCTTGCCGTCATGCTTCTGCTGATCCCCGGCCCCGTCACAACCCGCCCCGAGGTGCGCACCGCGCTCGCTCAGGACATCGCGCCGTGGGACAATGACTTCAAAGCGCTCTACGCCAACGTGCTGGAGCGTGTCCGAACCATCGCCGGTGGCATAACCGGGGAGCACGTCGCACTACCGCTGCCGGGCGGTGGCCATTTCGCGATCGAGGCCGCGGTTCGCAGCTTCGTACCCCCCGGTCGCAAGGTCCTTGTTCCCGCGACCGGACGCTATTCCGAAAGCATGACGCGGCTCACCCGTGAAGCCGGCCGCATTCCCGTTGTCCTGCCGATCGCGCCCAACGAACCCACCGACCCCGCCGTCATCGCGGCCGCCCTGGACGCCGATCCCGCCATTTCCCATGTCGGGCAGGTCTATTCCGAAACCGGCACCGGCGTGATCCACGATGCCGTCGCCATCGGCGCGGCGGTGCGTGCCAGGGGACGCCGGATGATCGTCGACGCGGTCTCGGCCTTCGGCGCCCTGCCGCTCGATCTGTCCCGCCAGCCGGAGGTCGACTGCGTCGTCTTCACCGCGAACAAATGCCTTGAAGCCCTGCCCGGTATGGCCTTCGCCGTCTGCCGCATCGACCGCCTGCTGGCGGAGAAGGGCCACGCCGGCAGTTGGTCGCTCGATTTGGCCGATGTCTTCGCCAACGCCGGCCGGCCGCGCTTCACCCCACCCGCGCAGATCGTCGCCGCCTTCAACAAGGCGCTGGATTTCTTCGATGCCGAGGGCGGGCGCGCCCCACGCCTGGCCCGTTACACCGCCAACGCCCACACGTTTTACGACGGTATGGTCGCACTCGGCCTGACCCCTTGGTTGAAGCGGGAACAGCAGGGCCCTATCATCGTGGTGATCAAGTCGCCTGACGATCCCGCCTGGAACCTGCAGCGATTCGTCGACGCCCTGAAAACCCGGGAAATTCTGATCAGCAATTTCTTCAATACGCCGACCCCCAGTTTCCGCGTCGGCTGCATCGGCGCGATCGGCCCGGACGACATGTCCCGAGCGGTCGCGGCGATCGACGCGGCACTGAAGGAAATCGGCATAACCCGCCGGGAGGCAAAATGTCCGTGAACCCAGATCTCGAAATCGCCCGAGCCGCCAAGTTGCGCCCCAGTGGGGAACTCGCGACAAAACTGAATATCCCCGATGCGGCCATCGAGCCGTACGGGAAGTACAAAGCCAAAATCGGCCTGGATTTCGTGTCCAGCCTTCAGGACCGTCCGGATGGCGCGCTGGTGCTGGTCACCGGCATCAACCCCACCCCGGCCGGCGAGGGTAAGACCACCACGACCGTAGGCCTGGGCGACGCGCTGAACCGGATCGGCAAAAGCGCCGCGATCTGTCTGCGGGAGCCGTCGCTGGGCCCCAGCTTCGGCATGAAGGGCGGCGCGGCCGGCGGCGGCTATGCCCAGGTCGTGCCGATGGACCAGATCAACCTGCACTTCACCGGTGACTTCCACGCCATCACCTCGGCGAACAATCTGCTCGCCGCGATGATCGACAACCATATCTACTGGGGCAATTCCCTGGGCATCGACGAACGCCGCATCTCCTGGCGCCGCTGCCTGGACATGAACGATCGCTCGCTGCGTTCCATCGTCGGCAGCCTGGGCGGTGTCGCGAACGGCTTCCCGCGCGAAGACGGCTTCGATATCACCGTCGCGTCCGAGGTCATGGCCGTCTTCTGCCTCGCCAGGAACCTGGAAGACCTCCAGGAACGCCTGGGCAAGATGATCGTCGCCCAGACCCGGGACGGCAAGAACATCACCGCCCGCGACATCAAGGCCGATGGCGCCATGTCGGTGCTGCTCAAGGACGCGTTGGCACCCAACCTCGTGCAGACCCTCGAAGGCTCCCCCGCCTTCGTCCATGGCGGCCCCTTCGCCAACATCGCGCATGGCTGCAACTCCGTCATGGCCACGCGGCTGGGTCTGAAACTGGCCGACGTCGTGGTGACCGAGGCCGGGTTCGGCGCCGACCTCGGCGGCGAGAAGTTCCTCGACATCAAATGCCGTCAGGCTGGTCTGCAACCGTCCTGCGCGGTGATCGTCGCCACCGTCCGTGCCTTGAAGATGCATGGCGGCATCGCCCGCAACGCCCTCGGGCCCGAGAATGTCGAAGCCGTGAAGAAGGGCATCGCCAACCTCGCCCGCCACGTCGAAAACATGCAGAAATTCGGCCTGCCGGTGGTGGTCGCGGTGAACCACTTCACCTCCGACACCCCAGCCGAGTTCGAGGCGATTCGCCAAGCCATGGCCGCCCAGGGCGTCGAAGCGATTTCCTGCACCCATTGGGCGCATGGCGGGGCAGGGGCTGAAGCCCTGGCGCACGCGGTGGTCAAGCACATCGACGGCAAGAAGGCCGCGTACAAGCCGCTCTATCCGCTGGAGGGCAAGCTCGCGTCCAAGATCGAGGCCATCGCCAAAGGCATCTACCGTGCCGACGGAATCTCGGTCCCCGACGCCGTCGCCCGACGCCTCAAGGCGTTCGAGGATGCCGGCTTCGGCGAGGTCCCTGTCTGCATCGCCAAGACCCAGTACAGCCAGACCTCCGACCCCACCGTCATGGGCGCCCCGACCGGGCACACGCTGCCGGTCCGGGAGGTGCGTCTGTCGGCCGGTGCCGGGTTCGTGGTGGCGGTCTGCGGCGACATCATGACCATGCCCGGGTTGCCGCGTGTCCCGGCCGCGGAGTCGATCATGCTGAACGCGGAAGGGGAGATCGAGGGGCTGTTCTGAGACGGAAGGCACCTCCCGGCAGGGCAATCGGGCGAAGATCCCGAAACGAAAATTCTAAATTTTCCGCCCTGTCCGGCCCGTCCAAGCCGGTGGCATGACCGCTTCCGTTCACCGCGAAGGCATGAATCACACGACGTTTTCCGCGAAACGGCGACCTGCTGTCCTCGCCCACGGCATCGTCTTCGTGCCTTCGCGCCTTCGTGCCTTCGTGTTGAACAAAATCGGTGCCTCATCCAGTCGCCTGCGGCAACTCGGCCGGTATCGTCCAGCCCGCACATTCACCCGGCTGCCCAGCACCTCCCGGGAGGCACCGCAGCCGGTTTTCGGGCTGGGCAAGGATGAATGCCCTCCGGTCCCGTGGGAGGCATTCGCGCCGATGTTGGATGACGAAGCGGTGGAGGACATGGTTATCGTCACGGCCGATGGCGCCTTCGCTGCGTATTCCGTCAAACTGTTGTGGTAGACGAAGAACCCACCAACCTGAAAATTGTCCGTCGCGGACTGTCAGCCGAGAGGCTGACCGGTATGACCTGACCAATGTTGTCGTGCCGTCCGTTGAAAATGTCCGTAGCGTAGGCTGACGCGATGCGGCCGGTCCTCCAAATCCAGCACCTCCGCTGTCGCGTTCTCGTCGAACCGAATCGCCTTCTGCCCCGCCAGATGCACGATCCCGACCTTGGGATACGGATAGTAAAACTCCACGATGGCCGGAACGCTAAGATCCACCCGCCACGGCCGGATATAATTACAGGTCGTCGGCAGCAGCTCGACCGGCAAGCCGTCTTGATAGACCGAAAGTCCCATCGCGATCTGATCGGATGTGAACGGTTTGCCGCCATGCTGGAAAATATAGGCCTGCCAGCGCCGTAGCGCCTCCCAATGCGGCGAATCCGCCCGCAGCGCATACACGCCCGCGTTCAGCAGAGCCCGAGTCCCAAGATCGCGCAGCACCTTCAATGGCAGCCCCGCGTGCCGCCCGTTCTTGAAATTGAACGTCCGCAACTGCGCCAGCCCGCCAATCCCGCCGAACAGAAAGCGCAGCTCCACCTGCCGTTCCCAATACCGCCCGCCGCCCGGCACGATCGCCAGCGCCCCCTTATGCTGCGCCGCCCCGAGCATCATCTCCACCGCTCGGTAGTCCTGCACCCAGGTATCGCCATCGAGCCACAGGATCGTCTCGTATCCCGGAAACAGCCGGTCGAGCCACAGCTTGCCGAAATTGGCCGCCAGCGCCGGCCGCTTGCGCAGCGCGCCCGCGGGGAAGCACGGGTGATCCGGCACGCGCACCACGATCGCTCCCTCGTCCCGCAGAAACGCCACCTGCTGTTCGGTGAGGCCGGCATCGATGACCCCGAACGCCGGCGGCGCGCCGGGCGCGGCAGCGATCAGCGATCGGCGCAGTTCGTCGATCAGCGGGAAATAGACGGAATCGCCGCCGGTGACCGCGATGGCGGGTTCGCTCATGCCAGGCTCAGTACGCCGGGGCCACGCTGGGCGCATATGGGCATTGTCAGTGTCTCCCGCGGGGTCGTGCCGGGAGGATAGCGGGGACTCCGGCCGATACAATCCCAGGTCGGGGTGCGCAATCGTGCTGCCATGCCAAGGGGGATCAGCGCGAAAATTGCAGCGCCATGAACGCGCAAATTCGCCTTTCCCGCCAAACCCGCTGGCACCTTGCCGCATGTCGCGCATTTTCCAGCCGCACACCGTGTTGCCTGCCCGGAAACCCCATGCTAGACGCCCCGCTGCCGGTCGAACCCACCCCCTTGCGGCGTGTGGGAACAATCGGCCCTTTGTCACGCCCGCGTTTACCCGCGGCCCAGGATATGGAACACCACGTGGCGTCTGAAGCGACCACAATCGCATCCGGCGGCGGTCTTGCTGACCGCTATGCGTCCGCGCTTTACGCGCACGCCTCCGACCTCAACGAGCTTGACCATGTGGTCTGGCAGATGGAGGGTTTGGGCCGCCTGATCGATAACACCCCCGATTTCCGCCGGCTGATCGAATCGCCGCTGATCGACGTTGCCACCTCCACCAAGGCCGCGCTGTCGGTCCTGGAAGCCCAGGGCTTTGGCAAGACGGTCAGCCATTTCGTCGGCGTCATCGCCGCCAACCGGCGGCTGCGTGTGCTGCGCGACATCGTCGGAGCCTTCGCCACCCTCGTGGCCGAACGCCGCGGGATCACGACCGCCCATGTCGCGTCAGCCCAGCCGCTGAGCGACGTGCAGCGCAACCAGCTGCGTGCCCGGTTGATCGAAGCCGGCTACAGCAACGTGAACATACATGAGCAGGTCGAACCCGACCTGCTCGGCGGCCTGGTCGTCCGGATCGGTGCCCGCCTCTACGACACCAGTTTGAAATCCCGGCTGCAACGTTTGCAGTACGCCATGAAGGGAGCCGCGTAATATGGAGATCCGCCCCGCCGAGATCTCGGAGATCTTGAAGAAGCAGATCGCCGCGTTCGACACCGAAGCCAACGTCGCCGAGACCGGTCAGGTCCTGTCGGTCGGTGACGGTATCGCCCGCGTGTTCGGCCTGCAGAACGTGATGTCCGGCGAAATGGTCGAATTCCCCGGTGCCGGCCTGCGCGGCATGGCGCTGAACCTCGAAACCGACAACGTCGGTGTCGTGATCTTCGGCGACGACCGGCAGATCCGCGAAGGCGACACCGTCTCCCGCACCGGCTCGATCGTGGACGTTCCCGTTGGCATGGGCCTGCTCGGCCGCGTTGTCGACGGTCTGGGCAACCCGATCGACGGCAAAGGCCCGCTGACCAACGTCGTCCGCGGCCGCGTCGAAGTGAAAGCCCCCGGCATTATCCCCCGGAAATCGGTGCATGAGCCGATGCAGACCGGCCTGAAGGCGATCGACGCCCTGATCCCCGTTGGCCGCGGCCAGCGCGAGCTGATCATCGGCGACCGCCAGACCGGCAAGACCGCGGTGATCATCGACACCATCCTCAACCAGAAAAGTGCCCATGCCGGCACCGACGAGAACAAGAAGCTCTACTGCATCTATGTCGCGGTCGGGCAGAAGCGTTCGACGGTCGCACAGCTCGTCCGCACGCTCGAGGAAAACGGCGCGATGGAATATTCCATCGTCGTCGCCGCGACCGCGTCCGACCCCGCGCCGATGCAGTTCCTCGCACCGTACACCGGCTGCACAATGGGCGAATTCTTCCGCGACAGCGGCAAGCACGCCGTGATTTTCTATGACGATCTCTCGAAGCAGGCCGTCACCTATCGTCAGATGTCGCTGCTGCTGCGTCGTCCGCCGGGACGCGAAGCCTATCCGGGCGACGTGTTCTATCTGCATTCCCGCCTGCTGGAACGCGCCGCGAAGATGAACGACGCCCTCGGCGCTGGTTCGTTGACCGCTCTGCCGGTCATCGAAACCCAGGCCGGCGACGTGTCCGCCTATATTCCGACCAACGTGATCTCGATCACCGACGGCCAGATCTTCCTGGAAACGGAACTCTTCTTCAAAGGCATCCGCCCGGCGGTGAACGTCGGTCTGTCCGTGTCCCGCGTGGGTTCCGCCGCGCAGGTGCGTGCCATGAAGCAGGTTGCCGGCCGCATCAAGCTGGAACTGGCGCAGTATCGCGAAATGGCCGCGTTCGCGCAGTTTGCTTCCGACCTCGACGCTTCCACCCAGCAGCTGCTGGCCCGTGGCGCGCGTCTGACGGAACTGCTGAAGCAGCCGCAGTACAAGCCGATCCCGGTCGAGGAGCAGGTGGTGGCGATTTTCGCCGGCGTCCGCGGTTACCTCGACAAGTTCGACATCGGCCGTATCGGCGCGTTCGAGTCGCAGCTGATCGCCGACATCAAGTCGCGCGAGCCTGCCATTCTGGATGCGATCCGCACCGACCTGGAGATCAAGAAGCCGACGGAAGACAAGCTGGTCGCTTTCCTCGACGGCTTCGTGAAATCCTTCGCCTAAGGGGCTGATGCCGCCATGCCCAGCTTAAAGGCACTTCGCACCCGCATCGCGAGTGTGAAATCGACCCAGAAGATCACCTCCGCCATGAAAATGGTGGCGGCGTCGAAGCTGCGGCGTGCGCAGCAGCAGGCCGAAGCGGCGCGTCCCTATGCCGAACGGATGGAGCGCATGGTGCGCGCGCTGTCCGCCTCCATCGGGAACTCGCCGAACGCGCCGCAACTGCTGATCGGGACCGGCAAGGATCAGGTGCATCTGCTGATCGCCGTCACCGCCGATCGCGGTTTGGCCGGCGCGTTCAACTCCAGCATCGGCCGAGCGACGAGGCTGTTGGCACGCAAGCTGGAGGCTGAGGGAAAGACGGTCAAAATCCTGACCGTCGGCCGCAAGGGACGCGATTACCTGCGCCGCGAACTGGCATCCCGCCTGGTCGAAGGCATCAGCTATGCCGGTCGCAAGCGGATCGAATATGCTGACGCCGAAGACGTGGCCAATCGTGTCACCGCGATGCTCGAAGCCGGTGAGATCGACGTCGCCACCCTGGTTTACAACCGGTTCAAATCGGTGATCGCCCAGGAAGTGACGGAACAGCAGATCATTCCCGCGCCCCCGCCGCCCGAAGGCCAGGTCGCCGAAAGCACCGACGCGTCATACGATTTCGAACCGGATGAGGAGACCATCCTCACCCGTCTGCTGCCGCAGGCGCTGGCGATCCAGATCTACCGCGCCCTGCTGGAAAGCGCCGCCGGTGAACACGGCGCCCGGATGACCGCGATGGACAACGCCACGCGCAACGCGGGCGACATGATCAAGCGGCTGTCGCAGAACTACAACCGGGCCCGCCAGGCCAACATCACACGAGAACTGATCGAGATCATCTCGGGCGCCGAAGCCCTGTGATCCGGTAACGCAAGGGAATAGCATTATGGCCAGCAACATTGTCGGACGCGTCACTCAGGTGCTGGGCGCCGTCGTGGACGTTCAGTTCGATGGCGACCTGCCGTTCATCCAGAACGCGCTGCATAGCAAGATCGAGGACCGCACTCTGGTGCTGGAAGTCGCGCAGCAGCTCGGTGAGCGCACGGTGCGCTGCATCGCGATGGACAGCACGGACGGCATGGTGCGCGGCCAGGAAGTGGTCGACACCGGCGCGCCGATCACTGTGCCCGTCGGTCCCGGCACGCTGGGCCGCATCATGAACGTCGTCGGCGAACCGATCGACGAAAAGGGTCCGGTCATCTACACCAAGCGCTACCCCATCCACCGCGAAGCCCCGTCCTTCGACGAACAGGCGACCTCGGCCGAAATCCTCGTCACCGGCATCAAGGTCGTCGACCTTCTCGCCCCCTACCTGAAAGGTGGCAAGATCGGCCTGTTCGGCGGCGCCGGCGTCGGCAAGACGGTGCTCATTCAGGAACTGATCAACAACATCGCCAAGGCGCACGGCGGCGTGTCGGTGTTCGCCGGCGTGGGTGAGCGCACCCGCGAAGGCAACGACCTCTATCACGAAATGATCGAGGCCGGCGTTATCAAGATGGACGAGCACCACAACCTGATCGAAGGGTCGAAAGTGGCGCTGATGTACGGCCAGATGAACGAACCGCCGGGCGCCCGCGCCCGCGTCGGTCTGTCCGGCCTGTCCATGGCCGTGTACTTCCGCGACGAAGAAGGCCAGGTCGTGCTGTTCTTCGTGGACAACATCTTCCGCTTCACCCAGGACGGCGCCGAAGTGTCGGCGCTGCTGGGCCGTTTCC
>CAIRCM010000057.1 GCA_903877125.1 uncultured Acetobacteraceae bacterium | reverse complement strand
GGTCCCCGTCCTCATCCGGGCTGCCGGGCGGGCCGCCGGGGATGTGGTCGCCGTGGTCGTAGAAGATTTCGGAACACGGACCACAGGGGCCGGTATCGCCCATGCGCCAGAAATTATCTGACGTGGGAATGCGGATGATCCGGCTGTCCGACAGGCCGGCGACCTTTTTCCAGATGACCGGGGCTTCTTCGTCTTCCGAGTAGACGGTCACCAGCAGGCGGGATTTGTCGAGGCCGAAATCCTTGGTCAGCAGTTCCCACGCGAAGGGGATCGCCTGTTCCTTGAAATAGTCGCCAAAGCTGAAATTGCCCAGCATTTCGAAGAACGTATGGTGGCGCGCGGTGTAGCCGACGTTGTCCAGATCGTTATGTTTTCCGCCGGCACGCACGCATTTCTGTGCGGTGGTGGCGCGGGAGTAGGCGCGCTTTTCCTGGCCGGTGAACACATTCTTGAACTGGACCATGCCCGAGTTCGCGAACATCAACGTCGGGTCGTTGCGCGGCACCAGGGGGGAGGATTCCACCGGCTGGTGCCCGTTCCGGGCGAAATAGTCGAGGAAGGTGGCGCGGATGTCGTTGCTGCTGGCCATGGGCGAGGATCTGGTCCCGGGTTTCGTTTGCGAACGCAGGGAGTTACCGCAGGTGCGGGACGGAGTCACGCCGCCGATGCATTTGCGTCCGCGAAGGGTTCAAAACGTGCGATTGACGGGGGTGCGCGATTTGGTCCTTGCTTTTGTCGGGCCGGACCGTCATGTCACACCTTCCGGTTGGGCTTTTTCGGCCTGGGGAAGACCTAGACGTCGCAAGCCATCGCGTTCATCCAGTTCCATCCGCCATGAGAAGTACGGAACCCTTGCACACGTGCCGGGGCCGGCCGGAGGCGGAGTTTGGTTATGTCAAAAGGTACGGTTAAGTGGTTTAATGCCCAAAAGGGCTACGGATTCATCCAGCCCGACGACGGGTCCAAGGATGTGTTCGTGCATATCTCGGCGGTTGAGCGGGCGAATATGACCGGTCTCAACGAAGGGCAGAAGGTTTCCTTCGACCTGGAACGTGGACAGCAGGGCAAGACCTCGGCCGTCAACCTGGTCGCGGGCTGAGCATGGTGGCGGCGCTTGCGCCGCCCCGGTCCGGCCCTGGGGTCGGTCCAACGTCCGGTGAGGTGCGAGCGGTGAAGCATAAATACGCCGCGGGAGACCGCGTGATCGCCGTGGTCAACAGGTCGAACGACAACATTCGTCCCGGACCTTACACGATCGTTCGAATCCTGCCCGTTGCCGGGCGCGGATTCCAATACCGAGCCAAAAGCGCGCTCGATCAGCATGAGCGTGTCCTGGATGAGGACATGCTGCGTCGCGCCGATGCATGAATTCGGCGCACCTTCTTTCGTCGCAGGTGCTTCATGAAAATTCGGGTCGGATACGATGTGCGTTACGAATGCACACAGCCCATCCCCATGATCGTCATGCTGAACATTCATCATTCGCGGGCCGCGGACCTGATCGAGCCGGATCGTATCCAGACCGATCCACCGGTGCCGCTGCGCCCTTATCGCGACAGTTTCGGCAATTGGTGCACGCGGCTTGTTGCCCCGGCGGGTGGCATCCGTCTGACGACCAGTGCCCTGGTGCATGATTCCGGACTGCCGGAACCGACCTATGCGTCGCTGTCGCAACATCCGATCGAGGATCTGCCGGACGATGTGCTCATGTTTCTGATGGGCAGCCGGTATTGCGAGACCGATCGTCTGTCCGATTTCGCATGGGCCACCTTCGGGCATGTGGAAGGCTGGGCGCGGGTGCAGGCCATCTGCGAATTCGTGAACAAACATATCGTTTTCGGCTACCACCATGCCCGTGCGACCCGCACCGCATGGGAAGGCTTCAACGAACGCGTCGGCGTGTGCCGCGATTACGCGCATCTGGCGCTGACGCTGTGCCGTTGCACCAACATTCCGGCCCGCTATTGCACCGGGTATCTTGGCGATATCGGCGTGCCGGCGGATGACAACGGGATGGATTTTTCCGGGTGGTTCGAGGTTTACCTCGGCAACCATTGGCATGTGTTCGACGCGCGGCATAACGCCCGGCGGATCGGACGCATCATGATCGCCTATGGGCGCGACGCCGCGGATGTGGCGATCAGCAATACATTTGGGCCGAACACGTTGGCTGGGTTTACGGTGGTCACCGACGAAGTAAAGGACGACAAGGGCGCGGCGGTCGTCGCTGGCTGATTGCGTCCTACATCGGCGCGGCGCGGTCGTGCGCAGCCATGGGTTATCGATAGATCCGTGAACCTGTTGTTCCTTTCCGCTCGGCGAACCGCGGGAAGCAGTGCACCATGTCACGGGATGCAGAAACGCCGCGTTCGCGCCTTTGGGCTGTTGGCGGTACTGGCGATTTTCGTGACATTATCGCGCCCGCGGGCCAAAATCTGGAACGGCGCGGTCACTTCGTTCCCAGCGGCCTTCGTTGTGTTAAACTGCTGCGCAGCGGGTCGGGGACGAGCAGTACCGCCGGAGATGAATCATGGAGCTATCCATACGCGAGGCCAAGACCCGATTCGCGGAAGCAGCGGACGCCGCCGCGCGCGGCGAGCGTGTCGTCGTTACCAAACACGGCCGCCCATTCGTCGAGATGGTTCCGGCACACAGTACGTTCGGCATGGATTTCGAGAAGGCGGCGTTAGTTCGCCGCGCCCTTGGGATCGACGGCCTTAAAGTGGCATTGCCGGCAGATTTCGATGATCCAGGCTTCAGCCGGCAAGTGCTTGGCCTTGAACGTTGAGACTGCTGCTCGACACACATATCGCGATTTGGGCCGCACTCGACCCCGACGCGCTGAGTGAAGCGGAACGCCGACACATGGCTGAAGCCAGAACGCCCCTCGTGCTCTCGGCCGTTTCGGTGTGGGAACTGAGACTGAAGTGGCACAGCTTCCATATCTCCGGCAGCCGAAAAGGGCAGATCGCACCGGCTTCAGTCGTGGCGTTCGCCACCACGATCGGTTGGGATTTGTTGCCACTGACGGCCGGCCATGCTGCGGCCGAGTTGGCCCAGCCGCTTGGACACAAAGATCCGTTCGACGAGTTGTTGCTCGTCCAGGCGCAGCACGAGGGCATGCGCCTACTGACCCGCGATGCCAAGCTTATTGGTCACCCTTTGGCCTTACCCTTCACGCCTTCCCCCGCATGATCGCACCGGTATCGCTTATCGGCGAAAGGCGACAGGTCGATTTTGTTCGAAATATCCGACTCTCGCGACGAATGGCGTTGGCTGCGCGGCTCATGCTTTTCTGCAATTGGAAACAAGACAGCCATCGGCGGAAATGGACGGCTGTCGAACACCGCTTGCGTCGGCGCGCAGCGACCAGCAACGCCAACAGCGCCGCGCGCGAGACGGCCAGCATCATGCCCCTTTGAAAGCCCGGCAATTCGAATCAATTGGTCATTTTCGCATCGGCGGGGAGCGTGTTCCTGATGATCGCGGTCAATTTCGACCGAGCTTCGCCAAACTTGTCAGGGTGCCACAATATCGTGGCCATGCGATTTGTATCGAAGTGCGGTCTGGTTTTTATATCGTTCCATTTTTCTTCATGGCAGGTATAAATGACTGGCCAGCCAAGCCCCTCGGCGAAACCAGCTTCCCAATACGCGCCGTTATTTCCGTCCGACAAGTCAGCGACGAGGAATCGGGAATTTCGGATATCGACTCGCATTTGGTCATCGATCACGCTGTTCGTCCCGGTAGGATGCAACAAGCGAACGACCGCGCCAGAGTGAGGTCCCGCCGCCCCCTACCCCACCTCAATGCGTATGATCGCCGGAGCCTCCATAACCGCCCCCAGCCCCGCAATCCGCGCCAACGCCGCCGTCATCGCGCTTTCCCGGGTTTCATGGGTCACCAGCACCACCGGCACCGCTTCGCCGGGCGAGCGTCCGCGTTGCAGCATCGACTCCAGCGAAATCCCCTCATCGCGCAAAATCGCGGTCACATCCGCGATTACGCCGGGTCGGTCCACCACCATCAGGCGCAGGTAGTATGCCCCGACATGGGCGCTCATGGGCACGGAAGGCGCGGACGACAGGGCAGAGGCAGCGGCCCCCCAGACCGGCGTTACCCGGCCGCGGGCCAGATCTATCAGATCGGCCACCACGGCGGAGGCCGTCGGCCCCTCCCCTGCCCCGCGGCCTTCGAGCATGACGCGGCCGACGAAATTCCCCTCGGCCACCACGGCGTTGAACACGCCGTCCACCCGAGCAATCGGCGCGGACTCGGGCACCATGCAGGGGTGGACGCGGGTTTCGATCCCGGCCTCGGTTTGCCGAGCGATGCCGAGTAGCTTGATGCGGTAGCCGAGTTCGCCGGCGAAGCCGATGTCCAGGGCGGAAACGCGGCGGATACCCTCGACATAGACTGAATCGAAGGCCACTGGGCGGCCGAAGGCCAAGGCCGCCAGAATCGCCAGCTTGTGGGCGGCGTCGATGCCGTCGACGTCGAAGGACGGATCAGCCTCGGCATAGCCGAGCTTCTGGGCATCGCCGAGGACGTCGGCGAATTCCCGGCCGTGCTCACGCATTTGGGTCAGGATGTAGTTGCAGGTGCCGTTCAGGATGCCGGCGACGCGGGAGATGCGGTTCCCCGCCAAGCCTTCGCGCACTGCCTTGATGGCGGGGATACCGCCGGCGACGGCGGCTTCGAAGGCCAGGGAGACGCCGCGTTCCTCGGCCGCGGCGGCCAAGGCCGCGCCATGGATCGCCAACAACGCCTTGTTCGCGGTCACCAGGGATTTGCCGGCGGCAATTGTCGCCTCGGCCAGCGCCCGTGCCGGGCCTTCCGACCCGCCGATGGCCTCCACCACGACATCAACGCCGGGATCGCCGGCGAGCCCGACGGGATCGTCGTACCAGCGCAGCCCGGCCACCGGCACGCCGCGGTCCCTCGACCGATCCCGTGCCGAAACCGCCGTTACCACAACCGGCCGCCCCGCTCGGGCTGCGATCAGATCGGCATTCTCACGCAGAACTTTCAGAACCCCGGCCCCAACGGTGCCAAGGCCGGCGACGGCAACGGAAAGGGGACGGGTCATGGGTGTGGCTCCAGGCCTTGCCGCCCAAGGGCGACCTTGGGCGTGACCCGAGGATCGCGATTGGCACCGGCATTGATTGCGGGGGGCCTCGGGTCAGGCCTGAGGATGACGTTGGTGGCGAAACGCACTATGCTGCGGCTTCCGGGACCGGCGCGTCGGCGACGTTGGAGCCGGATTGCAGGAATGCGCGGATGTTGCGCACGGCTTGGCGCAGGCGGTGGTTGTTTTCCACCAGGGCGATGCGGACGAACCCGTCGCCATACTCGCCGAAGCCCAGGCCCGGCGCGACCGCGACCTTGGCCCGAGCGAGCAGCAGTTTGGAGAACTCGACGCTGCCCAGGGAGGCGTATTGCGGCGGGATTGGCGCCCAGGCGAACATGGACCCTTCCGGGCTTGGCATGTCCCAGCCGGCGGAAACCAGTCCCTTGATCAGGACGTCGCGGCGTTCACGGTAGAGGGTGCGCATCTCCTCCACGCAATCCTGCGGCCCATTCAGCGCGGCTGTTGCGGCGACCTGGATCGGGGTGAAGGCGCCGTAGTCGAGGTAGGACTTCATCCGGGTCAGCGCGTTGATCAGCCGCGCGTTGCCGGCCGCGAAGCCCATCCGCCATCCCGGCATGGAGTAGGTCTTCGACATCGACGTGAACTCGACCGCGATGTCCTTGGCGCCGGGCACCTGGAGGATCGAGGGCGGGATTTTGTCGCCGAAATAGATTTCCGCGTAGGCGAGATCGGACATCACCCAGATGTCGTGCTTCTTCGCGAAGGCCACGATCTCCCGATAAAAATCCAGATCGGCGAGGAACGCGGTGGGGTTCGACGGGAAGTTGACGATCAGCGCGGTTGGCTTCGGCACGGAATGGCGCACCGCCACGTCGAGCGCCCGCAGCATATTCTCATCGGGGGAGGCTGGGACGCTGCGCACGCCGGCGCCGGCGATGATGAAGCCGAACTGGTGGATCGGGTATGACGGGTTTGGCACCAGGATCGTGTCGCCAGGGCTGGTGATGGCGGAGGCTAGGTTCGCCAGTCCTTCCTTCGACCCGAGGGTGGCGATGACCTCCTTGTCCGGGTTCAGGGCGACGCCGAACCGGCGTTCGTAGTAGCCGGCGAGCGCCTTACGCAGACCAGGGATGCCCTGGCTGGAGGAGTAGCGGTGGGTCTTCGGGTCCTGCACCGCCTCCACCAGCTTGGCGACGATATGGGGCGGCGTCGCGCTGTCGGGATTGCCCATCCCGAGGTCGATAATATCCTCCCCGGCAGCTCGAGCCCGAGCCTTGGCCGAATTCACTTCGGCGAAGACGTAGGGCGGGAGACGGCGGATGCGGTGAAATTCACCGGAGGAATCGGAACTCATAACGTGCCTTTCTGGGCTTGTGAGAGGGCTACTTTAGCAGACGAACGAACGCGCCGCGACCCGCGGCCTCGGTACCGGTCTGGATGGCGTTCGCGGGCACGCCATCGGCCACCAGCGCGGCCGCGACCGCCTTGGCTCTGGTAATCGCCAACGCCAGCGCCGTGGCCTGCGCGGCGGGGTCGCTGGATACCGCATCGCCGTAGCCGGTGACAGCGATCGCGGCGCCTTTACGCTGCGCGGCGAACGCCTTCAGCGCCTCCAACTCCGTGGGCGACAAGGTCGACGCTCCCGGATCGAAGGACACGGGCTTGCCGGTGGTCCCGGCGGGGGACGGAGCGGCTGGCAGCGGCTCGACATACGCGGGCGGGGACGGGGCGGCGACCGGCGCGGCGGCCGGACGGGCCGGGGGCGCTGCGGGGATCGCGGGCACGTCGGCCGGGGCGGCGGCCGTCG
>CAIRCM010000056.1 GCA_903877125.1 uncultured Acetobacteraceae bacterium | reverse complement strand
CTGTGTTTCGGAGCCACCGTGCGCTTGACAGAATGGCGACGGGTGGAGAGAACCTGATAGATATGAATGTGTTGCTTGCAGCGAAGTAGCGCTAACAGCTCAAGGCGATGCGCGATCATGCTCGGACATGAAGGTAAGAATATGATTATTTTCCTATATCTTCCTTTTGATGTATGCTACACGACTATGCTACATTAGCATAAATCGTTGATTTAATTGCATAAAATCGATAGATGAAGTTATTCGTAATCAGTAGGTCCACAGTTCGATTCTGTGTGCCGGCACCATTGAACGGAAGGGTTGCCGAGAAATCGAAGGAAATGCGAGCCCCTGAATGTTCGACAGGGGTCATTCGGTCGCCAGGATTGCCACGGCGCAGCAGAAATGGATTCGATCGTAAATCCCGCGCTGATCGGCCCCGTGGCGAATTGACGCTACCACAGCGTGGCTGAACATTCATCCTAACCATCCTCCAATCGCAAGGGCGAAATGCGATTGCCTTTGCGCGATGAGACGGCTCGGGACGCCAACTTAAAAGCCAACCACGCGCTGGGAACACGTTGCCCCGCTATTGTCCTCGATATCGGCGGTTACGATGTAATCGGTCTGGCAGGACAGCCGCAGTTCGAGCATGACCGGGCCGTCGACATCGTCGAACAGCGCGCCCGGCAGGACCGCATCGCCGTTCGTCCAGCGCCACATCGTGATGCCGTCATGCTCGACATCGTGCCAACCTCGGCCAAGTGCCGGATGATCGACCGGAAACTCCCGGACGCATTCGCCGCTTCGCACGAAGATTCTGGAAACCCCCAAGCCCAGTCCCCGCCGATCGTCGGTCCAAGGCGTCCGTTGGGCGGGATGACCGACGCGGGACCGAAGTCGCACCTCCCCCGACAGTCGGGGTAAAGCGAACCAAAGCGAACCGCCGCTGGATGTCATCGGCGGGATATCGCGACGGCCAACCGACAAAACCGGGGCCGCATCGCGGGTGAATGCCGTCTCTGGCGCGGGCGCGAAACCCAGCTGTCCGGAACGCTCCGCCAGACGCCGCCATACCGGCGCGACCTCGGCGTCTTCGGTCGCGAAATGGGCGCACGATTCACGCTCCCGCCGCTCCTGGTCCTTGATGTCCGAGAATATCGGGTGCAGCGACACCGTGTCGCCGCCGTTGGCGAACCCAAGACGGTTGCCGGTATCGAGGTAGGATTCCGCCGGCAGTCCTTCGGCCAGCAGGACGTCGTGCTGCTTCAATTCCACATGGTAATACACAACCGAACGGGCGTCGGTCTGGCGGATCGAGCCGCCGTTGATGAGGCGGCGGATCGGGATCAGCATATTGTCGACGTAACCCGCGTGATCTGGCGAGAGCCGCAGTTCGCGGCGCGGCTGTCCCTGCCCGAAGGCATGCGGCGCGATCCGCACCGGACGGATCGCGTCGGGATCCCGATGCTGGGCGATTTCGACCGCCCGATGGCCGATCCAGATGATGTCGGCTTCGCCGCCATGCGCGCGCAGGGCTTTGGCGCCGACCGCTAGATATTCGACCGCGACGGGACCATCCGCGGTATCGATGAGCGTGCCCTCGGCGAAGCAGGCAAAGAGATCGACCAAACCCGTCGCCGACAGCCTGTAGTCGGAGTATGCTTGATCCGCTGTGGCGGCGTCGGTGAAGATCAGTTGCCCTTCCACCGTGCCGGTGGGCTGTCCGCCGACCAGATCCTGTACGACGACAGTGGTCGATCCCGCGATGTGGGAGAAACCGGCCTGCGTGTATGTTTGGACCGCGATCTCGTCGCCGGTTTCGTAATTGTCGATCAGGCCGGAGAACCCGGAGATTGCCGCTGTCCCGATCACATCGACGTTGCCCGATCCGTCGACCGTGACCTGACTGCCGATTTCCAGTTCGCCCGCGCCCACCGAGCCCTGATTGGCGAACGAAAATTTTTGCCCGGCGTCAACTGAATTGGTGTTCAGCACCAGCGTGCCGGCGTTCCCGATATAGTTGCCGTTCCCGTCAATCTGCTGGTCGATGATCCACGGGGCGAGCTTGTTGCTCGCGTTGGATTTCCCATTATGCGAGATCAGGGGCGCGTCAATCGTCGCCACGCCGCCATCCACGTCGATCTCGCTTTGCGGTGACGTAGACTGGTTGAGCACCGCCACTGTCGCTTCGCTCAGCGATTGGCCCAGCACGGCGCCTGTCAGGTCCAACGTTGCGAATGGGTCGATGACGCCGCCGTCGGTGACGATCAATTTACCCGCGGCGCCATACTTCAGCGACGTCCCGGCCCCCCCAACGATGGTGCCCCCTTGCAGATCGAGGACGCCTCCGACCGACGCCGTGCCAATCTGGGTGCCGATCTGGATCAGTCCTGATACGTTCAACGTGCTGCCCAAGCCGATCAAAACATTTCCAGGGCCGACGGCGACGGTGCCGCCGATCGTCGATCCGCCGCCGATCGAAAGCGTCGCCGCCGCCATCGAGGCACCGTTCAGAAGTTCCAGCGCGCCTTGCGATTTCCCGCCGACGGTTGCCGCGCCGCTGACGGTCAGATTGCTGCCGGCACCCGAAACGAACGCGTCGCCGCCACCGCCGGTCCCGCCACCCACGACAAGTGTTGCCACCGAAACCGATCCGCCGGCACCGATGTCCAGCGCCGCGCTGCCCGCGCCGCCGATGTTCAGAAGCCCGGCTATTCGCAGCGATGATCCCGCGCCATTCACCGAGATTTCCGAACCGGACGCGGAAGACGCATTGGCCACGTTCGCCGCGCCCGACACAGTCGCCGTCGCGCCAGAGGAAACCATCAAGTCGCCGACACCCGATCCACCGACCGTGACCGTCCCCGAATCCTTCAGCAGCGCGTGCGAACCCGACACCGCGATCGCTCCGGTGCCGCCGGTATTCTGCCCGAGCGTAAGGCCCGCGGTGGCGGCGGTCGCGGAGCCGTTGATCTCGAAAGAACCGCTCGTGGCGTCACCTACGACCAACTGTGTCGTTTCGGTCCAATTGCCGGCCGCACCGGTCAGCACCACCGAGGCGCCAGCGCCGGTCCCCGATATCGTTGTCGATGCCTCGTCCGAGAACGTTGCGTTGTTCAGGGACAGGTTGCCCTGTTCCACCATCGTACCGCCCGATCCGAGCGTGTTCGCTCCGGTTAACCCCCAGGACGCGCCGGCATCGACGGTCAGCGACTTGAACCCGACGAATTGGGTGCCAAGGCCGTTCAGAACGCCGCCAGCGCCGCTGTATTGCGCCAGTTCCAGCGTGCCGCTCGGCGTGGCTGTGCCGCCGCCACCGTTCACCTGGCCGGTGAACGTCGCGCCGGGGGCGTCGACGAGGAGGTTCGCGAAGCCCGATGCCAGGTAAATGGCGTAACCGTTCGTCGTGCTGCCGATGAAGCCGGCATTCACGACCGTCCCGGCGCCGTTCTTGATGACGACCCCGCTGGCGCCGCCGATCTGGCCTTGCACGGTGTTCGTGACGCTGCCGCTCGCGAGATAGACGCCGCCGTTGGTCGCTCCGAACAGGACACCGGAATTTATCACCGTGTTGCTGCTGACCAGCGAACCGGTCTCGACGCCCCACGCCCCCTGGATCAATCCGCTGTTGGAAATGGTGCCGCCCGAAAAGAGTATGCCGGCCCCAACGGCGCCAGCGATGTTGCCGGCGTTCGACACTGTCGCACCGGCGCTGTTCAGGACGATCCCAAATGCGCCGGTCACCACACCGTTTACGGTGTTTGTGACGATGTCCGTGCCGCCGACCAGATAGATGCCGCTCCGCTGCGACCCTGCGATTGCCCCGCTGTTCAGGACCGAACCGCCGCCTGCGATCGCAATTCCCCAGCCGCCGCCGGAGATATGGCCGCCCAACTGATTGGTCACGGTGCCGCCTGTGTCCATCACGACGCCGATGGCACTCGCCGAGGACCCGCCGGTCGCGGAGATTGTCGCGCTGTTGACGACCGATCCGGCGGACGCTGCGAACACGATGCCGTCGTGCCCGCTCACGACGCCGCTGCCAGCGTTGGTGACCACGCCGCCGCCGTTGAATTGCAGCCCCGCTTTGGTGTCGCCGGTAATGGTGCCCAGGTTCGTGACCGTCCAGGCCGCGCCTGTCCCGTAAAGCGCCGCTGGGTAGGTGGTGCTGCCAAGATCGATCGACCCGGACGACGAGACGGTGACGGGATTCAGGACCGCGAACGTTCCGGCAGAAAGGAAATACCCGTTTGTGTATGAGGCCGTGATCGTCTTAGCCATGTCGGTCTCCTGCCAGCGCAATCGTCATATTTCCGGCGTGAAGCGGGCTTGGCGCGTGGAACAATCCTTCCAGACTGTTGGGATGTTCCCGGAATAGATCGCGAAG
Source organism: uncultured Acetobacteraceae bacterium (assembly GCA_903877125.1). Lineage (GTDB taxonomy): Bacteria > Pseudomonadota > Alphaproteobacteria > Acetobacterales > Acetobacteraceae > Rhodopila. The sequence continues at coordinate 427 of CAIRCM010000056.1, read as the reverse complement.
GTGCATTCAATCTCCAAAAACACTGGTCTTATTCAGGAACGATTTTTCAAATCAAGGACAACAGCAGTGTTGTTTCCTGATCCGACCGGCGCTGAAATCCCGGGCCTTGGGCGACTTCGGGCCCGCCGCGCGGCGTATTCAATCGGTGGGAGGCAACGCGGCGCGGATGGCGATTCCCCCCCATTCGATCTGCTGAACTGTGGCTCACGCGGATCAGATTCCGATCATATGGTCATCTCGATACTGTCCGATCGGCGAGATCGCGATGCCGCGGACAGTCTCCGCGCAGTTGTTTTGCTGAAAGCACGTGCTGGAAGTGCGGCCATGCGTGCGGAGATACAGTCCCTGGAAACGTCGGGCCGCCAGGGCATGTGGCTCCGGTAATACCAGACCGCGCAATGATTGACTCGTGGCGGCTGCCCACTCG